>JAUYTX010000035.1 GCA_030695025.1 Bacteroidales bacterium | reverse complement strand
TTCCGACTGTTTCAAACGGAGCCGATGACGAAATTTCGGCTCTTACCCTTAAATTGAAAGGACTCTTTAACAGCCTTTACGACCTCGACAAACACTACAAGCGCAAAGAGTATCTGCTATTCCCATTTCTTGAGAAGGCGGCCATCACAGGCCCTCCCAAGGTGATGTGGGGCAAACATGACGAGATTCGGGAACAGCTAAAGGCCTCTATTGAGGCGCTTGAACCGGGGAGCATTACAACCAAAGAGGAGTTGATGTCTGTTGTGGTGTTATTGCTCGGCCCTGCAGTTGAGGCAGTTGAGAGTATGATAATGAAAGAGGAGGAAATTTTGATTCCAATGTGTCTTGAGAAGTTTTCAGAGGAGAACTGGTATCAGATATATATGGAAACCCCTGTTTACGGCTACTGTTTATATGATACGAGAGATGAGTGGAAACCGGAAGAGCATGTTGTTGAGAGTTTTAATAAGAGCCAGATGGAGGAGGGTGGCCCGGCGGTTTCGGGGGTATCTTATTCCGATGGTGCCCCAATAAGATTAAGTTCGGGGAGTTTTGACATGAAAGAGCTTGAGGCACTGTTTGTAACAATTCCTATCGATATCACTTATGTAGATGCAAATGATAAGGTTAAATTTTTCTCACACAGCCCAAACAGGGTATTTGAGAGAAACCGCTCAATAATCGGAAGAGATGTTAGGCTATGCCACCCTCCGGGAAGTGTAAATATTGTTGAACAGATTCTTGTGGATTTCAAGAGCGGAAAAGAGAATCAGGCAAAATTCTGGCTCTCTAACTTTATGGGAAGATTCGTTTACATTGAATATACAGCCCTCAGAGGCAAAGACAACGAATACCTTGGAGTCATTGAGGTTACCCAGGACATAACTGAGTTCAGAAAACTCCAGGGAGACCAGAGATTGCTATCATATACAACAAAATGAGGCCGATAACATTTCAGACAAAGGTTTACGAACTGTTGGAAGATTATCCCCAACTTGAGGATGTTCTTTCAGAGATATCACCTGCATTTGCAAAGCTAAAGAACCCGATTCTTCGCAGAACAATTGCAAGGGTTACCACAATTCAGCAGGCGGCAACCATTGCCGGTATTGAGGCCACAGAGGTTGTAAAAAAATTGAGGATAGCCGCCGGTTTGTCAGATTCTGATGCCGGAGTTATTAATGCATCGGGTGCTGTGTCAGGTGTTGCATCAGGTGCTGCGACAGGAAGTGAGTTGGAGAATTTTTCGGACAAATACAGAGGTGAGCAGCCTGACTGGTTTTCGCCCGAAAAGATAACAGTCAGATACGATGCTGTAAAGACTCTTGAGTCGGGCGATGTACCCATGGCAGAGATTTTAAGGTTAAGCAACTTGTTGCAGGAGGGTCAGATTTTTGAATTCTCCTCTCCGTTTCTGCCTACCCCAATTCTTGATATACTCTCAGTAAAGGGTTTCAAAATCTGGAGCAAAAGAGAGGGAACAATATTTCTTAACAGAGTGGCTAAAAGTTGATTACATTATGGCAAAGAAAAATTATACAGTAACCGGAATGAGCTGCGCATCCTGTGCAATGGGTGTTGAGAAGGGCTTGAATGCACAACCGGGGGTAAAAAAGGCGGTAGTTAATTTTGCCGACAACAGTGTGACTCTGGAGTTTGATGAACAACTTACTGACTCCATCAAACTTAAACAGAGTGTTCAGCAACTTGGCTACGACATGATAGTAGAGGAGGGAGAGAATGCAGCAAAACTAAAGGAGGAGCAACGCGAGAGCCACTACCGCAAACTTAAAAACAGAACCATACTCGCCTGGGCCTTTTCGATGCCTATAATGGTGATGTCAATGTTTTTCATGCATCACCACTATCTGAACATACCAATGATGCTGCTTTCGCTGCCAGTACTTGCAATTTTTGGCAGAAGCTTTTATGTAAACGGTTTTAAGGCAGTACTGAGAGGCAGTGCAAATATGGATACTCTGGTTGCTCTAAGTACAGCTATTGCCTTCTTATTCAGTGTATTCAATACATTTTTCCCGGAATTCTGGATAGCCAGAGGCATTGAGCCAATGGTCTATTACGAAGCTGCAACAATGATAATTGCCTTTGTTCTGCTGGGTAAGTTTCTGGAAGAGAGGGCAAAGGGCAACACATCATCTGCCATAAAGAAGCTAATGGGGCTACAGCCAAAATCTGCAATAGTACTGAGAGACGGAGAGCCAGTTGAGGTTCCAATATCTCAGATTTTGGTTGGAGAGGTAATTGTGGTAAAGCCGGGAGAGAAGGTTCCCCTGGATGGAGTTCTTAAAAGCGGTGAATCGTATGTGAACGAAAGTATGATATCAGGTGAGCCTTTAGCTGCCCACAAGAGAGTGGGGGACAATGTATTGGCCGGTACAATAAATCAAAAGGGCACATTCACATTTGAGGCATTAAAAGTTGGAGGAGACACACTTCTTGCACAGATAATTAAAACAGTAAAAGAGGCACAGGGCAGCAAAGCTCCCGTTCAGAGAATTGCAGACAAGATTGCTTCAATTTTTGTACCTGTGGTCATTTCAATTTCGCTTATAACCCTTGCTGTCTGGATTTTAGCCGGCGGTGAACAGCTCTTTGCAAAAGGGTTGCTCTCTGCCATTTCTGTCCTTGTAATAGCCTGCCCATGCGCTCTTGGCCTGGCAACACCAACGGCACTTATGGTGGGAATCGGCAAGGGGGCCCAGCAGCATATCCTTATTAAAGATGCCTCCGCCCTGGAGCAGATGAGAAGGGTAAACGCAGTGGTTTTGGACAAGACCGGTACAATTACAGAGGGCAGGCCGGTAGTTACAGACTGGCAGTGGCTTACAGAAGATGAAAACGAAAGGGAGAGGTATCTTCCCGTACTATTTGCTATGGAGGAGGTTTCTGAGCATCCGCTTGCTTCTGCCATTACCGATTACATAAAACAGAATTGGGGAGCCCCTGAAAAGAGGTCTCAGATTTCAAATTTTACAACAATATCAGGACTAGGCGCAGAGGCAAAGTATGATGATAAAAAATTCTGGCTTGGAAGCATCAGAATGATGAATACACAGGTCGCTGCCAATGTATCTGATATCGCAAACAGGGCTACATCATTATCTGAAAAGCTATCGGGAGAAGGGAAAAGCATTGCAGTATTTGGCAAAGGATATGTACCGATGGTAATAGTTGCAGTCTCCGATAAGATCAAGGATACATCTGCTACGGCAATTGCAAAGCTGCATGAGATGGGCATAGAGGTTCATATGCTCACCGGAGATAACCAGAAGAATGCAAATTATGTTGCGTCAAAAGTTGGTATAAGCCACTTTACGGCAGGTGCACTGCCTCAGGATAAAGACAACTACATTGTTGAACTTCAATCTCAGGGTAAGGTTGTTGCAATGGCCGGAGACGGGATTAATGACTCTCAGGCACTTAGCAGAGCAAACGTAAGTATAGCAATGGGGAAAGGTACCGACATAGCGATGGATGTTGCAATGATGACTCTTATAACATCTGATATAGCCTTGTTACCAAAGGCATTTGACCTCTCAAAAAGAACTGTAAAACTTATCAGACAGAATCTTTTCTGGGCTTTTATCTACAATATTATTGGAATCCCTATTGCTGCCGGAGTACTTTATCCATTCACAGGCATACTTTTAAGTCCCATGATCGCAGCAGCGGCTATGGCCTTCAGTTCAGTATCGGTAGTGCTTAATAGTTTGCGTCTTAGCAGATAAATGGCATGGTACTTACTACCAGCCAAATGGATGCTGTGCAACCTCCTTGGCAGCAAACGGGTGATAATCACCCTTAAGCCCTACAGGAGTTGAATTACGGATGTCGTACACTATCTGAATTGATTTTCGAGCCTCTGTTATCCCAAAACCTTCACCCTGCAGTATTTTTTTGTAAGACTCAGTGTGCAGATCAGAGAAACCATCGGTGAATTCAATCTCTTGACCATCAAGATTAAACGACCTGTAAATTCGTTGCCCTTTTGACAAAATCTCTTCAGGTAAAGTGGCTGCATTTATGCTAAGGAAATACCTCACTCTTGCTCTCTTGAACTCAATGTACCCGGCAACCCTGTCATGACTCTTCACATGAACCACGCTCTTTTGGACATCACCAAATACCCAGTTGAGCATATCGTAAAAGTGGATACCTATGTTTGTGGCAATACCTCCGCTTTTGCGAACATCTCCCTTCCAGCTTGTAAAGAACCAGCTGCCTCTTGAGGTGATATATGTAAGATCCATATTATAAATCTTATCCTGAGGGCCATTTTCTACCATGTTTTTCAGGTCAATTATCGACTTGTGATAACGCATCTGCAAAATTGTGAATACCCTTTGACCACTCTCCTTCTCAGCCTTCTCCAAAGCGTCCAGATTCCACGGATTCAGCACCAGCGGTTTTTCCGATATAACGTTAGATCCGATCTTCAGACCGTATCTGATATGTGCATCATGAAGATAATCAGGAGAACACACCGAAAGATAATCAGCGCCTGTGCCATCGCTCTTTAACTTTGACAAATGTCTGTCAAAGAGTTCAAACTCTCTAAAAAATGAGCACTCCGGAAAATAGCTATCCATAATTCCCACGCTGTCAAACGGATCAACGGCAGCCACCAGATTATTTCCTGTCTCTTTTATTGCCTTAAGGTGTCTTGGAGCGATGTATCCTGCCGCTCCCATTAAGGCAAATTGTTTTACTTTTTCCAAATCAATAATTTTTTTTCGTTCTTTTTACCAACCAAATGGATGTTTTGTGCACTCTAATGCTGCAAAGGGGTGATAATCACCCTTAAGCCCCTGTGGAGTTGCATATCTTATATCGTGAACAATCTCAATTGAGCCTCTTGCCTCTTCCAGTCCAAATCCTTGGCCATTCATTATTTTGATGTAAGAATTTGTATGAAGTTCAGTAAACCCATCAGAGAACTCAACATCTGTACCCTCCATCATAAGAGAGCGATAAGTTCTTTTTCCGGCAGCCTTTGCCTCTTGTGGCAGATTGTCTTCGTTTATACTTAAAAAATATCGTACACGAGCCTTTTCTAAATCCAAAAATCCTGCCACCCTATCGTGACTTGATACATGAACAACATTCTTTTTAACCTTTCCGAATACCCATGTCAACATGTCGTAAAAGTGAACACCAATGTTTGTGGCAACACCTCCGCTCTTTCTCTCATCACCCTTCCAGCTGGTATAGTACCAGTTACCTCTTGATGTTATATATGTAAGATCTACGTCAAATATTTTATCTGAGGGAGCTTCATCGACTCTCTTTTTCAAAGCAATAATCGCATCGTGAAGCCTTAGTTGCAGAATGTTATATACCCTTTTGCCTGTCTCCTGCTCAATTTTCATAAGAGCATCAATATTCCATGGGTTTAAAACCAGAGGCTTTTCGCAAATAACATCTGCTCCGGCCCTCAGTCCAAATCTTATATGGGCATCGTGAAGATAATTTGGAGTACAAACTGCGGCGTAATCAAGAACCTGTGAACAACCATTTTCAGAATTAACAGGGGAGTGCTTCATCTTATTCAAATGCCTTTCAAGTAGCTCAAACTGAGTAAAGAAAGAACAATTCGGAAAGTATGAGTCGATAATTCCCACTGAATCAAATACATCGTAGGCAGCACAAAGATTATTTCCGGTATCTTTAATGGCCTTCATATGTCTTGGGGCAATGTATCCGGCTGCTCCTATAAGGGCAAAATTCTTCACAGATATTAGGGTTTTAAAATATCTGGCAAATATACACAAAATGTGCCAAGGTGGTGTACCAAAATACAATTTCTAACTTTAAAGGGTATCTTCGGGTAAAACCGGAGTGTAAGGCCCCTCTTTTGCTTCGAAAATGACTGTATTTCGGTCAATTACTTCTAAATTGTGATAAACGCCGGCAGGAATTTCAATACCGTATTTTCCCTCACACGGGTCAAGAAAATGGGTTGACTCCAGAGAACCGTCACTTTTGTAAAAGTTAACCTTAAGTGACCCGCGAAGAACAATATATGTCTCGGCCGTGTGGTTATGTCTGTGTGGAGGCAATACTGAGCCGGGCTCAATGGCGTTGAGAAGTCTTTGAGCCTTTGCCTCCAGGGTTTCATGAAAATTATAATTCATTCTGAGTCTTGGAGATGCCTTTGCCTCTTTGCTCAGCTTATCAAGAAATTCATCATCAATAATTGTCTTAGCCATACATCTCTCTGTAATATTTCAAATAATCCCCACTTGTAACTCTATCCATCCACTCTTTGTTTTCAAGATACCATTTTACAGTCTTCTCGATTCCCTCCTCAAACTGAAGCGAAGGGCTCCAACCCAGTTCGTTATGAAGTTTAGAGGAGTCAATGGCATAACGCAGGTCATGACCGGCTCTGTCTGTAACATAGGTAATCAGTTTTTCACTTGTACCCGCCTCTCTGCCCAGAAATTTATCAACGGTTTTAATAATAACTTTAATCAGATCTATGTTTTTCCATTCGTTAAACCCTCCTATGTTGTATGTTTCGCTATTGCGTCCTTTGTGAAAAATAAGGTCGATAGCAGATGCGTGGTCCTGAACATAGAGCCAATCCCTGACATTTTCACCCTTACCGTAAACAGGTAGCGGTTTATTGTTTACTATATTGTTAATAAAGAGCGGTATAAGCTTCTCGGGAAATTGGTAGCTACCATAATTATTTGAACAGTTTGATATTACAATCGGCAAGCCGTAGGTGTCGTGATAGGCTCTTACAAAGTGGTCACTTGATGCCTTTGATGCGGAGTAGGGAGAGTGGGGGTCGTATTTTGTCTCCTCTGTGAAGAATGTTCCCTCATCTTCAAGAGAGCCGTAAACCTCGTCTGTAGATACATGATAGAAAAGATTACCTTCAAAATTTGGACTCCTCTCTTTCCATACATTTTTTGCAGCCTGCAAAAGGGTTAATGTCCCCATTACATTTGTCTTTGCAAAAGAGAAGGGGTCAACTATCGATCTGTCAACATGAGATTCTGCTGCCAGATGAATAACAGAGTCAATATTGTGATTTTTAATTAAGCTTGCAACAAGGTCATAATCACAGATATCACCTTTGATGAATTTGTAATTTGAACACTTTTCTACATCTCTGAGATTTTCCAGATTTCCGGCATAGGTTAGCAGGTCAAGGTTAATGATGTTATACTGAGGATATTTATTTACCATCAATCTAACCAAATGGGATCCTATGAATCCGGCACCACCTGTTATCAGAATATTTCTCATAGTATTATGTTTATTCTTCGTAACTATTATTTAATCTTTAGGTTATAGTTACTCGTTGTCGTATATTTTTAAAAAAAGATCCTTCAAAGACTCCTTCCAGTGGGGAATCTCAATTCCCATATGGGATTTGATTTTTCCCTTATCCAATACCGAGTATTGAGGTCTAAAGGCTTTTGTGGGGAATTTGTCACTTGTAACAGGATTAACCCTGCAAGTGTTTCCACTCAATTTAACTATTTCATTTGCAAAGTCGTACCAGCTACACACACCCTCGTTGGAGTAGTGATAAATTCCTGAGACAGGGTTTTGCCCGCTTTCACGGTTAAATTTTCTGGTTAACAACTGAATGATAACTTTTGCCAAATCAGTAGCATAGGTAGGGGTTCCAACCTGATCAAAAACAACATCAATTGACTCTCTTTCAGATGAAAGCCTAAGAATTGTCTTGGCAAAATTACTCCCGAAAGCAGAGTATAGCCATGATGTCCTGATAATTATGTACTCTCCTCCGGCATCAATAATCTCTCTCTCTCCCTCAAGTTTGCTTCTTCCGTAAGCTGAGAATGGCTCAGTTGGGTGATCCTCTTTGTAAGGTAACGATGCCTTTCCGTCAAAGACATAGTCTGTTGATATGTGAATAAGTGATATTCCTCTTTTTGCTGCGTGGCGTGCCAGTATTCCCGGCGCAGAGCCGTTTACAAGTGCTGCAGTTTGTGGATCTTCCTCTGCCTTATCAACTGCGGTATAGGCGGCACAATTGATAATTAATTCTATATTATTGATATCAAGATAGTTTACCACATCACTTTCGTTTGTTATATCAAGTTGGGGCAGGTCAGTAAAGTGATAATTGTGAATTTTATCTGCAATCAGCAACTCCCTGAGTTCACTCCCAAGTTGTCCTTTTGATCCTGTTATTAGAATATTTGCCATTTGCAGAGTATTTATTCTTGAAAAAAGGTACTTTATAAATTTGTACTTGATAAGCTGTTACATGAAAATTTTTACTTAGTAAAGATTTTCGCTGTAATCGAACAGCTTTGCATCTTTTAACAGCGGGTGCAATTTATCTTTTTCACTTAAAATTATATCATTTACCGGAATCTGCCAGTCAATATTAATTGCAGGGTCGTTCCAGATTATTGATGCCTCACTTGCCGGGTTGTAGTAGTTATCACACTTATAGCTGAAAACACAATCCGGACTCAGAACCAGAAATCCATGTGCAAATCCTCTTGGAATAAACATCATCATTTTATTCTCTTCACTCAACACTGCTGACACATATTGTCCGAAAGTAGGGGAACCTTTACGGATATCTACTGCCACATCAAGCACTGCACCTGTAACAACCCTTACCAGTTTGCTTTGTGAAAATGGGGAGAGCTGATAATGTAAACCCCTGAGAACTCCGTAAGAGGACTTTGATTCATTGTCTTGAATAAAGCGGGTATTGCAAACCTCCTGCTCAAATTTAGCTGCCGAGAAAGACTCAAAAAAATAGCCTCTGCTGTCGTTAAATACTTTTGGTTCTATTAATAAAACACCGTCAAGTTGTGTCTTTATGATATTCATCTTATGGTAAGGTCTTTAAGGTATTGTCCGTATTGGTTTTTTGACATCGATTCCGATATCTGTAAAAGTCTCTCTTTTGTAATCCATCCCTGATTAAAGGCAATCTCTTCAAGACAGGCAATCTTTAGCCCCTGCCTTTTTTCAATCACCTCGACAAAGCCGGAAGCCTCTGAAAGTGAATCGTGTGTGCCTGTATCCAGCCATGCAAATCCTCGGCCTAAAGTCTGAACCTTAAGTTTACCCTCTTTAAGAAATTCCTGATTTACAGTTGTAATTTCCAGTTCGCCTCTTGCCGATGGCTTAATGCTGTGTGCAACTTCAATTACCTTATTTGGGTAGAAGTATAGCCCTACAACTGCGTAATTACTCTTAGGTTTCTGAGGCTTTTCCTCAATGCTCAGGACCTTTCCGTTTTTATCAAACTCTGCAACTCCGTAGCGCTGCGGGTCGTTCACATAATAACCGAAAACTGTTGCAGTGCCTCTCTCCTTAGCATCTCTTACAGCCTCTTTTAACATTCCGGTAAAATTCTGACCATAAAAAATATTGTCTCCCAAAACAAGACAGGCTGTTTGATTACCGATAAACTCTTTTCCGATTATGAAAGCCTGAGCTAGCCCGTCCGGAGAGGGTTGAGGGGCATATTCAAATTTTACCCCGTAATCACTGCCATCACCCAGCAACCTCTTGAAACCCGGAAGATCTTCAGGGGTCGAGATTATCAATATCTCTTTGATTCCAGCCAGCATAAGGACCGAAATGGGATAGTAAACCATTGGTTTATCGTAAATTGGCAGAAGTTGTTTTGAAACCCCTTTAGTTATCGGATATAGTCGCGTACCGGAACCTCCGGCAAGTACGATGCCTTTCATAATAAGCTGTTTTAGAATGCGAATTTAATCATTTTTGGCCACTTTTTCTGAAAGTCTCTTACATAGTGAGTCAAAGAGTTCGGAGTTGTGGTCAATGTAGTGTTGTGCGGCTGATTCCAGTTTTTTAATATTTAACCTGGAGGCCTTGTCAATTCTTATGTCTGCAGTTAAAAGAGGGGGCTCTATACGAATGTAGTTCTCAGGAACTCCATTTATTCTAAAAAGTTGTTGAGCTTGATAATCAATTGTTTCGGCAACAGACGACATTAATATGTCCAGTATGGGGTTAAGCCAGTGGATATATCCAAATTTTTTTGTTTTGTGGTAGTGATATGGCTTTATAACCTTTCCTGTTCCCGCAGAAATCATAAACAAATCTGAAACTTCAAGTGTTGGCCACAATTTTTTTGCCTCAACAATGGTACACATTGCAGGGTTGTTTGCATATACCCCTCCATCAACAAGATGCCTTGGTGAAAGATCCTTTGCAAATATCTGAGCAGGTATAAAATAGCTTGGAGCGGCAGATGTCGATTTTACAATGTCGCATAGCTTATAATCGGCCATATCGCCATATTTAACAGTTGAATACTTGCTAAAGAGAAGCGCCTTTCTGCTACTTAGATCATAAGCGGTAATAAGGCAATCTTTCAACACCCCGGATATATATGTATCTCCTACAATTCTATGTGAGAACTCATACAGGGCATCTTCGCTGTACCTGCTTCTGAACAACCCAAATCCCGATTTTAGAAGATACGCCGGTGAACGCCTGAATAGCACAGGCCCCAGCTCGGTGTAAAAATCGAGAATCTCTTTTGCGGTGTATTTGGGCCTGTTATCTATTTTACCGTTTTTAGGAGTCAGATACAGACAGGTCAAAATACCTCCGGCCGATGTACCTGACAACAGATCAAAAAAATCCGCAACCCTAAGATCCTGATTTTTATTTTCTTTCTGCAAACGCCTCTCGAGGTGCGAAATTATTGCAGCGGGCAGTACCCCCCGGATGCCTCCGCCATCAATAGATAGAATTGTTTTCAAGTTAAATGATAGATTAAGTTGCTTAGATTCAATATTTTCAATTATCACGAATTTACTAAATAAAATCATTATCAGAAAAAAAATTATCGCCAGTAAAATAAATATACTGTATGAATATTTTTTTACCTATTTTTATCATGGGATTCACTTAGACAGGCCTTTTAAACTTTATGGATAAATCATTAATTGTAGGGTTGCTTCAAAATGTTGCCATTTTGCTGGCATTTACCCTGATTTATGATATAGTTTGGGAGAGCGAAAAGAAATTCAGAAGCCGGGCGAACAAAGTTTACGCCGGCTTAATCATTGGAGCTGTAGGTGTTCTTTTGATGAATACACCCTGGACTCTTTCACCCGGATTGGTTTTTGACACAAGAACGGTTCTGCTGGTAAATGCCGGGCTGTTTTTTGGCCCTTTTGCCACAATAATTGCAGCAATTGTTATTGGTATATACCGTTTCTTTATGGGAGGCTCCGGTGTTTGGATGGGTATTGCAACAATAATTACATCTGCATCTGTGGGAATTCTGTGGAAAATGTACAGACCTTCCTGGAGAAAACGAAACTATATGGTAGATCTGGTTATTGTCAGTTTCCTGGCCCATTTCTGTATGTTTCTCTCAATATTCCTTGTCAAGGGAGAGGCCGTTCGTGCAAACACTTTCCAGACAATGACATTGCCCATTTTAGTAATTTATCCTCTTTTTGCTATTTTGGTAGGCAGACTTCTGATAAACCGGATGAATAACCACAAAGTCAAAGAGGAGTTGGAAGTAAGTGAAGCCAGATATGACTCTTTTGTAAACAGAAACAGCGACATGATGTTTATGAAAGACGAAAATGGTAAATACATTGTTGTAAACGATATGTTTTGCAAGATGGCAGGCAAAACACGAGAGCAACTTATAGGGTTGACTGATCTGCAGGTTTATGACAAAAGTCACAGCAATCGTTATATTGTGACAGACAATGAAGTTATCACCACTGGGGATATTGTAATTTTTGAGGAGCTGTTCAATGGGAAAATTACTGAAACTACCAAATTCCCGATTAATTTAGGGAAAAACAAACTGGGTGTAGGTGCAATTATACGCGATGTTACAGTCAAGCACAAAAAGAGAGAACTTCAGGAGGTATTACTTTATCTATCAAGGCTTTCGCTTGTTGACCAGGAGTTGAAAATTTTCATAGAGAAGATCCACTTCCATATGAAGAAGGTTATTAAAGCAGACAATTTCTATATTGCCCTATACGATAAAGAGAAGGATAAATACAAATTTCCTTACTACGTAGATGAATACGATACTGTTGATGACATTGAAAATTATTCTCTTCACAACTCATTGACCGATTTTGTTAGGATGACAGGCAAGGGAATGCTAATAAACAGCCAGACCGAAAAAGAGATTGCAGAGCAGTTTCCGTTGGAATCGGTAGGAGAGTATTCTCCAGTATGGTTGGGAGCACCCCTGATGGACTCTTCTCTTAAAGAGGTGATAGGGGTTGCAGCAGTTCAGGATTATCATGACGAAGAGGCTTATACCGAAGAGGATTTAATGCTGTTTGAGATTTTTGCGAATACAATCGGGATTTTTATTGAGCGTATTACAATGTTGAACAGACTCAAGGAGGCAAAGGAGAGTGCAGAGCAGGGTAACAGATTAAAGACTGCCTTTTTGGCAAATATGAGTCACGAAATCAGGACTCCTCTTAACGGTATTATCGGTTTCTCTGAAATGCTTTCTGAAGATATTGAAAACAGAGAACACAGGGAGTATGCCCAAATTATAAACACCAGCGCACACAGATTGTTGTCAACCATAAATGATATTATGGACATCGCAAAAATTGAGTCTGGTCAAGTCTCTGTCATCAAAGAGAACTTTGATGTGCTTCTTACTTTAAGAGAGACCTATTACTTTTTCAAAAAGCAAAACCTTAAAGTTGATTTGAAACTGGCCTTGCCAAAAAACAAATCAATAGATGTTTTATCAGATAAGATTAAGATACAGCAGATTATTACAAACCTTTTGAATAATGCAATCAAGTTTACGCCCGAGGGTTTTATTGAAATTGGATGCATTGACGAGGGAGAGACAGTTCAATTGTATGTTAAAGACACCGGAATAGGTATTTCGGAAGAGGATAAGGAGAGAATCTTTGAACGTTTTGCTCAGGTTGAATCAAATGGAAGGCGTGTATATGGAGGCACCGGGCTTGGATTATCTATTGTTAAAGAGTATGTTGGATTGTTGGGAGGAGAGATGTGGCTTGAGTCTGAAGTAGGAAAGGGTTCGCAGTTCAGTTTTCGTTTGAAAAAATCTGCCAATTAGTCCTGACAAGGCTCTCTTGGCAAATTTTTTGTAACTTTATAGTCAAACCAAATTATTAACGAAAACTATTATAATCATGAGATTCAATAAAAATGTTCAGGATATTCTAAACAAGCAGGTTAATGCCGAGTTTTGGAGTGCAAATCTATATCTTTCAATGTCTTCTTATTTTGCTCAGAAAGGCTATGCAGGCTTTGCAAACTGGATGAGAGTTCAATATCAGGAAGAGATGTCGCACGCACTAAAGATATTTGATTACATAATCAGTCGCGGAGGTGAGGCTAAGGTTGAACCGATAGCTGCCGTTGAGAGCAACTGGAAAAATATACAGGCTGTGTTTGACAGCACCTATGAGCACGAATGCAAAGTTACCGACATGATTCACAATTGCTACGAAGTTGCTCTGAAAGAGAGAGATCATGCAACAGCTAATATGCTTCAGTGGTTCATTGACGAGCAAGCAGAAGAGGAGGAGGCAGCTTTGGCAATTATCGACCAACTTAAACTGGTAGGTGATAACGGAGCTGCAATCTATATGCTTGACAAAGAGCTTGCAACCAGAGTATTTGTTGACGCAACCAAAACTGCATAACATTAAATGTAGCACCCGATAACAGTAAAGAAACGGATCTGCTGCCTTTTAATGCAAATGCATTCAGCTAATTACATAACTGTAAATACATTGTTTAAAAATGCATAACATTAAAATGTAGCAATCTTTTTTAAAAAATCAAAAAAACGACCTCCGCCCGACGATTTGCCTTTACTGGTAAATACTTCAGGTGGAGGTTTTTTTATTGTTTCAAATGCAACAAAACTACACCTTTTTGCATCTTATGTATAAGTGAGTTGATTTAATTTAATCACATTAGGTCGCATTATATCGAATCACATTAGTTCGCATTAGATCATACCATATCATACCATATCATATCATATCATATCATATCATATCGCATCGTGTCATTTAAGATTTGCAATTATATTTAGGGTTCAGAATTAATCATCATAATTATAATATCATGAAAATCAGGTACCAAAAAGTGAGCGGATGGCTTCTTACAGCTTTTTTATCTGTTCTTGGATTTAGCTCCTGCGAACCTTGGGATATGCCTGTTGAATATGGCACCCCAAATGCAAACTATTCAGTCAAAGGAAGGGTTACCGATAATTCAAATATGCCAATACCCGGTATTCAGGTAACAATCGGTAAATCGGGATTGCCACAAGACAGCTATTACGACTTTAAAACTCTAACTACCGATGCAAACGGCCAGTTTGTCAAAAGCTACATTAGAGAATTCCCCAGAGACATATCTTTCAGCCTGACATTTGAAGATGTTGACGGCTCTCTGAACGGAGAATTCGCAACAAAAGAGCAAACCGTTGAAATTAAAACGACAGAGCTTAAAGACGGATCTTCATCGTGGTATAAAGGAGAAGCCACCAAAGAGATTACCGTGAAACTTAATAGTAAATAATAATGTGATAAGGCTCTCGAAGAGTAATTCGTTCAGAAAGATTTGTACAGAAATTTTTTAAAGAATAATTCATTCATAAAATTTTGAACAAAAAAATTCGCACAAAATAATTCGTTCATAACAAATCTTGAAGGAAGATTTGCACAGTTGAATTATTCATGATAAAACACAAATAACAAACTACTTAGCCCGCATTTTAAACACAATTTCCGCATTCAACATTTTTACACGATGTCCGCAGCCAAAGGGATCATTCTCAGAAAAAGAGCAGGGTTGGAGCTGTTTCGCCTGCAATACAAACGAGTTGTAAACGAACACCCTCTTCGCACACTTTTCTGGGAGTGTACCTTAAGGTGTAATCTTAATTGCCGCCATTGCGGAAGCGACTGCAAACACAATTCAGCTGTGAACGATATGCCGGCCGGCGATTTTTTCAAGGTAATTGATGAAATCACACCGCACGTAAATCCAAATAAAGTTTTAATAATTTTCACCGGTGGAGAGGCACTACTCAGGGCAGACCTTGAGGAGTGCGGCCTTGAGCTTTACCGCAGAGGTTTCCCGTGGGGAGTGGTTACCAACGGGCTGGCATTGACACGTGACAGACTCGAATCACTAATGCGATCGGGCTTGCACACAATGACTGTAAGTCTTGATGGGTTTGAGCAGGAACACAACTGGATGCGCTGCAATGCCCGCAGTTACGCAAATGCTTTGGAAGCAGTTAAGATGCTGACAAATGAGAGTGAGGTGGTGTGGGATATTGTCACTTGTGCAAATCCCAGGAATTTAGATTCGCTTGAGCAATTCAGAGGTTTTCTCATTTCAATTGGTGTAAAGCAGTGGAGGCTGTTTACAGTATTTCCGGCAGGCAGGGCAGCCGGAGACAGCCAGCTCACTTTGAGCAGCGAGCAGTTTAAAAGGTTAATGGAGTTTATTGCTCAGACCAGAAAAGAGGGTTTAATTAAAGTTTCATATGGATGTGAAGGGTTTCTGGGAGGTTACGAGGCCGAGGTGAGAGATGGGTTTTACAGTTGCCAGGCAGGTGTTACGGTTGCTTCGGTATTGGCAGATGGTTCCATATCGGGTTGCCCGAGTATTAGGGCAAATTTTTACCAGGGCAACATCTACAAAGATTCGTTCATAGATGTCTGGAACAACGGGTTTCAAAAGTTTCGTGACCGAAGCTGGGCAAAAAACGGAATCTGCCAGGATTGCAAGCAATTCCGCTACTGCTTGGGCAACGGCATGCACCTACGCAACGAAAACGAAGAGCTAATGTTTTGCCACTACCAGAAGCTGCGTTAATCTCCGCGCCACTTTTGGACATATCGTTGTATTTCAGGCATATACAAAATAGACTTTGTCAAAAATGTTTTCAAATTCAAAAAGTCTCATTTATAATACACTTCGGCCCGGCGGTTTGTTGTCTAACTGATTTGGTGTATCAAATAGTATATGAGCGTGTTACATGTGAATGGTTTTCTTGTTTAAGGAAAACCATTAGAGTGTAAGTAGTATTAAATAAAGTGGTTACACAAAAGCAGTAAGACATTTTATTGTGCTCGAAGCAGGTCGGGGATTTGGGCGGGTTCGGAGGCGACGGGTACACCTGCTTTTGCAAAGGCGTCTGTTTTCTCTTTGGCCGTTCCGGTTCCGCTTGAAATAATGGCGCCTGCATGACCCATGCGTTTGCCGGCAGGTGCTGTGACTCCGGCAATGAAGGCGGCAACGGGTTTGGTAATGTGATCTTTTATGTATTGCGCTGCCTGCTCTTCGGCGTCGCCTCCGATCTCACCAATTAAAACGATTGAATCGGTTTCTGGGTCATTCTCAAACATTTTAAGTAGTTCGAGGTAGTAAAGGCCTACCACAGGGTCGCCTCCGACACCTATTGCTGTTGATTGCCCTATTCCGCTAAGCGTAAGGTTATAAACCACCTCGTATGTAAGTGTGCCGCTTCTTGAAATAACGCCTGTTCTGCCCTCCTTGAAGATGTTGCCGGGCATGATTCCAACAAGTGATTTGCCGGGAGAGATAAGTCCCGGGCAATTCGGGCCAATAAGCGAAACACCTTTAAGGTCGGCGTATCGTTTGGCCTCCACTACATCAAGTGTAGGAACACCTTCGGTAATGCAAATGATAAGTGAAACTCCCGAATCGGCAGCCTCCATTATTGCATCCTTGACAAAAGGTGCAGGAACAAAAATTACAGAGGTATTTGCACCCTCCTTAGTGACAGCATCGGCAACACTGTTGAACACAGGAATTCCCAAAGCATGTTGACCTCCCTTACCCGGAGATGTACCCGCAACCACATTTGTTCCGTATTCCGCCATTTTTGCTGCATGAAAACCTCCGTCTCTGCCGGTAATGCCCTGCACTACCAGTCTTGTATCTTTATTTATAAGTATGCTCATTTGATTCTGCTTTTACTAAGTTCAACCGATTTGCTTATTGCCATGCTCATTGTTTGGGCACTGTGAAAAGAGGTGCCTTTGAGCAACTCTCTGCCCTCTGCCTCATTTGTCCCCGTGAGGCGAATAACCACAGGAATATCAGTTTTAAGATACTTGAATGCCTCTATCAGACCCCTTGCAACATCGTCGCATCTGGTAATACCTCCGAAAATATTAATCAAAACCACATTTACCTCAGGGTCACTCGTAAGCAACTTCATTGCCTCGATAACCTTATTGGGGTTGGAACTTCCTCCGATATCCAGAAAGTTGGCCGGTTCACCACCATACAGCTTAATCATATCCATTGTGGCCATTGCCAGGCCGGCACCATTAACCATACATCCGATCTTCCCTTTAAGGTGAACATAGCTGAACCCTTTGGATTTGGCATCCTGCTCCCTCTTCTCCTCCTCATCTGGCTCAAACAGAGCCTCCACTTCAGGTTGACGATACAAGGCATTGTCATCAAAATTCATCTTTCCGTCAATGGCAATCAGCTTGCCCTCCTTTGTAACTACTAGGGGGTTGATCTCAGCAAGCGAAGCATCTGTTTCGGTAAAGAGTTTGTAGAGGTTTTGAATGAGAGGAACGGCCTGTTTTACAACATCAAAGCTGTCAAAAAGCATAAATGCTGCCTTTCTTGCAAGAAATTCAGGAATACCAATTAACGGATCGATGGCAATTTTAATAATTTTCTCAGGAGCAGTAGCAGCAACCTCCTCAATATCCATACCCCCCTCACGACTCATGATAAGTACCACAGACCTGGAATTGCGATCAATCACAAAACTGAGGTAATACTCAGATGCAATATTGACACCCTGTGCAACCATTACCCGATCGACCTTAAAGCCCTTGATATCCATGCCCAAAATAGCCTCGGCATGCTGCCTGACCTCCTGTGGAGATTTTGCAATCTTTACCCCTCCGGCCTTTCCTCTCCCACCGGTATGAACCTGAGCCTTAATTACAACAACCTCAGAAAAGAGATTTTTGTAGGTTTCAAGGCAGGAATCCACATCCCTGCAGACGATACCCTCAGCAACGGGAATGCTGTATTGGGTAAAGAAATCTTTTGCCTGATATTCGTGTATTTTCATATGAATTAAATAATTGTCTTAATAAATTGTCGGAACGATTGTCTTAATAAATAGTCTTAACCATTGTGTTTATGAATGTCTTGATGATAGACTGAACTGTATAACCAAATTGTAATATTGAAAGTTCAATATTTGCTTTAATTTGTAAAAAAATGAGTTTTAAAAAGAGCTGAAAATAAGCACTGAAAAAATGATGCAGTGAAAGTTTCGGGCTTATCTGCAACTAATAAAATTAAGCAATTTTGAAGAGTTATGCAATGGCTGTGTTTGAAATTTGTATATTTGTGTAAAGCGAGTAATTATGAAAGGTAAAGAATTGATATATAAAGCTATAAGGCTTGAAAAGTGCGAAAGGGCCCCGTGGGTTCCATTCGTGGGAGTTCATGGAGCGTATTTAATTGATTGTGACTCGGAGAGCTATCTAAAGTCAAAGGAGTTGATTATAAAGGGTGTGAATGCCGCCATAGACAAATACGATCCTGATGGAATTCCCGTAGTTTTTGATCTTCAGCTGGAGGCCGAGGCTCTTGGCTGCAAAGTTATATGGGCGAAGGAGAATCCACCATCGGTTGTAGGCCATCCGCTTGCAGAGGGGGTCAGCTTGGACGAGCTCAAAATACCGGGTGCCGAGGGTAGAGTTGCAATTGTGCTTGAAGCGGCAAGAGAATTGAGGGCTCAGCACCCCAATATTGCACTTTACGGACTAGTAACAGGCCCATTCACTCTTGGATTACATCTGCTTGGAACAGATATATTTATGCAAATGTTTATGGACGAAACCGGTGTTCACAAGTTGATGAAATTTTGCACCAACGTTGCCAAAGAGATGAGCAGGCTATATGCCGAGGCCGGTTGCGATATAATTGCCATTGTTGACCCTATGACCAGCCAGATAGGAACTGATCAATTTGATGCATTTGTCTCAGAATATATGAAGGATATCTTTGGTCATATTAGGAAACTTGGCAAATACTCTTCATTTTTCGTTTGCGGAGATGCTCAGCACAACATTGAGGCAATGTGCAACTGTATGCCCGATAATGTTTCTATTGACGAAAACATTCCGCTTGATTATGTAAAAGATGTTTGTCTGTCAAAAGGGATAAGTTTTGGAGGTAATCTGAAACTTACAGCAACACTACTTCTTGGGTCTGTTACTGATAGTGAGAAGGATACACTTGATTGCCTGGCAAAGGGTGGAGAGAGAGGATTTATTCTCGCACCGGGTTGCGACTTGCCCTACCGGACAGTCATTGACAACCTTACGGCCGTGAAAGATATTGCTACCGATAAGTACAAAAGGGAGATTGCACAGGTTTTGCACACCAAGAATTTAAATGCCGCAAAAGAAAATATTAAAGCAAGTAATAAAGGGAGTCAGGCAGAACCGGAAATCTCTGAAGTTGAGACGAATAAATTTGAAATTGAGACAAACAGAGATATTGAAAATGAGCTGAAAACTCAAGCGGAGACTTACCCTGCCTTACCAAAGGTAAAGGTAGATGTGATAACACTCGATTCTGCCTCTTGCGCACCTTGTCAATATATGATGAATGCAGTTCTTAAGGCCACAAAACCATTGGGCAGTAGTGTGATTACAGAGGAGTTTAAAATTAAGGAGAGCAGGGGATTGGCTATGATGAATGTGTTGGGGGTTAAGAAGATACCAACTATTTGCATTGATGGAGAGGTCTGCTTCTCATCAACAATTCCGCCTGTTGAAGTAATTAAAAAGGCAATTGAGTTAAGAATTTCAAATAAAAAAGACAAGGGAATTATTTAATTTCCTTGTCTTATTTTTTCTCTGTATAAATATTTTACTAAATTTAATTATCAGTAAAATATTTGCTGATTTGAACACTATGTGTTTAAAATTGGTTATATACTTTTAAGATTGTAAAAAATATTTGAGGTGTATGTCAAAGATTGTTTTGTTAACAGGGTTCTTGGGTAGTGGAAAGACAACTCTTCTTAAAGATTTACTGTCACATTACTCACTAAAATACAAGATTGGAATAATTCAGAATGAATATTCCGAAGTGTCAACAGATGCTCAAGATCTTAAGAATACAAAGTGGAAATTTGACCTGATTGAATTAAACAAGGGTTCAATTTTTTGTATTTGTCTGTATGCCGACTTCAGACAAGAGCTGGAGAGATTGGTTAAAGAGTCACAGCCCGATGTTATTTTCATTGAAGCATCAGGGCTGGCAGATCCAATATCAATAGGGTCACTTCTGGATGATAATAAATATTTCTATCTATCTAAGGTTGTTGCAATTGTCGATGCAGTCACCTTCCCTGTAATGTATAAATACATAAGAAGTATTACAAACCAGGTTAGGGTTGCAGACATTGTATTGGTCAACAAGTTTGACAAGATTACCCCGGAGCAGGCTGATATAATTAAAAACGCAATTACTGAGATTAATTCCAATGTTCAGGTATTCTTCACCTGCTTTGGGCGGGGAGATTTTGACCCGGAAATTATCCTTCAGGGCGAACAAACGCAGAGTGTGATTTCGGTTGAAACGAACAGTGAGCCTCAGATTTCTGAAGATATGAAAAGGGGCATTAGTCCTGAAGGACTTACTCTTGCTCCGCTTTCAGAAATTTCATCAAGGGTTTATAAAAGCACCAATAAGATTGACAGGGACAATTTATTAAAATTTTTGAAGAGCGTGCCATCTCAGATAATTCGCCTGAAAGGCTTCATCAACTGTACAGATGGCAAAGGTTATATGATTCAATTTGTCAAAGGTGACAAAAAGGCCAAATTGACAAATTGTGAAAATGTCACCAGAACGGAGGTAATTGTAATAGGAACAGATATTCCTGAACTAGAACTGTTTAAATAGCAGTATTTACATTCTATTTCATGGAAAACTTCACAACTGCTACAACAGGAAGGTGGTCAGAAGCATCAAATCCTTTAAGGACTCTATGGTTTATGAACTCCATCTTAGATTTACTTTTTGAGCTGTTTTTCAGGAAGAGGTAATCGATGTGCTCTGTTGGTATGGTATTGGGAAACGTAGGACTGTGATTGAGTTCGGATGGTATAAATTTTTTGTAAACCAAATTCATCTCTTCGCTTTGAGGTTTGGCATTAAAATCGCCACCCATTATAACGGGAATCTTCTGAGAACCAAGAAATTTGATAATATACTCTACTTGCAGTTTCCTGTAATTTTTGTCAAGATCCAGATGGGTTGAGGCAACCATTATCTTTCCGAACGAAGGGTGATTAATCACTGCACTACCCATTATCCGCTGCTCCTCTCCCTCTTTTACAGGCAATTTGTGAAGCCTCTCTTCGGTTAGCGGAAATCTGGAAAGTATTGCTCCTCCGTAATCTCCACCCGAAAAATCGATAGCCTTATAAAACTTGTAATACCCAAGCCCGACCCTCTTTGCAATCTCCTCAGCCTGATTTCCCTTACCGGAACGGGCGGTATTTACATCAACCTCCTGAAGAAAGACAACATCAGCCCCGCTTGCCGCAATTATACGAGCTATTGCATCAATATCAATCACACCCCTCTGAGCCGGAGGATTGCAGTGATGTATGTTATAGGTCATAATTCTGAGATAGGATGAGTCATTCCCAAACAACAACTGAAAAACAGGCAGTGTGAAGAGAAACAGGAAGAGTGTAATTTTCTTAGCCATCTTTTTGTTGTAAAGATATAAAATAGTGATCGCTTTTTGTACATTTGATTTCTGAAGAATTGACCAAAGCAGTGTGTAAAAATTGAAAAACCTAAAAATATAAGCTATGAATAGATCTGCTAAAATTTTGACATTGTTGCTGTCCGGCATATTTGTTATGTCAAGCTCCTACTCAGCAATTGCACAGGCAATTTCGGTTCAGTGGGAGGAGTTAACTGCTGAAAATTTTAAAGTTGCAGTCGAAAAATCACAAGGAGTGTGCATTATTCCAATGGGTGTAATTGAGAAACACGGTCAGCAACTTCCGCTGGGTACAGATGTGTACACTGCAAGAGAGATTAGCATCAGAGCTTCTAAAGAGGAGTTTGCAATAGTTTTTCCGTTTTATTTTGCCGGCCAGATTTTTGAAGCCAAGCAACAACCGGGAACAATTGCATATAGTAATGAATTGATATTTAAATTGCTGGACGAAACTTGCAAGGAGATCTCAAGAAACGGAATTAAGAAGATAATTATTGTCAACGGACACGGAGGAAACAACAATTTACTGCGCTACTTTGGTCAGATACAGCTTGAATCGCCAAGAGATTACGCTGTTTACCTCTACACACCCGAGCCGGACGCTGAGACACAAAAGAAAATTACTGAGCTTAGATCAAGCAAAACCGGAGGCCATGCCGATGAGGTTGAGACAAGCGTAATGCTTGCTGTGAGGCCCGATTTGGTAAAAATGGAGAGAGTTAAATCTGAATCCGGAGACGATCTGAACAGACTAAATGTGAAGAACGCTTACACAGGCATCTGGTGGTATGGTAAATACCCCAATCACTACGCAGGAGAGGCATCAGGAGCGAAGAGAGAGATAGGTGAGATTTCACTTGCAAACAGTGTAAGACAGCTGAAAGAGATGATCAAAGCCGTTAAGGTGGATACTCAAACCATTAAACTGCAGAATGAGTTTTTTAAAGAGTCAGAAAACCCTCTCAAAACAGAAGCTCGTTCAAAATAAATAGTAAAATTTGATAATATTGTGATGACCTTTTACGAAATGGGTGTCAACAGGTGTTTACCATCAGTAACTTTAATTATTGATTGTTTAATTGGCAAGCCCCTGGATGACTCTTACATTGTGTTTGCAGGCAGCACATTCTTCTGAACTATAACCAGGGCCTACGGAGATGACTCGGACACTCACCGGTCATCTCCGTTTCTTTTGATGTAACAAAATACCTCTTTAATTGTTAAACTTAATAATGGTCACATCTCCATTTTATTGCTATTATGAAATATCACAAGTCATACCTATACAAGCTACTAATCGTAATAGCTACATTATCAATTATTTCAGTTGTTTCTGGCTGTAAAAAAGATCCTACTCTGACGCTTTCTGTCATGACCTCTTCATTCGGCGATTCAGGAGGCCAAACTTCAATTTCCATTCAATCAAATACGGTATGGACAGTAAAAGTATCTGAACCCTGGTGTACAGTTTCGAAATTATCAGGCAAAGGAGATGCTATGGTTAATGTTACAATCGGGGCAAATAACAGCTACTCCTCAAGAAGCGTGACAATTACCGTGACAGCAGAAACTCTGGTGTCCAGCGTAACAATCAACCAGAGTCAGAAGGACGCACTAATAATTACAAGTAAAACAGTTAATGTTCCAAGTGCCGGAGCAACTGTAGAGGTAGAGCTAAAGTCAAACATCTCATATGATGTAATCTTACCCGCAGACGCACCATGGGTGTTACACACAGGGACAAAGGCACTCAGCTCCTACACTCACCTGATTACCGTTGCTCCAAATAGCGGATATGACGCCAGATCAGCAAAAGTTATATTTAAAGACAAGAACAGCGCCCTGGCCGATACGCTGACTATTAACCAATTGCAAAAAGATGCAATTTTTGTCAATCCTAAAATCGTAAATCTGGAAGATGTGGGAGGTACATTCAACATCGTGACCTCTTCAAATATTCAGTTTGATATTATAATTCCTCAAACAGTGACATGGTTAACCCATGTTGAGAGTAAGGGGCTTGTGACAGGAACACATACATTTAATGTAAGTGCCAACAGTGCTTATGACTCAAGAGGCAGTACCATCATTTTCAGACAAAAGGGTGGGACAATTTCCGATACCGTATTAGTAAATCAAAAACCCAAAACCTTTATCGAGATTGATAAATCGTTCTTGTATGTTCAGAAGGCTGGCGGTGTAAAGATAGTTAAGGTGACATCAAATGCAGATTATCAGATTGTTGTAGAAGGTGGTTCGGGCTGGGTTTCGCAAACTGCAGGCCAAAATACTAAAACCGGGCAACAATCTTTCCAATCTGCTGAGTTACCGGTAAACGAGCATATATTTACAATTTCTCAAAACAATTCAGGAGCGGAGAGAACGGCAAGAATTATTGTAAAATACTCAAATAAAGCCGATACCGCCATTGTCAGGCAATACATATATCCCGGATATCTTGTTCGCCCTGAGGCCGGAGAGTCTCTTGACCAGATGATACCATTAAGCGAAAGGGCAGCAATCAGAGATCTGAAAATTGAGGGTAATATCTCTGAAAATGACTTCGCCACTATAAGGGGAACACTCAGGAGTGTTGAATCTCTTGATATTTCTGCAGGAGTATTGTCAAACAACACACTTCCGCAGGGTGCCTTTAAGGTTACCGGAACCCCGGGGATGAGTATGCTGAGCATAATTCTCCCTTCAAATTTAGTGGTAATAGGAGCTGAAGCATTTTTCGGCTGTACTGCGCTGAATGATATAATTTTACCAAATACGCTTACAACTCTGGGAGCTGCGGCCTTTAAAGGGTGTACTTCTCTTCCTGGAATAATACTACCGGCTTCAGTTACGACAATTGGCGCGGAGGCCTTCTTTGGCTGCTCATCGCTTTTGCAGGTTGTCTCAAAAATCACCAATCCGTTTCCATTATCGGGAGTTTTTACAGGAATTGCAGCAGGAGCTTCTCTTATTGTACCCGTTGGAAGGCTCTCGGCATATACATCAACAACCGGGTGGGGGTATGATTTCTTTTCAATAATATATGAAGAGGGTTCTGCACCTGTGGATGTTCTGTCGTTATCAACCTCTTCATTGCTCTCAACAGGCGCAGGAGAGAGCTTTAACCTTACACTGGAGGCTTCGGGAAGCTGGAGTATAGACTCTAAGCCGACATGGGTTAGTATTACGCCCTCGACAGGGGTTGGAACCAGAAGCATTACAGTCACCTTTAACCCATATTCCACAACTCCGGTTACAAGGAGTGGGTCAATAGTTTTTAGACTTAACGGTAAGACTCTGACAGCAAACCTCGGTATAAGCCAGTACAATTTCCCATACAAAGATGGTGATTATGTAAAGGTTCAAAGCTCTACTTTAGGTAACGGAATTGACCTTGTATTCCTTGGTGATGGGTACACAATTGAGGATATCGGGCAGGGTAAATTTATGTCCAATATGAACAGTGCCGTAAGTCACTTCTTTTCAATTGAACCATACAAAACGTACAGAAGCTATTTTGATGTTTATGTCATATATGCTTTTTCACAGGAGAGTGGAATAAGTGATGCAACCACAACCAAAAACACAAAATTCTCAACGAAATACAATAACCCAGCTCCATCAACCTCAATGTCAACAAATAACACTCTCTGTTTTGAGTACGCACTCAAGGCTCCATTGAGTTCTTCATTGTCAGAGACATTGATTACTGTGATTGCCAACAGCACAAGGTACGCCGGAACTGCTTTCTTGTATTCTGATGGTAAAGCCATAGCTATTGCTCCGGTTTCGGACAGACCTTACCCCTACGATTTCAGGGGAGTTTTGCAGCACGAGGCTGCAGGTCACGGATTTGGCAAACTTGCAGATGAATATGTAACCAACTCTACAACCATTCCTCTGACTGAGCAAAACAGCTTAAGATCGTGGCAGAGTTGGAGCCATTTCCGTAATGTTGACCTCACAAATAACTACTCTACAATTTTGTGGAAGCACTTTATTGGTGACCCTTTGTATTCGTATGTTGGAGCCTATGAAGGGGCTTATTATTATGCATATGGAGTGTGGAGGCCCGAATCGGGAAGCTTGATGATAAACAACATTGCCTATATTAATGCACCAAGCAGAGAGCTGATTGTTAAAAGAATAAAGCAATTGGCCGGAGAACCATACTCATTTGCCGATTTTAAGGCGAGGGATGTGAAAGAGACCGGTGTATTGACAAAATCGGCCGATATTCCTTTCGACAAGAGTATGCTTTTACCTCCTCCTGTGCTTATAAAGGTTGATTGAATTATTTCTTTATCAGGCTTTTAATCTCCTCAATATTGAGCTCGCCTATATTGCTGGAATTAAGCTCTTTGGGTTGAGTAACATTATCCGGTACTGAGAGCTTTGTTTCACTTGTTGTATCTGAACCTGATAAGTTCCCGGGGCTTTTAAATGCCGGAATTCTCAGATAGATAGAATCCTCAATTTGCTCAGCTTTAAGCATCTCCTGTTCACTTGCCATTATTTCGAAAAGTCTCTCCCCCGGCCTTGAACCGGTGACTATTATCTGTGAGGTGCTGTCAGACTCCTCATTTTTCAAATTTTTACCATATAGTTCAATAACTGCCCTGGCCAGATTTCCTATCGAGAGAGCAGGAGAGTTGCGGATGATTATATCACCGTCATTGCCTTTTTCGAGAGCGAATAGGGCATACTCTGCCGCCTGGCTTAGTGTCATCATAAATCGGGTCATTTGCGGATTTGTAACTGTGAGCTTTTTACCCTCTTTCACCTGTTTGATAAAGAGAGGAACAACAGTTCCCGAAGAGCCCATGAGGTTTCCGAACCTTATTATTACAAACGAGGTTGAAGGAAGCGTAATTTTCAGGTTTTCAATATCTTGGTTTTCAATTTCAGAAGATTTTGCAAGCACAACCCTCTCCATCATAGCCTTGGTTATTCCCATAGTCCCGGCCGGAGCAACTGCCTTATCGGTACTCACAACCACAACCTTTTTAACCCTATGTTCTATTGCGCTCTCTATTAAGTTGTTTGTGCCGTAAACATTAACCTCCAACGCTTCAAGAGGGTGCTGCTCACAATAGGATACATCTTTCAGGGCGGCAGTATGAAATATTATATCACAACCCTTTACCGCCTCATTAACAATTGATTTGTCTGAAATATCTCCACTTACAAATTTTAAACCTCTTAAACTCTCAGTATTTCTATTACCAATAGCGTCAATCCTCTCTTCAATCTCGGATTTAAGGCTTTGCTGCTTTTCAAAATTGCGGGATAAAATTCTTATCTCCTTGGGATTGAAAGTAATCAGCAG
This sequence comes from Bacteroidales bacterium, assembly GCA_030695025.1. Taxonomy (GTDB): domain Bacteria; phylum Bacteroidota; class Bacteroidia; order Bacteroidales; family UBA932; genus Bact-08. Next base: position 5,567 of record JAUYTX010000035.1, on the reverse strand, counting down.
TCTCACTAAAGAGCTGCCGAAAGAGCCTGTTCCGCCTGTAATCAGTACTGTTTTATTTTGTAACATTTTCAGATTTATTCAAATGCATCAGTGAAGGTACAAAAAATGAGATTGCCCCTATAAGTGCTATCACACCTCCTGAGATAATAAAAGCATTGCTTATACCAATATGGTCTGCTATATAGCCTGTTAAAAGCAAACCTATCATTGCCGGCATCATTGTAAATGTATCAAAAATTGAAAAGGCCCTCCCCATTACGGCCGGGTCAAGCGATGTTTGCATCACAACGGTAAATGATCCATGGAAGATTGCAGCTGCAATACCTCCAATTGTTGTGAAAATTGCGAAAAAGAGAAACCCTTGAGGAGAGAGAAACCCTGAGAAAAAGAAAGTGAGGCCTAATATAATGTACATCATATTAATGAGTACAATCTTATTGAAATTGAATCTTGGAAGACTCATTATTCCACCCCCTGCTAACATTCCCACTCCCCAAACGATCTCTATCAGACTCATCTGGTAAGTTGAACCATTAAAATGGTCCAGGGTCATAAGCGGAAAAATAGTAGCAACAGGCACAATAAAGAATGTGGCAAGAACAATGAAAATAAAGAGCCATTTGAGTCCCGGCATATGCAACAGAGCCCGGAACCCCTCTTTAAACTCTCTCAACATTGCACCAGCCTCTTCGCTCCCCTCCTTTTTTACAGGGTTAGGTATCTTAACCATTATAAGTGAGATGGTTGCTAATATGGCACCCAGGACATCAAACAACAGTGCATGAGTCATGGAGAGTGTGCTTACAAAAAGAGCAGCAATAGCGGGACCGGCAATTGTGCTTAAAGAGAAAATTGACTGATTAACACCTGCTACCCTCATCAGTTGTGATTCAGGGGCTATGAGTGGGGTAGAGGCCTGCATTGCCGGGACGTGAAATGCGCTACCAATTGAGCGAAGTGCCAACAGTAGGTAGATGTAACCGGTTGAAGTTTCTCCCATCCAGAACAGCAGAGCCATAATTCCCGAGCACATTGCAATAAAGAGGTCTGCAAAAATCATCGTTTTTCTTCTGTCCCATCTGTCCACCAAAACGCCTGTGAATAAGCCCAAGACAAGCTGAGGCAAGAGAGTTGCAATTGTGGCAAGTGCAAGCACCTCAGCCGAACCTGTCTCAATGCTCATCCAGAAGATGACGGCATAACCTACGACTGTACTGCTAAGGGTCGAAAAGAGTTGTCCCGCCCAGATTATTGCAAAAGTCTTTTTCCAGTTTGTTGTCACACTAGTTTGTTATTAATTTCACTATATAACAGCTAATTCGCAATAAAGGTTTTTGTTTTTGCAAATGAAATTGACTTTTTGCTGATTTGTCCAAAAGTGATTTGACTTTTCCCCGATTTGTCCTTAAATATTGTGAATTTGGCACTGGAATGTGCACTACTTATTTTAACAGCTTTTTAATGTTCTGAGCCTCTTTTTTGCTGCAAATAAGAATATTGTCAGGAGTATCTACAATTATTGAATCTTCAATGCCCAAGAGTGAAATCTTTTTCCCGGTTGTGCTTATAATAATGTTTCCATGAGAATCTATTTCATTTACTGTCACTCCTTTAATTACGCTTGAGTTTTCGTTTAACCGGAAGAATTCAGGCAACGCCGTATAACTGCCAATATCACTCCATCCAAAATCAGAAGGTACAACCTTGATGTTCTGAAATTTCTCCATTATTCCAAAATCAATTGATATTTTGGTAAACTGTGAAAAAATTGCGGTCAGTTTTTCAATACCGGCCTCATTTGTAATATCCTCTATCTGCTCAATCTCTTTAAACAGTCTGTAATGATCAGGAAGCAAATTTTTAAATGCCTCCATGATTACTGCAATTTTAAAAATGAACATACCGCTGTTCCACAGATAATTACCTGAGTTTACATACTCTACCGCCTTATCAAGAGAGGGCTTTTCGCAAAACCTCAACACTTTAAGAGGCGATTTATTTGCATGCTCAACCTGAAGGTAGCCGTAACCGGTTTCCGGTTTAGAGGGCTTGATACCCAGCGTTACTATACTATTCTCGCTCTGAGCGCACTCAACGGCAGCCATTACATCATTTCTGAACTCCTCTTCACTCTTGATAATGTGGTCAGATGCAAGTACAATCATTGTTGATCCGGGAAACATTTTTTCAATTACAACTGCTCCAAATCCGATTGCTGCCGCAGTATCTCTGAATGCCGGTTCTATAAGAATATTTTTTTCAGGCAGTTCAGGGAGCTCCTCAATTACTGCTTTCGCCTGAATGGCATTTGTCCCAATAAAAATTCTTTCTGCACTTGTAAGAGGAAGAATACGATCAACCGTCATCTTTATCAGAGATCTCTCGCTGTCAATTAGCCTGAGCAACTGTTTTGGTTTTTCGCTGGTTGAGAGTGGCCAAAACCTCTCTCCTGAGCCTCCGGCCATGATAAGTACGACGAGATTCTCCGTTGTCGAATTAAGATACATGCTCATATAGAACTAAAATGAAAAAAACAGTTTAAAAATTTGGTATAAAGATATTCAATATATGAAGAGATTACAAACAAGCAAATGGATGAATTTATAATTTGCCAAAACTTTTATTAAGCAATTTATTTTCAGCCTATTAAGTAGATTTTTTAATTATTTGAAACTTGCTTATCTTAATTGCTACTAATCAACAGATTTCAACCTGAAGTTAATTTTACAATGACAGAAAATGACAAGTAAAACTATTTCATAAGTCATCATTAATTCTTAAATTCATAGCGGGATATTTTCAGAAATATTTGTGTTGATTTGCTGAAAGTGGAAAAATAAACAAAATGGTTACCGGAATTCCACTTTTTAATTAATCAGTAATGCTTCTACTGAAATAGATGGGATAATTATTCCGATACTTAATAATAACCAACATGGAGATCATAACCAGGGCTGATTCAAAAATGGAGCCTGGGAACAAGGGCTTCTGTTATGGGGCTATAACCAAAGGGACATCATGTAAAATCGGATGTAAATTTGGCGATATGATATTATTTGTATTGTCGGGAAGGATAAGAATAATGGCAGAAATATACAAGGAGTATTATTACAGCGAAAACACTTTCTTTATCTTAAAACAAGATGATTATAAACTTGAGGCTATTTCAGATGCAAAAATAATAAGGGTTTGCCTGAATGATGAATGGTTAAAGTTTTACAACAGGCTAAAGAATACAAAAGGTTTGAAGAGGACAAAGTTTCTTTACCAGATGCCATGGTTGCCTACCCATCCTCATGTTGACTCATATCTATTTGACATTAAGCAGAAGTTGTCTCATAATAAAGAGATATCTCAACATCTTCAGGACAAATTGCAGACAGATCTGATTGCACTTCTTGAAAAGTGTTTCTCAAAAAAGGAGCTGTATCAGTTTTTTGTTGCAATGGACAGAGAGGTTCTTGATTTTTATAAGTTTATAATGAATTCATACAGGAACAGAGGGCTTGAGGAGATAATTGTAGCTTCTAAACTTTCGCCAAGCACATTCAACAGAAGATTTCAGGAGCTGTTTGGAGTTTCGCCATATCAATGGATAATTGCCAAAAGAGCAGACGAGATTAATCGAAAACTAGTTGAGACAAATAAAAGCATTGCTGAGATAATGAAGAGATACAACTTCACAGATTATTCTCATTTCAACCGCTTTTGCAAAATGCATTTAGGGGCACCTCCAACTGAAATTCGCAAAGGTACTGCCAAAGCATGGGGGTAAATTGCGGAGGGAATGCTAATTATCAGCGACCGATTGCGTAAGTCTTGAACCCGATATTCCGAAGAGCAGAGTGGTTAAGCAGATTTCTGCCGTCAAATAAAAATGACGGTTTTTTCATGTTATCGTAAATCCGTTGCCAGTCATATTCTGCAAACTCGTCCCATTCAGTAATAACTGCCACTGCGTGAGCACTCTCCATCGCAGAATATGGGTCATTGTGGACATATACTATTCCGATTCCCGGGCAGTTACATTTGAAAACCCCTGTCAAATAGCTGCCTTCACACAAACTGTTACTTTCTGATAGATTATTTTGAGAATTTGTCAAATCGCTTTTGCCGCAAACAAAAGCTCCTCCGGAAACTGTTTTAAGATCACTGAAAATCTGTTCAGGCTTTACTTTTGGATCATATATATGTACTTCGGCCTGATCCTGAAGCAACTCCCAGGCAACATAAATGGCAGCACTCTCTCGGGTGTCGTTTGTCTCCTTTTTAAATGCCCATCCCAGGAAGGCTATCTTTTTGTCGGATACTGTATTGAATAGAGTGGAGATAATGTTTTGAGCGAAACGGCTCTTTTGATAATCGTTTATCTTAAGAACCTGCTCCCAGTAATCAGCTACCTCTCTAAGTCCCAATGTTCTGCTTATATAAACCAGATTAAGAATATCCTTCTGGAAACATGAACCTCCAAATCCAACAGATGCCGTAAGAAATTTTGACCCTATGCGGCTGTCCATACCAATGGCACGTGAAACCTCCTCCACATCAGCTCCTGTTTTTTCGCACAGTGCCGAAATAGCATTAATTGATGAAATTCTTTGCGCAAGAAATGCATTTGCTGTCAGCTTAGAAAGCTCACTACTCCAAACATTTGTGCGAATGATTCTCTCCTGTGGTATCCATCTGGCATATATTGCAGCCAAAGATTCGATTGCTGCCTGACCCTCTTCACTCTCTTCCCCTCCAATGAGAACTCTGTCGGGATTGAGCAGATCTTTTACTGCGGTACCCTCTGCAAGAAATTCGGGATTTGAAAGAATCTGAAACTTAACTTTACTTCCGGTATTATCCAGTATATTCTTAAGAGTCTGTGCAGTACGAACAGGTATTGTAGATTTTTCCACGACAATCTTGTCATCAGTTGCAACAGCGGCTATTTGCCTTGCACACAACTCAATATATTTAAGATCGGCTGCCATTCCCTTGCCCTGTCCATATGTTTTGGTAGGGGTGTTTACGGAAATGAAGATCATTTGCGCCTCTTTAATTGCACTTTCGACATCTTCAGAAAAGAAGAGATTTTTACCCCTTACTTCAGATACAATATCTTTAAGACCAACCTCATAAATGGGTAAATTATCAAGATCCTGACCGTTCCAGCGAGCGATTTTCTCCTTGTTAACATCTACAATTGTAACCTTGATGTCAGGGCACTTTTGTGCGATAACTGTCATCGTCGGACCGCCCACATATCCTGCACCTATGCAGCAAATATTTTTGATAACTTTTGGGTTCATAATTTTAAGATTAAGGTTTTGTTGTAGTGCTATTCTGTGTATGCAAGGTGAATTTACGAAGAAATTCGGACAAGCAGTAAATCTCCGCGCCACTTTTGTTCAACTATTTGTTATCAAGCATATTACAAATGAGACTTTTTAATTTTATATTTTTTTAATTCAAGGTCTATTTTTCAAACTATTGAGATATAGCAATATATCCAAAAGTGGCGCGGAGATTTACTCGGCAAGTGCGTTGAGCTCTTCCAGAACTTTGCGACGCTTGGCATC
>JAUYTX010000028.1 GCA_030695025.1 Bacteroidales bacterium | reverse complement strand
CCGGTACATCAAAGCGGGCAGCAATTACAAACGGACCAAGGGGAAAGGTGGCTTCGGATCCCATGAAATCCATCTCAACACCCCTGCTTCCGGGATTAATCCTGTCTCCCTGAATTGCAATATATGCTCCCTCATCAAGAGCGTCCCTTATCTCAAATATGTGAGCGAGAGAATCCTCCTTTACGGGAATCACTCTAAAAGTCTTCACTCTTTTCTGAGCTTCAAGTATTTGCTTGATCTTCTGATACTCCGATTCAACCATAACTACACACATCTCCTTTCCATATTTGTCAAAATATGGAGCCCCAATCTCCCAGTTTCCAAAGTGAGCTCCTATTATTACTGCACCGGTCTTACTGTTAAGCACATCTTTTACCTCCTGAGGCTCATGAAACTCGAAACTAAATTTATGATATTGTCCTGAAGCAACAGCTGTCTTATCTATAAGTGCAACACCCAGATTGAAAAAACTTCTGTAAACAAAAAGTAGCGAAGAAAAGACTCCGTTGCCAAGAATCTTCCTGGAGTACTGCCAAACAGATGATGTTGCTTTTGGGGCAAATGGAATGAAGTAGATAACGACAAATGACAATAGCACATATGCCATTGTCACCCCAAAATGTTTAATGATAAATACGAATGTGAGATATCCGGTTACTCCACCTCTCGATTTACCGCTCCACTCAATCCGGACTCTCCCTTTTTTCATCTAAACGTGAATTGATAAAGTTGTAAAAATCGTTGAAGGTTTTAATGCCAACAAAATCCTTTGCCACAACAGTAAAACCAAAATTATGTTCTATAAGCACTACCATATCAACCAAATCAAGACTATCAAGATCGAGAGTATCCATTAAGGGTGCATCAGGTTGAATCACTTCAATATCAACCTCAAATTCATCTGAAAGAATAATGTTAATTTTTTCAATAAGAGTAATATCAACCATAAAATTCAATAACTATTTGTATCAATATTTTTAATAATAATTGTAGAGTTTGTTCCACCAAACCCAAATGAATTCGATAGAAGATGATCAAACTCACAAGAAACCATTTTGCTGGATATTTTGAGCTTTGACGATGCTTCGTCAGGTTTGTTAAAATTCAAAGTAGGTGCAATAAAAGAATTTTTCATCATAAGAACAGAGTAGACAATTTCGCTTGCACCGGCCATCCACATCTCATGCCCCGTCAAACTCTTGGTTGAGCCAACATATGGCTTATGGCTCCCAAAAACCTCGTCTATTGCAAGAGCTTCGTTATAATCACCAATAGGTGTTGAAGTTGCGTGAGCATTTATATAGCCAATTTCTTCTTTTTTCAAACCTGCCTGTTCAAGAGCCATTAGAAGAGAGCGCTTAGGGCCGTCAATATTGGGAACAGATATGTGGTCACCATTGGAAGAAAACCCATAAGAGAGTACTTCTGCAAGAATAGGAGCACCTCTTCTTACAGCAGATTCGTAGCTTTCCAGTATAACTGTGGCAGCACCTCCACTTGGGACAAGTCCGTCTCTGTCAGCGTCAAAAGGTCTAGATGCCTCATGTGGTGAATCATTCCTTACAGAAAAGGCGTTAAGTCCATCAAAACTCGAAACAGCATACATATTGACCTCCTGAGCTCCTCCACAAATAATACAATCCTGAAGACCATTTTTAATCATCATATATCCCATTCCTATCGAGTGAGAGCCACTTGCGCATGCCCCTGAAATAGTGAGATTTATACCTTTAAGTCTAAAAATTACCGAAAGATTCATTGTAACGGTAGAGTTCATCGATTGAAAAACAGATCCTGAACCCACTAATGTTGTATTCTTCTTTTCGCGGATTAAATCTACGCCCTCAACAACAGCAAGAGCACTGCTGTCATTTCCGTATAAGATCCCAACCTCGCGGTTATCCAAGAAGTGATCATCTATCCCTGCATTTTTGAGAGCCTCTGCAGTTGCAACATATGCATAGGCAGCCTCCTGTGACATTGAGTTCCTCTTACGCCTGTCAAGCACCTTTGTAAGATCAGGTTTAGGCAGAATGCCTGTAAGGGAAGAACGAAAGCCAAAGGCCTCTCTCTCTGGATCAATTCCGATTCCGGACTGACCCTCTTTCAGAGACTTAGTCACATCTTTTATATTTTGACCTATACATGAGTAGATTCCCATGCCTGTAATAACCACTCTCGCCATAAACTCTATTATTCTCTTCTTTATTAGCTATGTATATAGTCCTCCGTTTACAGAGATAACCTCTCCGGTAATGTATGAAGCTTCACTTGATGCAAGAAAAGCAACAACTGAGGCTACCTCTTCTGGTTTGCCAAACCTCTCCATGGGTATCTGCTTTTTAAGCATAGACTCATCCAGGCCACTTGTCATATCGCTTATTATAAAACCCGGTGCTACGGCATTAACTGTAATCCCCTTTTTCGCAACCTCTTGTGCAAGCGCTTTGGTTGCAGCAATTACACCCCCCTTGGCTGCTGAATAATTTGTTTGTCCCGGTAAGCCCTTTATTCCGGAAAGAGAAACAATATTGATTATTCTTCCGGCTCTTTTAATTAACATACTTTTTAACAGAGGTTTAGTAACGTAGAACATCCCGTTTAGGTTTGTCCCTATTACGTCTTGCCATTCACTCTCCTCCATCCAAAGCATAAGATTGTCCTTGCGGATACCTGCATTGTTGACCAAAACCTCTATATACTCTCCCGGGTTTGCATCACTCCAGTTTTTTAAAGCAGCCTCTGTTTGCTCTCTGTTGGAAACATCAAACTTTAAAAGTGTAGATTCTCCTCCGGAATCAGATATCATTTTTGCACACTCTTCTGCTGCTAAGTCATTGTGAACGTAGTTCAGAAGTGTGTGATAACCCATGGATGAAAGCTTTAATGAAACTGCTCTTCCAATACCCCTGCCGGCACCTGTTATTAATGCGTATTTCATTTTCAGTAATTATTAGAGGTTATCAATAGTGTAAAATACTAATTACTTAAATCAATTCTCTCTATTTTTTAAAAAATTTACAATAGCTTCAATCTCCCTGTATTTTGGAGTATCGTCCGTAAATTTCGGGAAAAAATCCCTTATAGCAAAGTAGATTTCTCTGCTCTCCTTTGAAAGCTCATTCACAATGTCGAGATAATCTATAGCCTGCAAGAGCGCCATATAGTGGATTGCCATTACCTGATACCCATTCTCAATAACCTTGGCTGCCATAAGCGCAGAGTTTGTTCCCATGCTGACTATGTCCTGATTGTCGTTATTGTTTGGAATAGAATGAACATAAACCGGATTTGAGAGAGTCTGAGACTCTGCTGTGGTTGAAGTAGCAGTGAACTGTGCCGCCTGCAATCCGTAATTAAGACCAGGCACTCCAAGGTTCACAAATGGTGGTAAAATTCCATTTATCTTATCGTGAAACAAATAGTTTAGCTGTCTCTCTGTTAACATGGTGAGCTTTGTTATTGCAATTTTCAGCTTATCCATCTCAAAGCTGATATAATCTCCGTGAAAATTACCCCCATGGTAAATATTTTGTGTATCCGGGTCAACAACAGGATTATCGCATACGCTGTTAAACTCCTTCTCAACAACATCCATTGCATTTATAAGAGTATCATAAACAGGTCCCAAAATCTGCGGAACGCATCTTAATGAGTAGTAACCCTGCACCTTCTCTTTGAAAACTCGTGTATTGTTGGTGCCGTTATAAAGATCGCTCTCTCTCTTTTTTAATCTGGAAGATGTGGCAAACATCTCTCTCATTTGGGTGGCTATATGAAGCTGCCCTTTATGGGATCTACTCTCCATAAGTGGTTCAGAGACAAAGTCGTCATAAGAGGAGGCTATCTCATTCATTATAACCGATGCGAGAGTTGACCACTTAATTAGTTTTTGAGAATAATGGATATTGACAGCAGCTATTCCTGCCATTACGCTTGTCCCATTGGCAATTGCAAGCCCTTCTCTTATATAGATTTCAAGAGGTTTTAACCCACACTCTTTGAGCACTTCCCGGGTTTCTCTTCTCTCCTCTTTATAAACAACCTCCCCCTCTCCTATAAGCGCAAGTCCTATGTGTGCCATCTGAACCAAGTCTCCGCTTGCTCCTACTCCTCCGTGTTCGGGAATAACAGGATATATTTGGTTATTCAAAAAGGCAACAAGTAGATTGCATAGTTCAATATTTACTCCGGACTTACCCATAAGAAAGTTTGAGAGTCTTGCAAGCATTGCAGACCGTACATAAATACACGGCAACAACTCACCCGCACCACATGAATGGGAGCGAATAATATTGTACTGAAGTTCTCTCAGTTGTTCATCTGCAACACGAAACTGAGCCATTGGCCCAAATCCTGTGTTTATGCCATAAATTATCTTCTTTTTTGAAAAGGTTTCAAGAAAGGTATAACAATCTTCAACTTTTTTCCGGGCAGATTTGTCTATTATGACACTCTCTCCATCTAAAACAATCGAAGCAATTTTTTTATAAGATAAATTCGGGCCTAATTCAATCACAATTAAAATTTTCCATAAGATTCGCAAAGATAGAAAAGGTAATCGGTAATTACAAAAACAGAAGCCTAGTAGCAGCTTAGCTTCTTAGCATCTTTCAAGCTAAAAAATGCTTTCCAGCTAATAGTTTACAGGGGTTTGTTTATAATATTTGCGCTTGATAATACAATTGCTCCGTTTCTTGCGAGAAGTCTCCCCTCAATTAAAGCTCCTGTATTCAATGTTATTGAGGTCAGAGCAAGAATATTTCCTTTGAAAGAGGTGTTATCTCCTATAGTTGCTGAAGACCCCACCTGCCAAAAAATATTCTCTGCTTTGGCTCCGTTGAGAAGAATTATGTCTCCCCCGGCTCCGCCAATAGTTGTTAATGCATCTACAATCTGAAATACCCAGAAAGCGTTTGAGTTGCCCTGTGCATCTAGTGTAAGACTGCCTGTCTGAACCATCAAGCTTGAGAAGGATTTATAAATTCCGGGTGTAAGTGTAGAGCCACCGATGTCTCCTGCAACAATAGATGGAACAGGGCTCACTGCATCTTTTGCCGCCAGATAGGCATCCGTTAAATCAGATTTAGCTTGCGTTAGCATGGTAGCAGTTCCAGGCGAATCATCGGGAGCATATATCGCTCCATTCACTACAGTTGCGGGTGGGAATCCTGTAATATCAGAACGTAATCCAGGGCTTATACCTACATCCATATCATTTATGATACTAAGACCTGAGCTGCTTATCCCAACTCCTGACAGGATACCAAACTCTTTAGCTGTCTTAAGATCAATAAATGGAATGATGATAGTTAGGTTATATTTATTGTTTCTTTTAATAAAAATTCCATCTCTAACCACAGTTGTCACCCCAAGGTCTGTGTAGGCATTAACAGTATAGCTTCCTCCAATATGATTCCCGGGATTAACCATCATCATTGCTCCTGCCGTTGTAGCCGGGTCATTGGTAATAATGCAATCTCCAGTAATGTTTAGTGTTGAACTAAATGTACCTGTTGCACCGGTAATTGCATATAGCGCATCGCCAGATGGTTTTGTCTGAGTTAAATCAATTACTCCCGAGGTAAAAGCGAGACTGGCCGCTGTAGATGTTGTAAATTCAATTTTATTGAATTTGGTTGTCCCTTGCGGAATTAACACTTTAAACTCAATCATCGAAAAAACGTGGTTGTAAACAAGATCAACCGGAGTTGCTGCTCCATCAACAAGCGGATTAAAGCTCTTTGGTGTTGAGACCAAAAAATCAATATCTCCAATATGAGAATATGTTGCGCCTGCCTGAGTTTGAATTGCTGGAAGGGCAATTGGAATTTCTGTTGCCTCCTTTATTGAGTTGGCTGCATTATATGGGTAATATGAATGAAAGTAGTGTACCCCTGCTCCCCAAAATATTTTACCGTCAAAAAAGGAGCTTACTGTTTGTGTTAATGCGGTAAACTCTGCATTTTTTACTCCTACAACTCCTCCGGGATTTTTTGCCTGGGCACAATAGATACCTACTTTATCAAGGCTTTCCCAGCTGGTTACCAGTCCATTAAGGGTTGTTTTCGTTTGAGGAGAGCTGTATGCTCCACTTATAGTTATGGCTTCTCCGTCTTGATGCCCGGTATCGCCGGGTATATCTTCCCGAACACAAGAGGTAAATATCAGGAATACAAACCAAATTATATATAAAAATCTATTCATAGTATTATTATCTCCCCGCCATAATTAACATCCCAGTCTGTTATGATTATATTCACAATACTGAGAGATGTTTGAGTTAATCTTAACTTATATATGTACTGAAATCCTTTTAACCATGTCAATTCGCCCACACCTGTGTGTGTTACTGTGTAAACTTTATTATCAATGGTTAGTGAAAATTGTATTTTGCTTCTATCTGAGAAAACAGAGGGCACAACATACATATATCCGTTAACCATTGTTTGTAGTTGCGTTTCATCGACTCCAGGGTCTGTAGATTCTGTAATAGAACTTTCAACTGTATTAACAGAAATTTTCGATGATGGATTCCCATTTATTATGGTACCGTCAGTCAATCTCATCGCGAGTTTATCCCCTCCTAATGAATTTATAGTCAGCCCTGAGGAATCTGAAACATCGAAGATTTCAATATTTGTAAGTTTTCCTGGTCCGGTAAAATCTTCTTTAAAAATTACAAATGATATTAAAGAGAGTGCATGACGCAATTCCAGAATAACATTAGGATTTGCATAATCAATTGGACCTCCTCCGGTAGGAAGATATGTGCTCTGTGATGCGTACATATAATCTATCTGCTGAGCCATAATCTGCTCATTAGGAATATTTAGATAAACTAATGCCGTTTCTCCTATTCCCGATAAGTTTTGCTCATTTTGGGTATAGGGGTAGTAGGCAAATAGTTTTGCATGAATAACAGAAAGGCATACAGGCTTAGAGAGTATCCACGTGTCACTATAACTTAATAATAGATTCCTCGTGTAATGAAAATACAACTCTGACCCCTTTGAATTTGTAACCTGTATGCCTATTTTGAACTGATCTATATAGCTTTCATGATGAGCAACGGTCGCTTCGTCTTTGTTAACAACTGGTGTAATCGATAGCAATGCATACTTATCATCAGCTACGAATTCATTCTTCCTACAACCTGCAGCAATTATTAAGATACAAGCAAACAATAGTAATCGGCTCATTTTTATTGCTATTTAATGTCAATTAAATCTCCTGGTTGAGTATCCCAATCTGTAATAACAGCACTAAGTATAACTAGTCCTGTTCCGTCCAATTTAGCTGTATAGATGTACTGCTTTCCTTTAAGCCATGGAATAGCTGAAGTATTTGTTGCAGTATATGTTTCACCATCAATAGTAAAAGTAAATTTTATATCACCTATTGCCATTAAAGTCGTAGGCACAAGGATAGTTGTTGCATTTACCTGTGTTTTAAGAACCAAAATGGAAGCATCGGGAAGAACATTTGTTATGGTAACAGGAGCGGCAAGTGTCCGAGTAATAATACCTTTAGATCCTCCTGTAAGATCTCCGTTTTCAATGCTCATTGTCATTGGCGTGCTGCTTGTTTTAACAAAAGAGGTTGTTAAAGCATCTTCAATTTTAAACTGTGTCAAAGAGCCGGTTCCGGAATAGTTTACTTTATAAATATAAAATGATATCTGGGTAAATGCGTGGTTCATAACAAGGCTTGCACTGTTTTTTCCAGTAGCATTACTTACACTATTTAAACCTGTCAACGGGGTAGCATACATGTAATCCGTTTCGCTTCCTGTTGTTGCAGTAGCATCAATTGTTACCGGTATTGTGGTAAAAGCTGACATGTTATCTCCTACTGAAACATAAGGGTAATATGCATATACCTCTCCGAGTGTGTTTGTAAGATATAATGGAGTAGCTGTTGCCCAGCTTGTTGTTGCAGCTGTATAAGTGTACATTATGTTTGTCATGGTACCAGCCTGATAATTATACTGTCCGGTTTTGCGTACCTGTACTCCTATACTTGATCCGTCAGGAAATAGTGTTCCTGAGATAATTGCTTTAGTTGCTGTAATGCCTACCTTTATGGAAAGTGCACTTCTTGCATTTAAAGTGTCTGCCTCCTCTTGTTTTGTACATGATAGGAAAAGTAGAGCTAAAACTGATGTAATAATTAATGTTTTTTTCATTTTGTGTTAGAATTGTTTTAATATGATTATTTGTGTTTTCGTTTCCCGCAAGGTGACAAACAAATTCAAAAATCATATTATACTATTCAAATTAACTATTACATGTTTCACACCAGTGATAATGTCAAAATGGTATAAATGTGGGAATTACAGGTTTTATATAACATCTTACCCTTTTGTGCTGTCTACTCTCAAGCTTACTCCATAGATTTTGCACTAAATAATTGTCCTCCAGTTCACGTGTCGTTTCGATGTATTTCATCTTATCAGACACAATTGAACTACCTATATCATTAAATATTAACGCATTCACCCCTTTGTCTCTGTATTCACTATGTATGGCAATAAGTAATGTGTCAATAGTGTCATTGTGATATAGCGCTTTAATAATATGCAGAAATCCAAATGGAAATAATTTTCCACGACACTTTTGTAATGCTTTTGAAAGAGAGGGTAAGCATATTCCAAATCCAACAACGTTATTGTCTGAGTTAACAATAACAGATATGTATTTTAACCTTATAAATGGGATGAATTGTCTTTTTAACGCATTAATTTGACCCGGTGAAAGAGCATAAAAACCATGAATATTCTCATATTCTTTATTCATAAGTTGAAATATCTCTTCGGAATAGGATAAAACCTCTTTTTTAGTTGAAAATTTAATACTGCGTAGATTATACCTTTCAGAAATCATCTTTGCCATTTTAGGGTACCTTTCCGGCATTATGTTTGGAACAGTAACTCTTAACTCAACCCAATCAACCTCCTTTTCATAACCAAATCGCTCTATGAACTCTGAGTAGTATGGAAAGTTGTATTTACCGTAAGCTGTAGGTATTTCATTAAAACCTTTAATTAGTATCCCGGAAGCATCAAATTCAGATAATCCCAAAGGTCCATGGATGGATACGGCTGCCTTCTCTATTGCCCAGGTTTCGACTGTATGCAAAAGGGCTTTTGCTACATTGTAATCATCAATTAAGTCAAACCAACCAAAGGAGACATATTTCTTTCCGGTTTTTTTATTGTATTTGTGGTTAACAACTCCGGCAATACGTCCAACTATCGTATTATTCTCATTATAAGCTAACCAGTATTTTGCATCACAAAATTCAAAAGCCGGGTTTTTCTCTAAAGATAATGTTTCAAACTCTGTAGAAAACAATGGAGGTACATAATACTTATTCCCACTATAAAGTTTGTTTGGGAATTTGATAAATTTCTTTAAGTCATTTATACTTGTTACCTCATGTATTGTGTATCTCATATCCCTTTTTTAGTAATAAAGTTTGGGGTGATGTCCTTTTCTGGTGATTCCATATTATTTATTGCTTCAATTATTGGGGGACGTTTTTTAAATACTATAAACTCGGCAAGAGCATAGTTTACAATGCCGGATATTAATAATGCAAGAAAGTTACAGTAGATAACATCCCATCCAAACAGTCTTTCAAATAGAAGCAGAAACACCATTTTTACAATAAATCCTAAAACACATGAAATATTAAATAAGATGAAATGAGTAATAAAAGTCTTTTTATTCTTGCCGGAAATTCGTTTGTTCCAAATCCAATAGTAGGAAAATAAAAAATTGGTAAAAACTGCAACCTCAAAAGAGATAGTCGGTGATATCACATAATTCCCTATATATGAAGAAAAAACATAGGTTGAAAACACCCATAGAATAAACGTGTCTACCAGAGTGCCAATTAGTCGGCTCACTATGAATTTTAAATATTTAACAGCCATACATATGCTGTTTTAGTATTTAGGTGGGTCTATTTTTGCAAACTTATCTCTGTCCTTAAAAAAGCTTATCAAGTAAATGATGATTAGAATAAGTGATACACCTATTCCGGTAACATCAAAAATGCTAAAGGTCACTTCATCTAATGTAACTATTTGTTTTTCAATTGGAAAATAAATAAAGATGGTATTGATAAGAATAACAACTAATCGAAACTCTGTTGGTCCCAGCTTATTGTAGGTAATCTTGAATTCACCAATAAGGTATGCGTTGATGTAAGTATAAATTGATATAATTAAATAGGCAGCAAGGACCATCAATGCTGTAGAGAATTTAATAAATGGCGAAAGCCCTGCACCTATACAAATTACTAAAATTGTTAAGGCATCAACATTATGATCGATAAAAAACCCATATACAGAACGTTGAGCATTCCTTACACGTGCAAGCGTACCATCAAGACTATCTCCGAACCAGTTAACGACTAAACCAAATGAAGCCAACCACAGAAAGTGGTTTCCCCAGTTGGATAATATATACCCTGCAGTTGAGATTAAAGCACCTATAAATCCAATTATTGTTAAATGGTCTGAGTTTATTTTTTTGGGCACTCTTTCAGCCATCCAAATAAGAATCTTTTTCTCTACGCTGTTTAAGAAAGAGGTTTGTATTCTTACCTCAAGTCTTTTGGTGTTTATCATTTTGGATATATTAGTGCCGGATAAATTTTCAGACCACTACAATTCAAATGCTGTTATTTTAATTAATGTTAAACCAAAGTTTAAACAAATGTACTAAAAAGTGTTAAAAACTGTTTATGGTTCGTTTTTCTTTCATTGATAAAAGATTAAAAACAAAAAGATATAACTGATTCAAAAACCCTTTTAAACAACAAAAAACCAAGCAAATGCTTGGTTTTTCTTTTTTGGTGCCCGGAACAGGACTCGAACCTGCACATCCTTGCGAATACTAGTCCCTGAAACTAGCGCGTCTACCAATTTCGCCATCCGGGCTTTTTTTAATCAGGGTGTGCAAATGTAATAATTTTTCTGTTTGACAGAAAGCAAAAAGTAGATTTTAGAAAAATAATATAAGTAGCTGAGCAGTTAATACTCTTAGAAACATTGTGAGCGGGTAAACCGTTGCGTAACTAACAGCAGGAAGGTCGTTTCCGGCAGCTGAATTTGCATAGGCCAATGCCGGAGGGTCTGTTGTACTTCCGGCCATAAGTCCCATGAGGGTAAAATAATTTAGTTTAAAATACCATCTTCCTATTGCCCCCATTATAAACAATGGAACAACTGTAATAATAGCTCCGTACAAAATCCAGATTGCCCCACCCTGGTTTACGATTGTATCAACAAAACCACCTCCGGCATCAAGACCAACACAGGCAAGGAAAAGAGATATTCCAACCTCTCTTAACATGAGATTGGCACTCATTGTAGTGTATGTTACCAGTTTAAACTTAGGACCGAATTTACTCATCAAAATGGCAATAATTAACGGACCTCCTGCAAGTCCAAGCTTAACGGGCTGAGGAATACCCGGAATAAAAAATGGAATTGATCCCAGGATTATACCCAATACAATACCAAGGAATATTGCTGCCAGATTTGGTTCTCTAAGGCGATGCATTGAATTACCAAGTACTTTGGCAGCGGCATCAATACTCTCAGTTGTACCAACAATTGTCAAACGGTCACCAATTTGAAGCTTTAAATATGGTTTAGCTACCAGGTCAACTCCTGCTCTGTTAATTCTTGTTACTGTTATTCCAAAAGCCTTACCAAGCTTTAGTTCAGAAAGAGATTTTCCGTTTACATAATCTTTTGTAACAAGAACTCTTCTGGGAACAACATTAATGTTATCTATACTCCACTCATTTTCAATAAATTCTGTCTCTCTGCCCAATAATGCTATCACGCTCTCCTTATCTGCCTTCTGTAGAACTACCAATACTTTATTGCCCTCTCCAAGCATTGTCTCGGCGCCTGCAATCTTAATCTCATCATTTGAACGCCATACCCTTGATATTACAAAGCTTCTACCCGATAGCTTTTTTACCTCTTCGATGGTTCTGCCAAATATTGCAGGATTATTTATCTGTATAGATAACTTAAGTGTCTCTTCGGGATTATCTTTCTCTCTCTCTTTTATCATTTCACTTTCATTATCCAGGTTTATTCTGAAAACTATCTTTACAAGTACAATTGAGAAGATAATACCAAGAACTCCCAGTGGATAGGCAACGGCATATCCCATTGCTATTGAGGGATCTGTTGACCCATTGATATCGAGGTAGGTCTGCTGGGCTGCTCCCAGCCCCGGTGTATTGGTAATAGCTCCCGATAATATTCCTGTCATTGTTGACATTGGGAGAGATGTTGCATAATGGATTATAAGGGTTGTTGCAACGCCTGCCAGAACAATACCCGATGCTATAAGATTGAGTTTGATTCCTCCCTTTTTAAAAGAGGAGAAAAAGCCGGGCCCAACCTGAAGTCCAATTGAATAGACAAAAAGTATAAGTCCAAACTCCTTAGCAAAATGGAGGACTCCGGGATTAATTTTTAGCCCGAAATGGCTGAACGCAATGCCTGCAAAAAGTATCCATGTGATACCGAATGATATGTTAGCAATCTTGATTTTTGATAGTAAAATTCCAACAGATATTACTGCTGCCAAAATTACTACTGATTGTGCTACGCTTTCGGAGGCGAAGAGATTGATGAGCCACTCCATTATAAAGATATTTTGGACAAAATTAACTAATGTTTGTTAAATTTGAGATAACTTAATACTAATCCTATGAAACTTATAGAAGAATTCAAAAAATTCGCAATGCGGGGCAATGTCGTTGACATGGCTGTCGGTATCATTATCGGCGGAGCGTTCGGAAAAATCGTAAGCTCTTTTGTCTCTGATGTTATTATGCCTCCATTAGGCTTACTAATTGGTGGTGTTAATTTTTCTGACCTTAGAATAATTGTAAAGGGTGAGATACTTGACGCTGCCGGTGCGGTTTTAAACCCTGCCGTTACCATAAACTACGGTAACTTTGTTCAGGTAACATTTGATTTTCTAATAATTGCGTTTGCTATTTTTATGATGATCAAAGCCATGAATAACCTTAACCGCAAAAAGGAAGAGGCCCCGGTTCCATCAACCCCTCCACCACCTCCGGCTGATATTCAGCTTCTTACAGAGATAAGAGATTTACTTAAATCTAAAAAGTAAAAAGAGAATATTATTGTACGGGAGTGTATTAAATATAAACTCCCAAACTGTTCTGTAGCTCAGTTGGTAGAGCACGACACTCTTAATGTTGGGGTCGTGGGTTCGATCCCCACCGGGACCACAAAAAATGTCCGAAAAACCGGACGAAAATAAGACAAAACCTACAATATCAAATGATTGTAGGTTTATTATTTATAATTTGTCTTGAATTAAATGGTTTTTTATAATCTAATAAACCACTCCTTTTCTAATTAAACATTATCGAGTTATTGCACTCTCCGGGCAGACCTCCATACACTTTCCACATTTATAGCACATAGTCTGGTTAATCTCGGCATT
>JAUYTX010000050.1 GCA_030695025.1 Bacteroidales bacterium | reverse complement strand
CTTTTTATGTACTTATATTTTACTATATTATCCAACTCATTGACAATAATTATATAGTTCCAAAAATTGTGGCATCAAAAGTATAAATTAATGCCTTAGTTTCAATCGTTGCAGTAATTGCTTTTGGTGTATTATGGGGGGTACCAGGCATGTTTGTCTCAATACCGCTGACTGCTGTTGTAAAATTAGTGTTCGACCGTATTGATTCTCTCAAACCTTGGGGTTACCTTTTGGGTGACACAATGCCCAAAAATAAATTGTTCATTTTTAAAAAGGTATGAATGATGTAACATCTGTACCGTTTGTTGTAATGGTTATATTTCTGAATAGTGCCACCTTACAGATATATTACTAAAACTATTTTTAAAATGATTACAAAGCAAAATTTAAAAGATGAGAACTTTAAGTTTAACGAGAACTGGGGAAACCAGATTAAAAGGCTTAAAGGGACAATTCACACCAAAATTTGGATCGTCACACTCCTACTAAGTGTTTTCATGTGGCAATGTACCAAGGACGATTTCACCGGAGAGACCCAACCAATTTGTCCGGAAGTCGTTTCTACTGATCCGGCCGGTGGAGCATCTAATGTTTTATTAGATAAACAGATATCGGTTACATTCAATAAGCCAATGGATGGCTCTACTATAAATACTAACACATTCATTCTCAAGCAAGGAAGTACAGTAATACCTGGAACAGTCCTTTATTCAGGCGTGACTGCGACTTTTATTCCTGCTGTTATTTTATTATCAAACACAACTTACACGGCAATTATTACAAAGGGAGTTAAAGATTTTGCGAAGTATTCTCTTTTAGAGGACTATGTCTGGACCTTTACGACCGGTAGTGCACCATTGGTTGTTTCAACCGATCCTGCTAACGGTGCTTCAGGCGTTCCTTTAGGAAAGGTAATTTCAGCGTTGTTCAGCAAGCCTATGAACCTTGCTACAATTAACGCCCAAACCTTTACCTTGAAACAAGGGTTAATATCAATACCGGGCGTGGTTACCTACTCCGGAAATACTGCTCTGTTTACACCTTCTTCAAATCTGTCACCAAACACCGTTTACACCGGTACAATAACTACCGGAGCTAAAGATGTTTTGGGTAATAGTCTGTTAAGTAATTATGTCTGGAGTTTTAATACAGGAAATACACCTTCTGTTATTCAGACAGACCCTGCAAACGGATCAATAAATGTTCCGCTTACAAAAATTGTTACAGTAACCTTCAATAAAGAGATGAGTCCCGCAACTGTTAACACATCAACAGTGCTAATTAAACAAGGTACAAATACAATTGCAGGCCAGGTTACTTATACAGGTAATGTTGCAACCTTTACTCCTAATGCCCCGTTTACACCCAACACTGTGTATACAGGTACAATTACAACTGGAGTCAAGGACGCATTAGGCAACCCAATGCTTTCAGAATATATCTGGAACTTTACAACCGGTGTACTTCCGTATGTAATTTCGACAGATCCATTTAATAATGCAGTTAATGTAGACCTTAATAAGAAGATTACAGCTGTCTTTAGTATGGCAATGGACCCTTCTTCATTAAATACGACAACTGTCACCATTAAGCAGGGAACAACTACAATACCAGGAATAGTCACCTATTTTGGTAACATTGTAACATTTACACCAAATGTAGCACTCTCTCCAGGTACTCTTTATAATGCGACTATTACAACAGGAGCTACAGATGTGTCCGGCAATCGTTTAGCAGCCAATTACAACTGGAGCTTTACAACAAGCGCATTACCATTTGTAATATCAACAGATCCTCTTAATAATGACGTTAACGTAGATCTTGATAAAAAGATTACTGCAACCTTTAGCAAGGCAATGGATCCATTATCGCTAAACGCTACAACTTTCACAATTAAGCAGGGTACTACCGTAATACCTGGAATAGTTACCTACTCTGGTAACGTTGCCACCTTTACTCCTAATGTACCGCTTTCTCCTGGTACTATTTATAATGGTACAATAACAACAGGAGCAAAAGATGTAGCAGGCAATAGTCTGTCAGCAAATTACAACTGGATCTTTACAACAGGTGCTAATCCAATTGTTATTTCAACAGACCCTGTCAACCTTGCAGTTAATGTACCGTTAAACAAAATAATCACGGCTACTTTCAGTAAAGCAATGGATCCGGCCACACTTAACGGAGCTACTGTCACAATAAAACAAGGCTTAACTTCTGTTGCCGGTGCTATTTCTTATTTTGGAAATATTGTTACTTTCACTCCATCAGCCAATCTTTCACCGGGAGTAATCTACACCGGAACAATAACAACTGGTGCTAAGGATGCAACTGGTAATAATCTTGCTAATAACTACACATGGAGCTTTACAACCGGAGCATTACCGATTGTGGTATCAACAGACCCTCTTAACTTAGCAACAAATGTTGCTCTTGATAAGGTCATTTCTGCCACCTTCAGTAAAGCAATGGATCCATCAACATTCAACAACACAAGCTTTGTTGTTCAAAAGGGAGCCGTTAGTATTGCAGGTGTTGTAACCTATTTTGGAATGAAAGGTTCATTTGTGCCAAGTGCCAATCTTGACCCTAATACCGTCTATACCTGCACAATAACAAATGCAGTAAAAGATGCTACAGGTAATGCAATGGCAACTAATTACACTTGGAGCTTCACAACAGGAAGTGCTCCTGATGTAACAAGACCAACGGTCGTTTTAACATCGCCATTGTCTAACGCAGTTAATGTATCACTCAATACAAATGTTACGGCTACTTTCAGTGAATTGATGGACATATCGTCAATCAATGCTCTAACGTTCACTTTGAAAAATGGATTGGTGCTGATTCCGGGATTAGTTACATACAGCGGCTTGATGGCAACATTTAATCCTAACGTCGATCTATTATCAGGAACTACATATCGCGCAACTGTAACAACAGGGGCTAAAGATTTAGCCGGTAACACTCTAATAAGTAATTATGAGTGGGACTTTACAACATCTGCTCCGGCAGGTCCTGGTGGTATTAATTTGAGATCGGCCGAACCTTTTGCAATATTGGGAGGATCGGGAATTACAAGTACCGGAATGACAATTATTAATGGAGATATGGGTACAAGCCCAACCGGAACTATAAATGGTTTCCCTCCTGGAATTGTTAACGGTACTATACATGCTGCTAATCCAATTGCTGCACAGGCTAAACTTGACTTAACCGCTGCTTATCTGGATGGACAATCCAGGTCTACAAACGCAATAAGTCTTCCGGGAAATCTAAGCGGACTTACACTTGCTCCTGGTCTGTACGTAAACTCAACATCTGTCCTGCTTTCAGCCGGAACAGTATGGCTTGACGCACAAGGTGATGCGAATGCAACCTTCATATTTAAAATGGGTTCTACTTTGACTACATTGGCAGGTACACAAGTTGTACTTATGGGTGGAGCACAGGCAAAAAACATTTACTGGATTGTGGGAACATCAGCAACACTTGGTACCAACTCAATATTTTATGGGAATGTTCTTGCCGACCAGTCGATAACCCTTGAAACAGGCGCCGTTCTTAACGGAAGAGCACTCACACAAATTGCAGCGATTTCACTTGATGCAAGTATTGTAACCAGACCATAATTTAAACTGAAATAAACTTTTAAATGACTTTTTTATGTTACGCAAAATATTCATAGTTATAGCGATGGTTGCAGGAATTACTGCTTCATCACTGGCACAGGAGGGTATAAGACCTCAGCCTAAGGTATGGCTTGGTTTTTCTGGTGCCGCTAATCTAAACTTTTATACCGGAACCACCCAAAAACTAAATTCAAATTATTATGCCCAATCAGCATTTCATAATGGATGGGGCCCCGGACTTTACGCATCATTCTTTGCGGAGTACAGACCAACCCCGGTTTTGGGATTTATGCTAAACCTTGGTTATGATTCCAGAGGAGGTATCTTTAATAAAGTAATGGACCCGTGTATGGATTGCACGTCAGATCTTGTTGCAAGGATCAGTTATTTTTCAATTGATCCAAGCATAAGAATTGCTCCGTTTGCATCAAACTTCTATATGTTTTTTGGTGCCGGATACAGTTACAATCTAGGATTTAGATTCCGTTACGCACCAGGCTTCCAACCTGTCGCATATTCTCAATTTAGTGATATGCGCCAGAACAGCTGGTCAACTCACGTTGGTATTGGATACGAAATTCCTTTAGCTTCTGTCAACAGTCTTACTCAGGTAAACCTGTCACCGTTTGTTATGTATAAACCATACTTCGGACAGCATCCTCGTTCCATTGAAAGTTGGGATATTTCGACTCTTAGAGTAGGTATGGCCATCAAATTTGGAAAAACCAAAGCAGTTGTGAAAGAGCAGGCAACTCCTGTTTATTACTATCCTCCGGTTGCACCAGTTGCTCCGGTCGTGGTTGAAAAGGAGGCAAAATTTTCTGTTCAGGTACCTGTGGTAATTCCTACCGAAAGGGTAGTAAAAGAGACGTTTCCACTTAGAAACTACGTATTTTTTGAGGAGGGCTCAACAGAGATTCCATCAAGATATGTAAAACTTAATAAGGCAGAGGCCTTAAAGTTCAAAGTTGGACAGTTTCAGGAACCCGAACCTAAGGATATAAGTCACAGATCTAAAAGACAACTTACAGTCTATAATAATATCCTGAACATTCTTGGAAATAGGATGAGAGAAAACAAAAATCTTGATGTTACACTTATAGGCGCATCAGCCGGAAACGGATCAGCATTAGGATTAAGTTACGCAGAATCTGTTAAAAAATATCTGGTTAATGTGTTTGATATTAGCCCGTTAAGAATTAAAACAGAGGGGAGAAACCAACCAATAAACCCATCTGAACAACCTGGCGGAACTAAGTTTTTGACACTTCTTCGTGAAGGAGACAGGCGTGTTGATATTGTTAGCAAATCAGGAGACCTCCTTGCACCATTGCAAATTTCAGCAGTTCAGCA
The DNA here is from genome assembly GCA_030695025.1 of Bacteroidales bacterium. GTDB lineage: Bacteria > Bacteroidota > Bacteroidia > Bacteroidales > UBA932 > Bact-08. The sequence goes on along the minus strand of JAUYTX010000050.1, from coordinate 2,561 downwards.
AGACCCTTTGGATAGTCGCGTCTATTTTATAACAGAAGATGGAAGCAAATCTCCAATAAAGAGTTGGAATCTTGAGGTTACAGACGAAGCAGGTATTGTTCAACATTACGGCCCATTCACAAAAAACAAAGAGAGTGTTTCCGGAAATGCAATCCTTAAGGATCGCAAAAGCGGATCATTCAAGGCTGTTATGGTTGGTAAAGCTGAAGACGGATCAGTAATCCGCAAGGAGAGCAATTTTAAACTTTCACGTAGTGAGGCTCCTGCAGAAGAGGGTTACCGTTTTAGTATCCTATTTGATTTTGATCAACCTAAAACAGTTGCTTCTTATGACAAGTTCCTTACAGATGTTGTTGCACCACTTGTAAAGAATAATGGTACAGTAATAATTCACGGACACACCGACATTATAGGTGATGACGAGTACAATGTTAATCTTTCTGAACAGCGAGCTCAGGATGTAAAGAGAATTTTAGAACAAGCGCTTAAAAATCTTGGAACAACCGGTGTTAAATTTGAAGCTTATGGCTTTGGATCTGACAAGAATTATGCACCTTTTGAGAATAAGCTTCCGGAAGAGAGATTCTACAACAGAACTGTTATTATTGACGTAATTCCTTACTAACAGCATCTTAAAGACCGCTGCAGAGATATATCTACAGCGGTCTTTTTTATTTATCACACTTAATTATTTAATATAAAATCAATCACAAATGAAAAGACTTAATAAAATAGTACTATTTATTACAGTTGTAATATTTATGCTACCAATGACTGCATGTGCCCAAAGAGTAAAATTCTTAAGCTCAGCGGTTGTACCGGCAGCAAATGGAGTGGTCAAAGTAAAAAAGGACAGTAATAAAAACTATCAGATAAAAGTTTTTATTAATAATCTGGCAGAGCCACAAAGGCTCACACCTCCAAGAGAGATGTATCTTGTATGGATGGTTACAGAAAACAATCAGCCCCAAAACATAGGGAAAATTGAGGCCACTACTACGTTTATGTCAAGTAAACTGAAAGCATCATTTCAATCTGTATCTTCGACAAAACCAACAAAGATATTTCTAACTGCCGAAAATGACCCGACCATACAGTACTCGTATTCTGAAACAATACTAACAACAAGTAATTTTTAAAATGTTAAAAAAATCATTATTTATTTACTCCGGAATAATTGTAATTATTCTATTTACAGCACTGTCAGGATGCGGAGTTTCATCAAGGAGCAGGCAGAACAATATGTCACAATGGGAACGTGATTACAGACGGGACTATAATAACAGGTTGAGCTATAACGAAAGGCGAATAAATGAATTAAAGGAATCCAGGCACAGAGATAGGATTTACGTTATTGAGACAAGAAACAATAACATGAAAAGGAAACTGGACTCTTTCAAAGGGAACAGTCGTAATGAATGGGATTCTTTCAAACGTGAGTTCAACCGTGACATGAGACAAGTAGAAAAAAGCATTAAAAGTTTTTCTAAAAACAATAATTGGAATAAGAATAATAGTAACAAAAATAAGAAGAAGAGATAGCTCTTTTCGGGAGATAAAATTTGATATAAAAAGACCGACTAAAGTTAATTTAGTCGGTCTCTTTTTTTCTTTAAATACTTTGGCTTTCCTTAAAAGATATACCTTATAGAGAGCGCACCACCGTCACCCCAGAATCCTGAATAACCAAAAAAGTTAAACTGAGGTTTCCAGTCAATACTTAAATTAAAAGGTATTGCCCTAAAATTGTATTCCAGACCCAATATTCCGTCAAGACCACCTACGGTATAGGCTCTGTCTTCAGTAGCCCATTTTGTTTTATTTCCTTGCCAGAATCCAAGGTGAGCACCAAATCCAAAATACCAATTCAAACGATCTACATTAAAGGCCCTGTTATGTATTTCATACAGTCCTGTAATTTCAAAACCGCCCCATCTTGTCGACAGAATGCCCTCAAGGGCAGCTTTCTGACTGATAAAATGTTTTACTGTTAGCCCGTTCGAAAAACCACCACGAAATCCGATTCCTGTGTTGTAATCCTGTGCCGTAGTAAAGGATATTAAGCAAAAGAAAATTGCTGTGGTTAATAAAATTTTTTTCATAATTGATAAATAATAATAATTTAATATTCGGGATTTTATTGTGGTTCCCGATTTCCACTTTTTCTCCTGATGTAAGATAACCAATAAAGCCCGCAAAACCTTATTTATTTACTGAATCTGTGAATTATGTAACATTCAGAAATTATTGTGTAACAACAGAAAAGGGAGCTCCATTTAAAACGGAACTCCCTTTTGATTACGATATGTAATGAGTATTATCTCTTAGTAGCGCTATAGGTTTTTGCCTCCTTAATCAGGTGCTGGAATATGCCCAGGAAGGTGTCAACATTATTTGCAGTAAATCCTTCGGGATGGAATTGTACTCCAAATACCTTTGTTGAGCCAATTTTTTCAATTGCCTCCACAATACCATCCTTTGAGCGTGCGGTAACCTTGTATCCGGGAGCAACATCTTTTACTGCCTGGTGGTGATATGAATTAACAGCAACAACCTCTAGT
>JAUYTX010000049.1 GCA_030695025.1 Bacteroidales bacterium | reverse complement strand
TCAAGATTATTTACCTCACCAAATCCGAATTAAATTTTAACATCCAAAGTTTTTAGACGATGCAAAGATATAAAAATGATTTTTTAATTTAATAATCCAAAAGTAAAAAATTATTACATTTGCGCGATTTTCACATTGAATCAACTCCACTACAATTCAAACAAATGGCAATTCCAACATCCAGAACAGCAGAGGTTGCAAAAATTTACATCGACAAAGAGAAGTGTACCGTATGTGGTAAATGTGTTGAGGTTTGTAAAGATTTCAGCATTGCGGTAGTTGATAAAAAACTTGTAATTACATCTGATCCTGTTTTCGGGTGTGTGGGTTGTGGCCATTGTATGGCCGTGTGCCCAACAGGGGCTATTACCATTTCAGGCAGAGAGATAAGTGAATCAGATCTCTTTGAAATACCTGAGCTGACCTCCGCCTCAAATTATGAACAGTACACAGCACTTCTTAAACGCCGAAGAAGTATAAGGGAGTTTGCCAATAAAGAGGTAAGTCGGGATATAATTGATAAAATAATTGATGCAGCCACCAACTCTCCAATGGGAGTCCCTCCCTCAGATGTGAATGTGTTGGTATTAGAGGGCAGAGATGCAGTTAATGCTTTTGCCCACGATTTTTGTCGGTTTCTCAACAGCATGCAGTGGTTTGTGTCCAAATGGTTTTTGACTTTGATGAGACCTTTTTGGGGGAAAGCAAATGATCAAATGTTCAGAAAATTCTTGCGGCCAATGTTTAATATCTTTACCAGTAAAATGGACGAGAATATTAATCTTGTTACTTATGATGCACCACTTGCAATCTATTTTTACGGATCACCTTATACCGATCCGGCTGACCCGATTATTGCTGCTACTGTTGCGATGTATGCAGCAGAAACATTGGGACTTGGGACTTGCATGATTGGAAGCGTACACCCTTTGATTCAGAATGGTAAAAAGGCAAAAATATTCAGAGAAAAGTACGGCATAAAATACACAAGCAGAGAGGGGCTGATTGTATTATTCGGATACCCTGCCGTAAAATACAAAAAAAGCATTAAACGAACTTTTGCATCTGTAACAACTATAAATTGATACCATTCAAGGATGTCCCAAGTTATTGAACTTATACTTATTGCCATTGGCCTCTCTTTTGACACTTTTGCAGTATCTATCTCAACAGGTCTAACCAATAATAAAATCAGGTTTATACAAGGAGTTAAGGTTGCACTTGTGCTGGCTTTTTTTCAGACATTAATGCCATTAATCGGTTGGTTAGGGGGAGTTCAGGTAGGTCGTTTGATGTCTGATTTTGATCACTGGATTGCTTTCGGGCTTCTCTTTTTGTTGGGTGTCAAGATGATTGCAGATACATTTAAAAAAGAGGAGGAGAGAAAGATTAATCCGATGATGTTGAGTGTACTTATTTATTTAGGGCTGGCCACAAGCGTTGATGCTCTTGTAGTAGGAGTCAGTCTTGCACTTATAAGTACTGACATTTACCTGGCTCTCGCAGTTATTGGCTTTACAACATTCATGGCAGCAATGATAGGAATGCTATTAGGAAAAAACGCGACCGGAAAGCTCGGTAAAAATATTGAAGTGCTCGGAGGCCTTATTTTAATTGGTATTGGAGCAAAAATACTCATTGAACACCTCTCTTAAAATGAAATTTAAACTTAAACGAATGGCAATAATATTAGCTTCGGCATTAATCCTCTTTTTTCTGCTTCTTTTGACAGTTGTTTTTATTAACAGTCAAGGGAGACCACATCCTTTTGTGGATAATAGTGGTAAAGTAATTGAAGGCAGTTTGGCCGAAAAGACCTTTATTAAGATTGGTGGGGTAAAACAAGGAATGTTTATTAAAAGTAAGGATACCAAAAATCCTGTTTTGCTTTATCTGCATGGAGGCCCTTCTTTTTCTAACTATTTTATGATAGAAAAATACAAACCCGGACTGGAAGATGTTTTTACTGTTTGTTACTGGGAGCAACGAGGCGGGGGACTCTCATTCAATTCAGAAATTGCTAAAGAGAGCATCACTTACGATCAGCTTACTTCTGATGCCATAGAGGTGACAAACTATTTGAGAGAAAGATTTGGTAAAGAGAAGATTTACATTTTTGCTCACTCCGGAGGGACTCCAATTGCTCTTAAGGCAGTTTCGGAAAACCCTTATCTCTTCCATGCATATATTGCTATGGCTCAGATTACAAATCAAGCTGAATCAGAGAAGATTGCTTATGAATATATGGTTTCGAAAGCCCAGGAATCAGGCGATAAAAGGGCCTTGAGTACTCTTCAAAAATACTCATCTGTTACCTGGAGTAAAGAAGAGGTATTGACATTTTTCAGATCACCCGCCAGAGATAATTATATGCACAAGATGGGAATTGGAACTATGCACAATATGAGATCAATTTTTACAGGTGTTTTTGTTCCCGTTTGGATGTGCAATGCATATACATTCAAAGAGAAATTCAATATATGGAAATCTAAAATTACTTTTTTACCAAAAACAAACATACATAAGGAGACTATCGAAACCGATTTTGCTTTAAAGGTAAATGAGGTGAAAGTACCAGTTTATTTCTTCTCCGGGATTCATGACCTTACTGTAAATATCTCTTTAAGCAAAGAGTATTATAAAAAACTCATTGCCCCGGTTAAGGGATTTTATACATTCGAAAACTCTGCTCACAGCCCACTTTTTGAAGAGCCGGCTAAAGTTATAAATATAATCAAAGAGGATGTGCTAAATGGTAAAAACACACTTTCAGATCAATTTGACTAAATTGTCTGACATGTCAAGATAATCTGTTATTTTTACAGACTACCAATCAAAATCCTTCAAACCACATGATATTGTCAAAAATCAAGCAGACGTTCCTTTTGAATATTTTTTTACTGATCATTACATTCACTCTATCTGCTCAGGAGAGAAGCCGGTATGTTGTTAATGAAGATATTCATCTTTATCAAATTCATGATTCAGTCTATCTTCACCTTACATGGGACACCTTGGGCAGTTTCGGTAGATTCTCTTCAAATGGAATTGTGCTTATTAAAAATGGAGAGGCTCTTATGATTGATACTCCGATGGATAATAAGAAAACAGAAATTCTGGTTAACTACATTAAAGACTCCTTGAATGCTAATGTAAAAATGCTTTTGATTGGACACTATCACGATGATTGTCTTGGTGGGTTGAAGTATCTGCATGGGTTAAATGTAAAATCTGTTGCAAATATAAGAACAGCCGAAAAGTGTAAAGAACTTGGATTACCGGTCCCGTCAGAAACATTTGACAAATCACTTGAACTTAATTTTAACGGAGAGAAGATTGTTTGTGACTTTTTTGGAGGGGGACACACACCAGATAATATTTCTGTCTGGATTCCGGCAAGAAGAATTTTATTCGGAGGTTGTCTTGTAAAATCTTATGATTCAAAGAATTTAGGTAATATTGCAGACGCAGTAATTTCCGATTGGGCAGATACGGTTTCCAAGCTAAAGGAGACATATAAGGATGCGCAAATAGTAATTCCGGGTCATGGAAAAGTTGGTGGAAATGAGTTGCTTACGCATACAATTGAGCTTGCAGCCGCAGCAAAAAACAAAGAGAATAAATAACTCAGGTATATGACCATTCTTCTTGATCACGATGTTATTGACGGAGTTCCTATGGCTAAATTTGTAAGAGATTTGGTTAATGAACTGAGCTTATAAATTTCCAACCCTCTTTTTTATTAAATTCGCTTGTTAAATTTAAATTTTATGAAAAGCAGGGAATATTATCTAGAACTTCTCAATAAAAACATCAAAAATCCCAAAATGATTGCTCATTGTCTTGCTTCAGAGGCAGTAATGAGGAGTCTGGCGGAGCGTTTCGGAGAGGATGCAGAAATGTGGGGAATGGCAGGGTTGATGCATGATATTGATGTTGAATTCACCCAAGGGGACTCTTTGCGCCATGGTCCGGAGGGTGCAGAGTTGCTAAGAAAAGAGGAGATGCCGACAGAGGCAGTTGAGGCAATTTTACTTCATAACGAAAAGGCTACAGACATTAAACGAAGCAAACGGTTCCATCACGCACTTTCTGCCGGAGAGACAATTACAGGATTGATCTTTGCAGTGGCCCTGGTATATCCTGACAGAAAAATATCAAGTGTTAAGACAAAATCAGTCGTGAAGAGGATGAAAGAGAAACTTTTTGCCGCTTCGGTAAACAGAGACGCCATAATGGAGTGTGAGCAAATCGGTATTCCAATTGACGAATTTGCTACTCTGGCAATCGCGGCACTTGCACCTATTGAAAGTGAACTTGGATTTTAAAAAATATTAAGATGAGAATTGAATATGATATAAAACTGGGCTTTAAAGATGTAATGTTTCGCCCAAAGAGATCGACCCTTAAAAGTAGGTCGCAGGTAAAACTTGAACGCACATTCAGACTTCTTCACAGTAAAGGGGAGTGGACAGGATTACCGGTTATGGCTGCAAACATGGATACTGTTGGAACCTTTGAAATGGCTCTGGCGCTTATGAAGCACAAAATGTTTACTGCCATTCACAAGCATTACACCAACGAGCAGTGGGCAGAGTTTCTTGCAGAAGCACCAAAAGGGATAGAAAATTTCATTGCCATAAGTACAGGAACAAGTACTGACGATTTTGAAAAGCTGACAGCGATAATAAGTGATAACCCAAAGTTGAGATTTATCTGTATAGATGTAGCAAACGGGTATTCCGAGCACTTTGTGGCATTTGTTAAACAGGTTAGAAAGAGATTTTCCGATAAAGTAATTATTGCCGGAAATGTTGTAACCGGCGAGATGGTTGAGGAGTTATTACTTTCAGGTGCAGACATTATTAAAGTTGGTATTGGCCCGGGCTCAGTTTGCACAACAAGGGTTAAAACGGGAGTAGGGTACCCACAACTCTCTGCAATAATTGAATGTGCCGATGCCGCTCACGGTCTTGGCGGACAGATAATAAGTGACGGAGGATGTTCTACGCCCGGAGATGTGGCTAAGGCATTCGGAGCAGGAGCCGACTTTGTGATGCTTGGAGGAATGCTTGCCGGTCATGACGAAAGCGGAGGAGAATTAATAGAAAAAGCTGGACAAAAGATGAAACTCTTTTACGGAATGAGCTCAGCCACAGCAATGAAGAAGCACTCCGGCGGGGTAGCCGAGTATAGGGCAAGCGAAGGTAAAACAGTTGAAGTGCCTTATAGAGGAGCTGTAGAGGAGACTGTTCTGGATATATTGGGAGGCGTCAGGAGCACCTGCACATATGTTGGGGCATCCCAACTCAAAGAGCTCTCAAAGAGAACAACATTCATAAGAGTTGCCGAACAGGAGAATCAGATATATACCAGAGAAGAGAAGCCTGCCAAGTAGTTACGTTTCCCTACAAATTATCTTCGTGTGCGTAGTCTACCACTTTGTTTAGAAGAGTGTTGAATGCGAATGTCTTTTTGTATTCTTCCACAACATTTTCAAGAAGATTGTCAGACAAAATAAAAGCATCGTCAACAAACTTCATAAGGAAGTAATCTTTCAGTTTAAAATATTCTGCATAAACGCTGTCAGCCGGGAATCCGGCAGGAATCCTTTTTAGCGCATCACCGGAGTCCAAAATAAATCCTGATGCCATATCAACTGTTTTTTGAAACTCATCACCATTTAACATTATCTCTTCGCGGATATTCTTAATTACGATTGGGGCAGGTCTGTAAATTCCTGAACTCAGGATGTGCCCTCCAATATATTCAGAACCTTTGGCCTCAATATGGAAATAGTACCCGGAGTAACCAGAACCCTTGCCTCTTGGAGAAATAAATGCCCCCATATGAGTTTTGTAAGGAGATTTATCAGATGAAAACCTGACATCACGATATATGCGATAGGTGCAATCTTTGATTGTAAGATTTTTTACAGAAGAGTCAAATGATGCAATACCTGAAATGAGTTTTTCTGTGAATGAGTTAAATGTTTCCAGAGCCGCTTTATATTCACTCTTGTGCTCTTCGAACCAAGGCCTGTTGTTATTTATACGAAGACGATTCAGAAAGTCAAGAATTTTTTCCATTATATTCAGATTATAAAAAAATTACAAGGCGAATTTAAGCAAACAATTTTAACCCTGACAGAATTTTAGGTGCAAGTGGTATAAAGAAAGAGCGGGCCGGTACGGACCCGCTCTCGTTTCAAAAACTAGTCGTGAAAAGGTTACTGTGTGTAACCAGGGTTTTGCTGGAGCTCAGGATAAAGTTTTCTTTCGGTATGTGATATCGGAAGAACAATCTTAAAGTAGTTCCAGGTAATTGTTTCAGGGCATCCGGCTGATACGGCAAAATTATGGCCATCTCCATCTGCTCGAGTAATTGATTTTCCTAGGCGCATCTGGTCAAAGAACCTGTGTCCCTCACCAATAAACTCCTTCCTTCTTTCAATTTGAATAAGGTCGTCTGTAGCAACAACGTCAGAAACAGAAGGGTTTGCTCTCTTTCTAACTGCATTAAGGTAGGTACTTGCTACAGTTACTCCTGCAGTACCCTTAAGTGCCCCTTCGGCAGCTATCAGATAAGCTTCAGTTATTCTCAAAATACGAGGGTTGTTAAGCCTGAAGTTGGTTCCACCATTTCCCGGGAATTTTGAAAGCCATGCCTTTGAAACTTCGTATTGTGAGTCATATCTTACAAAATTAGCCCTAACATCACCCGGGACAGATTTAATAAGGTTTATCCAACTGACAGTTGGAATAAGTGTAGCTCCTGATGATGGCGCACCGTGCCATAAGTTGTGCCACATTGATGCATATCCTCCATCGAGGTCAATCCTTGCTTCATTTGAAACAAAGAGCTCTAGTACAGTCTCGTTTGCCCCGGCCTGTTTCCAGTATTCAACATATCCTGCATTTGAAACCATTGAGTATGGCGATAGGTCTATTACCTCTTTTGCAGCTGTATAAGCGTTGTTCCATTCACCCTTATAAAGGAAGATTCTTGATTGCAAAAGCTTTGCTGCCCAATAGTTAAAACGATAGGTGTTTTTTGCTTTTGAGAGCAAAGGGAGAGCTGTTTCAAGGTCCCCAAGTGCCTGAGCATATGTCTCAGCAACAGTACTTCTTGGTTTTTTAGAATTTGAAGGAGAGGTAATTTCAGTAATAAGCACTGCCCCTAAAGATGCTCCGTTATCCTTTGCGTATGGATAGCCATATAACCTTGCAAGGTCGAAATATACCAGAGCCCTTACTGCATAAGCTTGTCCTTTGAAGTCGTTTTTCTTTGCGATATCTGCTGTGCTTGTAACCTGCAATTTGTCAATATTTCCAAGCAGAGTGTTGCATCTCATAATTATCTGATAGCATCTTGACCAGGTAGAGAAATAATCGGTTGCTTCAGCTTCGTAACCCAGAGTGTATATTTGAGGCCAACCAACCGACATTGTTCTTGGCTGGATATTGTCACCTCTCTGATCACCAAAAAGCTGCATTTGTGTACCGTAATAGTCGAACCATTTCATGCTTTCGTACAGGCCGTTCGCAACTATTCCTGCATCGTACAGGGTAAGCATTGCAGTTTCGGCCACTATCACATTGGTAGGTTTTGTATCAAGGAAATCTTCACATGACGATAAAGACAACATTAACCCCGATACAACTATAATATTCAGTATAAATTTTTTCATATTAATAGGTGTTTATTATTTATAGTGATACCTCAATACCCAGGGTTATAGTCCTGAGTGAAGGGAATGTAAAGTTGTAATACCCGTTTGATTGTACTTCAGGATCGAAGTTTAATCCGGTAAAAGTGAGGAGGTTATTTCCGGCAACATATACTCTGGCATTTGAGATTCTAAGTGAATTTTTAATTCTATCAGGTATATTGTAAGAGATGGTCATGTTTTTAAGTCTCATATAGTCTCCTTTTTTAAGAGCACGGCTGGAGTCATAGAATCCCCCACCTGTGTTTCCGGCAATACGCCTGGGTACCTGAGTAATATCACCCGGTTTCTGCCAGCGATCTAACTGTGATTTTGAGGTGTTTTTATATGAGTTGTAACCATCATCATCTATGTCATCTGAACCATTGTCAAATACGTAGTGGCCATATTTGTATGACCAGGCCATTGATGCCGTGAGTGATTTCCATGAGAAATTAGCGTTAAATCCACCAAACCCTTTTGGAATAGCTGTCATTCCATCAAGAATAGCTGATTGAGCCTGAGCTCGTCCAACGAGGGTTCTGTCTCTTGTTCCATCAGGTTTAGTTGCATTTGAATAATACATGGCTGCTCCTGTCTGAGGGTCTGCACCGTAATACTCCCGGGTATAATATTGAACATAAGAGTAACCTGCCTTCCAGATGTGAGGTCTGGTAACAATTTGTTCTCCTACATTAGCAAGAGAGAGGATTTCGTTATGAAGATTAGCCCAGTTAAAACCTACAGAGAGACTCATGTCATTCTTCTTAATAATATCGTAATTAACCGATAGTTCAAGACCTCTGTTTAGCATTGACCCAATGTTGGTTAGAGCCGAAGAGAAACCTGTTGTCGAAGGAACAGATGCATTAAGTAGCAAATCTTCTGTTGTTTTGCTGTAGTACTCAGCAACAAGATCTACCTTGTCAAATATTCTGGTATCAATACCAATATTCCAGTTACGGTTCTTCTCCCACGTAAGATCGGCATTGGCCAGATTAGACGGATAACCTGCCCCCTCATTACCATAAACTCCGTAGCTGAATACAGCCATATAGCCATAATAGTTAGAAGGAAGAGTTCCGCTGGTTCCATAAGAGCCTCTTATTCTAAGGTCGTTCAACCATTTGAAATCTCTCATGAATGCCTCATTGCTCAGCCTCCATGATCCTGAAACAGACCAGAAATCGCCCCATCTGCTATCTTTGCCCAGCCTTGATGATCCATCTCTTCGAAACGAACCTGAAAGATAGTATCTTGAGTCGTAATCGTAGTTTAGGTTACTGATAGCGGAAAGGAGATTTGATGCATTACGGTATGCAAAGCCAGCACGGAATGTGTTAGCCAGTGCAGATTCGGTAGCACCGAAGTTTGCAAAGTCAATCTTTTCAAGGCGAAAGAACAGAATGTCCTCTTTTTCAGCTTCCCAACCAACCATAACTCCAAGATTGTGTTTATCAATTGACTTATTATAGTTAGCAGTTGTCGAACTCACAATTCTATTTACATTTCTGAAACGGTCCGAAGCATAACCATTACCATAGGCTGTAAAGTTGATGTGCCCGTATAGCCATGCAAATCTGTCATGAGCTTTAAGGTAATCACCTCCCAATACTGTTTTAATCTTAATGTCATCGGTAAGCTGAACCTCTGCCCAACCCTTTAACAGTGCCCTCATCTGAGTTGCATCGTTAATTTGAAGGTGCCACTGAGGAACAGGATTTACCCGTGTGCCTCCATCATAATACTGCATCCAGTAAGAACCGTCAGATGCATATTTAAATGGCCATCGAGGAGTAAGGTGAACTTTCCAAAGGAAGAAAAGGTTATCTTTTGCCTGCCCATCTTGGTGACCGCTTTGTTCCTGATTTGAAAACTGGAAAGAACCTCCGATTGTAATTTTTTTAGAAACTTTACTTTCGGCATTTATGCTTGCTGTAAGTCTTTTCAGATATTGAATACGGTTAACGCCATTTTCGTCGGCATAAGCAACAGAGGCATATACTTTAGATTTATCGTTTCCTCCGGATATGCTGTATTCGTAGTTTTGAGTAATACCGGTTCTAAAGAGAGCTTTTTCCCAATCCTGGTAAATAAGGTCTGATTTTCTTGATGGATAGTATCTCTCTACCATAGCCTCAACATAGTTGCTGAGTGAACCATAAGACTGCCAGAATACTGGATTGTCAGTTCCGTAATTTGTCCAGGCCTCTCTTGTAAGAGTCTCTCCTTCAGCTTCACTTACCAACGGATAGTTGTCAAATGCAAAGTACGAAAGTGCTACATTACCCTTAAATGTTGAAACAACTTTACCTGCTCGTCCCTTCTTTGTGGTAATCAGAATTACACCGTTTGATGCACGTGATCCGTAAAGTGAAGAGGCAGCGGCATCCTTTAGAACAGTTATTGACTGGATGTCTCCGGGGTTAAGGAAGTTCATCGAACTTGTGAACATATTACCGGAACCATAGTCACCGCTTGTTGCAGGTACTCCGTCAATAACATATAACGGCTCATTACCTGCATTGAAAGAGCCGAATCCGCGGATTCTGATCTCAGGCAGCGAACCGGGCTGCCCCGATCTTTGTGAGATTTGTACTCCGGGAACTGATCCTACAATTGCCTGTTCAAATGATACAACAGGCACATCTTTGAAGGAGTTCTGATTAATCTGAGTTGCTGATCCTGAATAAGATCCTTTTTTTACGGATCCATAGGCCACAACCATAATTTCGTCCAGCCCAACGGCTGCTGTATTCATAGCAGCGTTTATTACGCCTCTGCCGTCAACAGCAATTTCCAGGGGTTGATAGCCTACCGAAGAGAAAACCAGGGTAGCATTTGCAGGCACATTGGCAAATACATATGCTCCCTTTTCGTCGGCACTCACTCCGGTGGAGGTCCCCTTGATGATAATACTTACAAACGGAATGGGAGATCCGTCAGAAGCATCAGTTACCACACCGGTAACCCTAACCTGTGCGAACGCATAACTTACCATAAGCAGCAGCGTGCACAGTAACAGAAATGTTCGTTTCTTCATAGTTTTTAAATTTAGTTAAGTAAAACAGAAAAATTAGTTAAAGTGTATGTTTAATTTTTGTGTAGTTACGGAACAGTATAGAAAAAGCACAAAGCAATGCTATGCATTACCAGTACAGTTTATGTTTAAACTGCTAAAGATTCCACACTCCGCGAATCTGCCTAAATGAAAAATAACGAAACGTAATTGGGGTCAGGGGGGGCTAACTTATATTTTGACTTTGATGGTCTTCTGATTATTTGCTACAGACTTTGAACTATCTGTTAAATCAAGCTTTAAAATCTTAACACAATGTAAGCAAATTTATTTTACACTGCAAAAGTTTTATAAGTTAATTGGGCTGTGCTTTTCGGAAAGAATTGATATTCAGAATTACATTATTGCATTTATTTTGTGAAAATTGTAAAATTTACGATTTGAAAGCAAAAAAACAGCATAAAATGCATCACTTAACAGATGCTAAACACTTGTCTGTGTCAGCCAGGAAGCCAAAGAATTTATCTCTGACAAAATTGAATGTTATTAATGCAAAAAGAGGGTGAACCTTGGTTTTGGTACCCTCTTTTAAGTGTTGAATAAGAATAGGGAGCTCTTTTTTAAATTTCAGAAATTGCAGGTTCGTTAAGCATATCCTGAACAATTTTGGTAACAGTTCTAAAGTCAATTTTACCTGAGCTCATCATTGGAAGCTCCTTTATTACCAGAAACTGTTTAGGTAGTGCAATATTTGGAAGGTCATCGCCCATCTTTTTAAGAATCTCTGATTTATTCACCTCAATTGTTACGGTTGCAATTATCGAAGATCCTCGGATTTCGTCCGACACATCAACAACGCAACAAGAAACACCCATCGGCAGGTGCTTTTCCAATGTGTTCTCAACCTTAACAAGAGAGACCATCTCACCTCCGATTTTTACAAAACGCTTAAAGCGACCTGCATGCCAAAGGTATTTATCAGCGTCAAAAAAGCCCATGTCACCGGTATTGTACCATCCTCCTTGCAGAGCTTCGGCTGTTAGTTCAGGATCGTTATAATACCCTTTCATCACAGAGTCTCCTTTTACCAGAATCTTTCCAACCTCGCCAAGTTTACACTCCTGCCCGGTTTCAAAATTTTCGACGCGCACCTCTACTCCAGGAATAACTCTGCCTGTACTGCCCGGCCTGTTGAATTCATATGAGTTTACAGAGATCACAGGGGCGGTTTCTGTAGCGCCGTAACCCTCAAGAAGGGTTACTCCATGTTTTTGCATAAAGCCCTCTCTCAGAGCATCCGGGCATTTATCTGCCCCCGATACCATAATTCTCAATGACTTGAAGTCACCCGGTTCAGATTTATGCAAATATCCCCAGAAGAAGCTAGGCGTTCCAACCATGATTGTTGGTTTTTCATCTCTTGCAATTGTACATACGGTTTGAAAATCAAGTGGGTTTGCATATGACACCATTGTCATTCCATAGTACAAAGAAACCCAAAGATTTACGGTTAATCCAAAGACGTGGAAGAAAACCAGATTTGCCAGCAAAACATCATTTTCACTAACATTTACATAACTTCCAAAGTTTGCGATATTTGATGCAATATTTTTGTGTGTAAGCTGTACCGCTTTAGGATCTTTTTCGCTACCGCTAGTAAAGAGAATTGCGGCAGTGTCATTTTCATCTCCCTTATGTATGGTATTTAGCAGGATGGCGTTAGGAAGCTTGCTTTGCAGGGCAGCACCAATTTTATCTCCTGAAGTGACTCCGGCCATGATATCCTCTATCATAACCATTCCATCAATTGCCGGACAATTGATCTTTTCCAGAAGGGCTTTTGAAGTAATAATTGTTTTAAACCCGCATTTACTCTGAGCATATTTAGCGTTTGATTCTGCACCTGTAGAGTAGTTAATCATAACAGGAATTTTCCCGCTCATCAGGGCTCCGACTGTAGCAAGAGCGCAACCTGCAGAGGTTGGTATCATGATTCCAATAAACCCTGCATCGTATTTCTTAAATTTTTTGCTCAGAATAAGAGCACCAATCAGTGCCCTTGAGTATGTTACTCTTTTATCTGTTGTTTTGTCAATGATTGCTAACTTATCGGCATACTTTTTTGCATTCCGTACAAATTGCTGGTGTAATAACATAGTGGTTAGTTTTAGTTATTTCTTATTTAATCGGCGGCTAATATAACAATAAATTTGAATTTACCCAATACGAGTGTAAATATGGCGATGTTGCTATAGCCTTTAATATATACAATAACAAATGCAGGGTACGCTTTGAATGCAGAATAGTGTAAAAATGAGCCAGGATGTATAATGTGCTTATGGATTATTATGACTAAATTTGTCTTTATGATATCTAACATCATAATCTAATTTCATTACTCAATATCATAATTCTTTATCATCAGGATGGAACAACAAAACATTAATATAGAGATTCTATATCTTACAATCGACGACTACCAGGAGTTAAAACAGGCAATGATTGAATCATACCAGCACATGCCTGCATCATATTGGAAAGAGCACCATATAAGTAAGCTGCTGGAGATTTTTCCTAAGGGACAAATAGTTGTAAAGGTAAATGGACAAATTGCCGGGTGTGCACTATCAATAATTATCGATCAGCAAAAAGTAGAATTCCCGCACACATACAGGGAGATAACAGGTAATTATACCTTTGACACTCATAGTAAAAAAGGAGATATGCTTTATGGGGTTGATATCTTTATTAAGCCTGAGTTCAGAGGTATGCGTCTGGGCAGAAGAATGTACGATTTTAGAAAAGAGCTGTGCGAAAAAATGAATCTCAAAGGTATTGTGTTTGGTGGCAGAATCCCTAATTATCACAAGTATGCCGATTCTTTAACTCCCAAACAATATATCGAAAAAATTAAATCAAAGGAGATTGACGATCCGGTTCTTAATTTTCAGCTCTCCAACGATTTTTATCCTGTCAGAATCTTAAAAGCGTATCTTGAAGGGGATGAATTATCTAAAGAGTTTGCAGTCCTTCTTAGGTGGGACAACATCTACTATGAGATGAAATCCATAAAAACCCAGATTAACAAAAAGGTTGTAAGACTGGGTTTGGTTCAGTGGCAGATGAGGCCTTACAATAACACTGAGGAGCTAATGGAGCAGGCCGAATTTTTTATTGATGCCCTCAGTGGTTATAAAAGCGATTTTGCTCTTTTCCCTGAATTTTTTAACGCTCCCTTAATGGCTAAATATAATAAGCTGAGTGAGCCGGAGGCTATCCGTAAACTGGCTGATTACACAAAAACCATTGTAGCTGAATTTTCAAAACTTTCAATATCATACAACATTAATATTATCACCGGGAGTATGCCGGAAATAATTGACGGCAATCTGCATAATACAGGATATTTGTGTAAAAGAGACGGTTCTGTTGAACGGTACGAAAAGATTCATGTTACACCTGACGAAGATAGAGTATGGGGACTGAAAGGTGGAAATGAGATTAAGGTGTTTGATACAGATTGCGGAAAAATTGGGATTTTGATATGCTATGATGTAGAGTTTCCGGAATTGAGCAGATTGCTGGCTGATGATGGGATGGACATTCTCTTTGTCCCTTTCCTCACAGATACTCAAAATGCATATGCACGTGTGAGATATTGTGCTCAAGCAAGAGCGATTGAAAATGAGTGTTTTGTGGCAATAACAGGAAGCGTAGGCAACCTGCCAAAAGTGCAGAATATGGATATTCAATACTCTCAGTCGATGGTCTTTACCCCTTGTGATTTTCCATTTCCGGTTAATGGAGTAAAATCCGAGGCAACCCCAAATACAGAGATGATTCTGATTGCTGATGTAGATCTCGATCTGCTCACCGAGTTACATAATTTTGGAAGCGTAAGAAATCTGAAAGACAGACGAACCGATTTGTACACAGTTTCCAGAAGGTAACACCATTTTTTGCCGGTATTTTATTAACTTTATCTCCCACCATATCTGATGGGGATTAAATATTAGTACGATGAACAGTTACGAAAGGGTGCTTGATTGGTTAAGGACAACATGGAGCATTGAGCTTTTTAAGTTGGGAGAGAACCCGTTTATGATTAAAACAATCATAATGCTCATTTTCTCCTTTTTCCTGCTCTTCTATTTATCAGGAAAGATTAGGAGGGTACTTGCAATTAAGATATTTCCGAGATATCATATTGATATGGGTGTCGGTCAATCAATAGCGACTATTATAAGGTATGTGCTATTAATTATCGGAGTTATAATAATCTTCCAGACCAGTGGGATAGATTTGAGTGCTCTGGGGATACTGGTAGGTGCTTTGGGTGTTGGTATAGGTTTTGGTCTGCAGCATGTTACAAATAATTTTATCAGCGGTATTATTATTCTTTTTGAGAGACCCGTTAAGGTGGGTGATAGGGTAGAGGTTGATGGTCTTACCGGAAATATCGTAAATATTTCTGCAAGAGCGACCACAATTCTTACAAATGACAATATTGCCGTTATTGTTCCAAATTCAGACCTGATTAATAAACAGGTTGTAAACTGGAGTCATAACAATAAGAATGTAAGAATACATTTTCCGGTAGGAGTCTCATACAAAGAGGACCCTGAGAAGGTAAGGGAAATTTTATTGTCTGTTGCAAAGGCAAATCCCGGGGTACTTCAGGAGCCGCCTCCTTATGTGAGATTTGATGAATTTGGGAGCAGCAGCCTTAATTTCAATATGCTGGTATGGACTTCTGAATATACAGACAGGCCCAGTACCCTTAAAAGCGAGTTGTATTATGCTGTATTTAAGGCGTTTAAAGAGCATGGAATTGAAATTCCGTTTCCTCAGAGAGATGTGCATATTAAATCTAATCCCCAAGTTTAGCTATATTTGCAAACCTTTAATACAAACAGAATGATAATAGGGATTGACATTGGAAGCACCACTACCAAGGCTGTGGCGGTTCAAAACGGGAAGATTATTAAGACAGTCAAAACAAAGGCATTCGATGCTGTTACCTCTGCAACCGGGGCTTTGGGAAAATTGATTATCGAGAGTAACCTCAATATCTCCTCTGTAAAGAAAATAATAATCACAGGAGCCGGGGCCGTTAACATAAACAACGAAATTTTCGGGATAGAGACTCACAAAATAGATGAGATTACAGCAATTGGTTTGGGAGGTATGTTTCTCTCCAAAAAAGAGAATGTAATTATCTCCAACATTGGCACAGGAACATCAATAATTGAGGCAACCAAAGAGAAGATAACCCACCTGGGAGGGACAGGAATTGGTGGAGGCACCATAATAGGTCTTTCAAAAGAGCTTATTCACTCTACCACATTTGAGAATATTCTCAGACTAGCAGATTTAGGCGATCTGAGCAAAGTAGATCTTTTAATAGAAGATATCTCTGATTCCGGGATCAGTTTTCTTAACAATAAATCCACAGCCTCCAATTTTGGAAAAATGCTGGAAACTGCCAATAAGGAGGATATAGCCCTTGGAATAATAAATCTTGTTTATCAGGTTATTGGTGTTATTTCTGTGTTTGCGGCAAGAAGCAGAAACAATGATTCTGTTTTAATAACCGGCAACGGCAGCAAGAACATAATTGGCAGAAAAATACTTGAAGAGATTTCACAACTCTACAACATAGGCTTCGAATTCCCTCCCGATGCTGAATTCGCCACTGCAATAGGGGCTGCCCTCTCTGAGAGTTAAGCAGGGTATACAGTATTTTAAATTTATTTACTATCTTTATTTTTGGGATTTATCTAATCATCACTTAGTTGTAGTATTAATTAATAAAATCAGATAATGAGTTCCAATAACAGATACTGCGATCTGCAGAAACTTATTACAATGCTTGATGGCGATATGCCATCAGTGAAGGAGATGGTTGAAGAGTTTTTTGAGACTATTCCGGCCTATTTTGAAGAGGCTGTATCTGCCTATGAGGCAGGCGATCTAATAAATTTGAAAAGTGTACTTCATAAGCTTAAAGGAAGTATTGGGCTTATTGCAAATGAAAAAATTACTGCAGACATAGTCGCATTACACGCATCAGCCCTCACAGATGGCCAGAAACTTAAGTCAGGAATGGATAATTTAAAAGAGTGGTTTCCCGTTCTCTGCGAGGAATTAAAATGCGAAAAGAACGCACTTTAGATTAATTTATTAACACATGCTATGCCGTATCATTTTGAGATATTCTGTCTCATTTTGATACGGTTCTTAAGTTAAGCAAAACGCTAATATGTTATATAACAGAGACATATAGATTTGGCATATATTTAGTCATTATGTAGATGAATTTAATTAAAAACATTTTAACATATCTAAATATGAAAAACAAAAGTATAGCTCTATCAATAATAGCAATTTTTGCACTCACTTTAATGTCGTGTAATAAAGATGCATTCCTTGAAGATGTAAGTTCAAACAATGAGTCGCTTCTTATGAAACAGGAGGCGGTTACAATTTTAAACCAGACAACAAACTCCGTTACAATGTTTGCCGGTCAAACTATTAACGCAGGACAGGTATCTTTCACGGATGTTGACACTAACAATGACAATGTTAAAGATGCATTGGTAATCTCATTTAACCTAATAAATGGTTGGGAGTTTGTAGATGTAGCTGTATGGGTAGGGAAAAATCTGGCAGATATGCCTGCAAACAAGGCTGGTAACCCCGTTATTGGTCAATTCCCGTACAAAGGCAGTAACCTTTTAGGCCTTACAACTTACTCAATTACTATTCCTTTTACTGCCATTGGTTATGTTCCCGGTCCTGAGCCTGTAAACTATTTAGTTGCTGCTCACGCTTCTGTAAGAAAGCTTAATGGAACAGTGTATCAAAATGAGACAGCATGGGGATTTGGCCCAAAGATAGTACAAAAGGGCAGCTGGGCTACCTATTTTGGGATTACTCTTTCGCAGGATATAGTAGTTGGAGAAACACCGATTGAGAAGACGGAGACTGCATTTGCGTATTCACCAACTCTTTCAACTACGTTTGAAGATTTCCTAAATGAGAACACTCGTTGGGGATGGTCTGTTGGGCCGTTAAGTTCAGGTACTTACAATTTTAACATCTATGCTGGTGCCGGTCAAAATGACATTTCAAAAGGCACATTGGTTGGTGTTTTGAATGTTGTTTACAACGGCAGTTCAGCGGTTGTAACATACAACTTAAACTTCCCGTACACACTTAAGGAGGCCCATTTATATGTAGGTTCAGATCTGCTTCCTAAGAAAAATGGAAATTACACTACAGCTCCCGGTCAATATCCAATGGTATCTGAAGGTCTTAGTGGAAGTTCTTATACATTTAATGTAACAGGATTGAGCGGAAATGTATATGTTGTTGCACATGCAACAGTTGCAGGAATCTAAATTTGATTTCTATTAATAGCTAAGAGCCGGTTTTTACCGGCTCTTTTTTATTCAGACCTATTAGCTTAATTGGATAAGGATGTTCAGTAATTCATCTCCTTCATGTACCTGTAGATCGTGGCTCTGCTGATTCCAAGCCTTTTGGCAACATCTGTCGGATTGTTCCCGTATTTATTAAGATAATTTTTTATTACACAAAACATGTGCTCTTCAAGTGTCATGTTTTTATTAAGATCGGCTACATGATTTTCAACAGGTGTAAAATTAATCTTTCCGGAGTCAATAATATTGGAATCGCTTAAAACAACTGAAAGTTCAATTGTTGATTTAAGTTCTCGTATGTTTCCAGGGTATGAGTAACTGAGTAACTTGGAAATGGCATCCTCTGTAAACGTGACTTTTTTAAGATTATTCTCCTTACAGTAGCTGTCAGCAAAATGCTTGGCCAAAATTATTATATCTTTTCCTCTCTCTCTAAGAGGAGGTAGGTTTATTGGAATACCCATGATTCTGTAATATAGGTCTGTCCGGAAATTCCCCTTTTGAACCTCTTCGGCTAAGTTCTTATGAGAGGCAGTAATTATTCTTACATCAACTTTAATTAGGCTGCTGCCGCCAATTCTTTTAACCTCTCTCTCCTGCAATACTCTTAAGAATTTGCTCTGTATACTCAGATCCATCTCTGCTATTTCATCAAGAAAAATTGTACCACCGGAGGCCTCTTCAAATATCCCGGCCTTTCTTGTATGAGCACCGGTATAGGCCTCTTTTTCGTACCCAAAAAGTTCACTCTCTACCAGTTCTTTTGGGATAGCACCAATATTAACAGCAACAAATGGTTTGCCATTTCTACTTGATCTGAAATGAATAGCTTTTGCTATCAGCTCCTTTCCGGTTCCTGTCTCTCCTGTAATTGTTACACTTACCGGAGTATCGGCAGCTTTCTCGAGAACATCAAAAACTTTTCTCAGCTCTTTACTCTCGCCTATTATAGTTTTGGAAAAATCGTATTTTTTGCTGACCTCTTTCTTTAATCGCTCATTTTCAGTTTTAAGGGAGATATTTTCTCTCTGAAGCCTGATTGTATTCCACAAACGACTAGTTGTCTCTTCGTTTTTAACAATATAATCACAAGCCCCCTCTTTTATTAAATCAACGGCTGTTGTAATGTCGTTTTGTCCTGAGATAATTATTATTGGTACTTCAGGTTGAATCTTTTTTATCTTAATAAGGAGCTCTTTGCCCGTCATATCGGGAAGGGTAAAATCAAGAGTTATAATTGAAGGTTTTTTATGCAGATTGTTGAGGCAGTCTTTCCCGGTAGTGTACTTTTCAACGTCGTATTCCTGATTCAGGGAGAGGTAATGACATAGAAAGCTGGCGTACCATGTGTCGTCTTCAACAACAAATATTTTAATTTGATTCATAAAGTTTTGGAATTAAGGCTATATGCCCTTCCAAATATATGCAAAACTTTTTAATAATGATCAAAAAGTTAATATCTCACCAGCACATAAGGTTTAATTGGGAGGGCTCTGTAGATAGATCTGGCCTCTTCCCGAGGGATAGAAATTTTCAGTCGGTATAAATATGATGGGGCATTTTTGTCCTTGATAAGGGCAAAGTTATGATCTCTGAAAAACCTTGAATAGTTGGCTTTAAAATCTTTGTAGGCTTTTTTTGAACCTGCCAGATCATGCTCCTGTTGATTAATTTCAATGACCAGGTTATTATCAAGAAAAAATAGTACAAAAACATCATTTTGTATTGGTAATATTGGAGCAGCATCGTCGGCACTTGCCTCTGTTGTGTCTTTTGGGGCTTTTTTAATCACTATCGGAAATTTTTCGATACTAGCAAGCTCTTTTTTGACCGGGAAAGGGCCGGAATAGAGGCTGTCTCTTAGGTAAACGGGTAACTTCTTAAGTCCTCGATTAAATTCAATCTCTGAAATCTTCGACTGAAAAAGGGAAACCCCTTTGAGCGATAGAATAGCAAGGCTATCGTTAAGATCAATCAAGAGCGATATGGAGTCAGTTTTTGATAGTGAAAGAGCAGAGTTCAAAACAGACTCATAGTGTTCTCGATCTCTTACTCTCTCCAGTAACACTGCTTTTTCTGCCGGCAGTTTGTTTCCTCTTACTCCTTCAAGTCCAAATTCAGTCGTAATTTTTTTTACTTCGCTGCCTACGGGAATAATGCCAAATAGTGTAAAAGCAACAATTATGGCAACTAGCTGTATTGAGACAAATAAAACTACACCTTTAGTGGTTATTGACCCTTTTATCTTGCTCAAAAACACTGTCAAATTATTTTTCATTTTTGTATACAGATTAAAAAATGTAAACCCTTGAACCTACATTAAGGTTTTTAAAGACCATCTCAAGGTCATCGTCACCCAGCCTCACACAACCATGAGTTACCGGCAACCCTAAAAATCGCTGATAAAGAGTTCCATGAATCAGATATCCATCTCCAAGGGTAAGGGCATATTCGCCTAAAGTGCCGTATTCCAGTCTGTCAGGGTGGTTTCGGGGAGGAATGGGAAGGCTCTCCTCAACAAATGCCCAGTCTGGTTTATTCCAGATGGGATCTACAATTTTACCCAGGATAGGGAACATTCCCTTGGGCGTTTTAAACATCCATTGTTTGCCATCTCCGGCATCAAGAAGAATATAACTACCCGTAGAGCAGATACCCTCTCTTATTATCCCTTTGCGGGTTCTGAGAACAAACTTGTTCTGAGTAGTGTTGATTATCAAATATGGGCCGTATGGAAGCAGGTTTTCCAACCTTCTCAAGGATGTTGTGATTCTTCTTTCTGTATTTTTCAACAGTTTTTCTAACTCCAGGGAGTCTTTTGAAACATAGTTTCCCGGAACCGGAGGATAGCTGTAAAAGAGGTAAGAGAGCTCTTTCAGATTCTCAGATTTACGGAATGAAAAAAGTATAATGGCAACAGCTGTAAATACAGTTACTAGTGTAAAGGCCAGCTTAGAGGGATTATTTTTCATAATAAACAATCATTTTATCTCTTGGGGACTATTAAGTAATTTGTCAAGAGGAGTCAGAGAGCCTACAATTGCAACAGGTGTTCCTACAGAACAAAGTGCGTAGAGGTTGTCCATATCTTTGTTGGTAAGAGCTACACATCCGTCAGTCCAGTCTATTCCCTTTCCACCACCTCCGTGAATCTCAATTGAGCCACCTATAAGTGCGTTTCTTGAAATATTTCCGGCAGATTTCTGATGGTTAAAGCGCCTTTTGTCCTCTGCATTGGGAAAGTTAATCAATAAAGCCTTATAATAGATTGTGTTCCTTCCACTTTTTTTAACGGTAATTGTGTATTTGCCTTCAGGAGTGGCCCTATCTCCCTTTTGAACTTTATCTCCCAGCCAGTTGATTCCTAGTTCAACATCAAACTCCCTAATTATTTTCCCTGACTTATAAACAATGCATTTCCTGGAAAATTTATCCACAACCAGACTAACCGATGAATGTGTTTTGGACCATTGTTTCATCTCTTCATTAAGTCTGATCCATTCAGGATAACTTTTGAAGTAATTATCCAGAATATCTGCCGTATTGTCTTTAAGTTTTTCTATGCTTTGGTGAATTGAGTCAATGATATTTCGGGCAGTTATAAGGTCGTCTCTTTTGTACGCCGATTCTGCCTCATCCAGCTTTAACAAAACCGGGGTTACTCTCTTTCTTACCGGGTGGTTAAGAGGGAGAATCTCTTTTACAGACTCAATATAGCTGAGGCTGACTCTAAGTGACTTGATACTTTTTTTAATATATTCGTGGAGCTCGGCCTTTACCCTGATCGATTTGACCTTAGCCTCCTTTGCCATGGTAATTGCTTCAGAAGCAGATTTAAGAGAAATTTCGTAATCTCTGAAAAGTGGATTTTTATCATTGTTTATTTTCCACTCATCCATTGCCAGCTGCCACTTACCCTCCGCTGCTGCGAGTTCATCTATTGAGTAAACATCTGCCTCTGCCTTTCTTGCCTCAGCAATAGCCTTTCTTGCAGCTTCAATTATATCTACGGGTGGTTTCTGTGAAAAAATCGAAATTGCTGCAATTGATAAAACAATAGCAACAATTACGAAAATTGCCGATTTTAGAATTACTCTCCCCTTTCCTTTTTTCCTCCCTGCCATACAGTCTCTATTTTAAAATAAAGCCCTTAAGTTAATTAAGGGCTTTAAAAATAATTGCAAATACAATTTGTGAATTTAATAAAAAACTCAACAATTACCTTCTTCTTGTTTTTGATATTGCTGTAGTAAGTTCTACTTTGATTGCTTCGGCTTTAACCTTGGATGCAGTTGTTTTGTCCTGAGCTGTCAGGTAATCGCCATTGGCAATAAGTGTGTTAATTTCGCTAACCGATGCTTCAAGAACGGTAATGTCGTTTTGAATTGCTTCAAGAGCAGCTTTACCCTCTTTTCCTTTTGGAGCTTTTGCAAGCAGAGCTTTGTCTTCGTCAATCAGTGCTACAAGAACTACAAGTGTGTCCTGAACCTCTGTGCGAACCTGAGCTTTACGCTCTTCTGTTCTTGCTTTAAGAGCCTCAACATCTGTGGCAATAACTGTAAGTTTTTCTTTGATTGATTTGTAATCGCGTGAAAGGAACATTTTTGACTTCTGAGCTTCGATAGCAACATTAGCTGCGTTCAATGAGTCTTCAAGGGCTACAAATTCGTCTGCAAGATAACGGTTAGTTTCCATTACTTTTGCTGATTCAACAGCTGCTTTAGCTGCATCTAATTCAGCTTGTGGTGGTTTTGAGCAGCTAGTGGCAAGTGCTACAAAAAGCACTACTGCAAAAATCTGGAATAGAATTTTTTTCATTTTTTTCAATTTTTTGTTTGTTATTTATGTGAACTGTGATTTGACATTTTTATTCTAAATTAATAATGTCAATTATTGTGCCAAATCGTATAAGTAACAAAATATGAGAGAGTTGCAGCTGTTATTCTGCTTGTGTGATTTTTTAGAAAATTTTGAAAAACTCTTTTATTATTTCTAACTGCCAGACTAATAGGAAGTTGAAGAATTTAATGAAAATTTTAAAACGAAATAGTGTACAGTTTTTTTGCAGTGTGCAAACAAAGTTTACACATTTACCCCTTTAGACCGTATTTTTCTATTCTTTCGTGGAGCATAACTCTTGAAATTCCTAGTATTTTTGCGGCTTTAAGTTGATTTCCTCCGGTTTTTGCCAGAGCCCACTTCAATAGGTCTTTCTCAAACTCTTCGCTGGCAAGCTTAAAAATCTCTCCCTCTTTGGAAATTATCTCCTGATTCAGATATGTATTAAGTCTTATCGAATCCGGTTTATTAGAAGCAGCAGATAGCTCGGTTTCTTCAAAAAGTAATTCAGGGCCAATCACAGAACCTTTAGTCAGAATGATGGCTCTTTTTATAACATTCTCCAACTCTCGTATATTCCCCGGCCATGTGTAATCACATAATCGCTTTATTGAATCCGGGTGAAGAGTTATAGCGTTTCCGCCATTCTCTTTAGAGTATTTCAATAGAAAATGCTTTGCTAGAAGAGGAATGTCCTCTCTGCGCATTCTCAAAGGAGGAAGGGATATTGTGACTACTTTAAGGCGGTAGTAGAGGTCTTCCCTAAACAATTTACTAATAATGTCATTCTCCAAATTTCTGTTTGTCGCAGCAACAAGCCTGGCATTGACTCTGATTATCTTTGAACTTCCTAACCTCTCAAAGGTTCCCTCTTGTAAAACTCTTAAAACCTTTGCCTGAAGCGAGAGGCTCATGTCACCAATTTCATCAAGGAAAAGAGTCCCTTGGTGAGCCTCTTCGAATTTACCTGTTTTTTGTCTGTCTGCCCCGGTAAATGAGCCCTTCTCATAGCCAAACAGCTCACTCTCCAGCAGTGCCTCCGGAATGGCCGCGCAGTTGATTGCAATAAACGGTTTATCTGCTCTGTTGCTGTATTTGTGAATAGCCCTTGCTACTAGCTCTTTTCCGGTTCCGCTCTCTCCTGTTATTAAAATGCTTGCATCACTTGTGGCTACTTTGCCTATTAGTTTAAATACCTCTTTGATAGCAGTACTTTCTCCAACAATAATATCGCCTATTTTTGCTGCAATCTGTTTTTTCTTTTCAGGACTATCAGGCTCTTCAGGAATGCTGAGAGTAACAGTATTTAAAGCCTCTTCGATTACCTTCATAAAGTGGGGGATGTCAAAAGGTTTCTCGATGTATTCGTATGCACCGTACTTCATTGCTTTTATTACCCGGTCTCCGGATCCGTATGCAGTGATAATTATAACAGGTGTTTTTGGAGAGATCTGCTTTAACTCTTTCAGAACCTGGATGCCATCTCTTCCGGGCATTTCAATGTCTAGAATTACCAGATGAGGAGGCTCTTTCCGGAAGGCAATAATTGCCTCTTCGGCATTTGAAGCTTCGGATATCGAGTACTCTTTGGTGTTAAGAAGTTTCTTAAAAGAGTACCTTACACTTTGTTCATCATCAATTACCAGTAACTTGAACATATTGAATTTTTTAGTTAATCAACGGAAGATAAAAATGAAAAATTGCACCTTTTGAATCTGACTTGTTTTCGGCATTAATAATTCCACCATGGGAATTGGCAATCCCTTGCGAAATTGAAAGCCCAAGGCCGACTCCCATATCACTTCCTCTTATAAAAGGTTCAAACAGGGACTTCATAATAGCGTCAGGGATCCCATTTCCCGAGTCCTCAAAATCGATGCGAATATATTCTCTTTTGTTATCACCTTCATCCAGCAAAACATTTTCAAATGATATGGCTAATGTTCCTCCGTCAGGCATAACCTCAACAGCATTTAATATTATGTTCATATAAACCTGTTTGAGGTGACCGGAGTCGGCCATTACAAAAGATTTACTTTTATGAGTGTAATTGGCCAGAGTTATATTGTTTTTCTCAATCCGGGGCTTTAAAAGGGGGATAACCTCTGAGAGGGAGTCAGTAGGGTTAACTCGTGTAAATACCGGATCGGCAGGTTTGGCGAATTTTAGAAAATCTTTTGTAAAGTTCTCCATTCTGTCTATTTCGCTGGTTATTATGTCCAGATCCTCCTTGATAGAGGGCGAAACCTCTTTTCCCTCTCTGATGGAATAAACCAGCATCTTAATAGCAGCTAATGGATTCCTAATTTCATGGGCAATTGTGGGTGCAATTTTGCCTAGAGTTGCAAATTTATTTGAATATTGCAGTAGTTCTTTGTTTTTGGATAGATCAGAATTAGCTCGGTTAATTTTTTCAATCAGGACCTTAATTCTTTTATCAAGCTCATCAAGCTCTCCTCCGTGATGTAACTTAAGCTGTTCAAACACTTCATCTCCCGAAACACTTCGTATTGTGAGTATTAATTGGTTAAGCGGGCCAAAAAGCAATCTGGATATCAGCCAGCTAAGGAGTAGTCCGGTGACAATCCCACCAATTCCAAGGGAGATTAAAATTCTTAAGATTATTTCGTTTGTTCTTGAGAGTTCCCTTTCGTGAATTGCCTGGACACTCTGATTAATTGTGATAAATTCATTGCTCTTCTGCTGAATCGTAACAAGAAGCTCTTGTGCAGAATGGACTAAAAGGGCATTTGCTTTGCTAAGTTCTTCTGTTTTAATAAATGATACAGCTTTGAGAATGTTTTGTTCGTGATTTGAGAAGAGTGCAGAAACTTGCCCGATCAATTGAGCCTTTTCTGGTGTATTTGCCCTTATTCGGGCTCTTTCAAGATGATAAATAAATTTTGTTTGCCTATTTCTTAGAGAGTCAATCCAGATTCCCGACTTATTTACCAAAAGAGTAAATGTTAGTCCTTTGATTGCAGTAAGTTCGTTTTCCATCTCTTTGGCTTCGCTTACACTGCTTCTGGACCACTCAATATACCTCTCGGTCTCTTTTTGAAGGTTGTAAGAGTATGCAATAACAAGGAACACTCCTCCCATCATTATTGCAAGAATAAGAAGGACCCAGATAAATATACGATAATTGAAAAAAGGTTTTAAAAACACAATACTAATTTGAATTTGGATTCAAAAATAGGTCAAATTCAGATTTAAATGTACGAATATTTTCAGAGAGTGATTAAGGAGGTTAATTTATGGGTACAGTCTTAGCATATTCCAATGCTTTTCACTGCTGTTTGTGTCAATTGAATATATAATTCGGTCATGAGAGCGACCTATGCCACCCTGCCAGAATTCAAAATAATAGGGAGTGACAACGTAGCCACCCCAGTTTTCGGGACGTTTAATTGGTTTTCCGGTTGTTGCAAGATGGTTTACATCAGAATCGAATTTTTGCTTATTATCAAGAGTTTTACTCTGTAAAGACAATGCAGAGGAGGCCTGGCTTTCACGAGGCCTGGAGTTAAAATAGAGATCAGACTCTGTCATGGAAATTTTAGTAGCAGCTCCCTCAATTCTGACCTGTCTCATGCTGTTGTGCCAGAAAAAGAGCAGTGAAACCATTTTGTTTTCGTCAATCTCTTCTCCTTTTCTACTGTTATAGTTCGTGAAAAATACAAATCCATCCGGGGAGAAACATTTAAGCAAAACCATTCTTGATGAGGGTATCCCATCTTTTGTGGCGGTACTTAAAACCATTGCATTTGCCTCAGATAACTCTGATGGATTTGCAATTAACTGCTCCTCTGCTTCTGAAAACCAAAACCCGAATTGAGTAAATGGATCAGGAGATAAATTATATATATCCAGTGGTTTAGGAGAATACTCCTTTCTCATTTTATGCAACTCTTTTTTATTCATCGTTTTAAAATATATCTGTTCTTAGCAATAAAGTTATAAACAAAATCTCTGAGGGGGGCAGGAACAATTATAAAGACATAGAGTGCGCTCCACAAACCTCCGGCCTCTTTCAGAATTTCGAGAACAGCACCTGACTTTACAAAAACCTTCTGCTCTTTTATGAACACTATGTATTGTTCTGCAGAAAAATCAAGAGAGTATGTTTTCAAAATTTCTTTGCCTTCAGCCTTGTCATAGGGAACATATACCAAACAAGATAATCTTTCTCTTTTTTTAAGAAAAGCTACTGTTGCTGTGCATATTGCACATTTATGGTCGTATATCACTACCGAATGCTTCATAGGTTATTATATAAACCATAATTGTTGTCAATTGTTTATGGAAAGGTATACTAATAATGTGCTTTGTTTTTATTAAATTGCATAAAGTTCCCAAAGAGCATGGCACCCATTTCTTAAATACTTTCATATGGGTAAAATATTAAAATTAAGATTTGAGCACGGCATAACTGCCGCCTATTTGATTATTGGATGTCTTTGGATTCTTTTTTCGGATAATATTGTTGAGGGCTTTACAGATGACAAAGAGGTCTTGTCAAAGATGCAAACATACAAAGGATGGTTTTATGTTGTATTTACAGGCGTTCTTTTCTTTTTGTTTTTAAAAGGGTACCTCAAAAGGCTAAGAGAGGCAGAGGCTAAAGCAATAGAGAGCGACCGCCTTAAAACAGCCTTCCTTGCAAATGTAAGTCACGAGGTTAGAACACCGATGAATGCAATTCTTGGCTTTTCGGAACTTCTTAAAAATCCGGAACTTACCGGAGAACAGCAAAAAGAGTATCTGGAGATTATAGAGAAGAGCGGGGAGAGAATGCTTTTACTGATAAATGATATTGTAGCTATCTCTAAGCTTGACACAGGCCAGATAACAACTTACTATACTCTAACAGACGTTAACGAACTTGTTGAACACTTACACTCTGTTTATATGTCTGTTGCAAATGAGAAGGGATTGCTATTCAGAATTTCAGAGAGAGCTCCTCAAGACAAGAGCAATGTTTATACAGATAAAGAAAAACTTGTATCTGTGCTGACACATTTGTTAAAAAATGCCATCAAATACAGTGCTGATGGGATAATCGAGATTGGTGTTTCTCTGGAAAAGGGATACTACCGATTCTCTGTTAAAGATGATGGTATTGGAATTCCTGAGGAGAGAATCGAGAGTATTTTTGAACGATTTGTTCAGGCTGACGTTAGATTATCCAGAGCACATGAAGGAATTGGTCTTGGACTTTCAATTTCAAAAGCATATATCGAGATGCTTGGGGGAAATATTACCGTTGAATCTAAGGAGGGTTTAGGCTCAAAATTCACTTTCAGAATACCTGCAAAGGAGAATTTTGATTAATTTTACGGTTCACGACTGTAAAAATTAAACTTTATGAAGAAAAATCTGCTGGTTATCTTACTTATTCTGTTTTCTGCAATTACTCTTGAGGCTAAAATGGAGAGAGGAACAATTGTTGTTAAAGATCAAAAAATTCATGCAGAGCTGAAGATTCCATATAATCTCTTCAGCAAAACTCCTAACTTTAAGCTAATTCAGAGAGGCGTGAAGTACATTGATGAAAATGGAACGAAGGGCAGACTTAGCCCCGGAGATGCTGAATGGTTTGAATTCGAAAGCAACGGAAAGGTTTTCAAAATGGTCTCCCTGAAAAACAGAGAGGGGTCAAACTTATTTCTGGGCAAGAGAAAGAACTTTTTTGTTCTTCAGCTGACTAGTGGAAATGTCAATCTTTATAAGATGTTTTATGACGAAAAGGAGTTTATGTCTGACTCCTTTACTACAGAGAAAGAGAGGTATATTCTGGAAAAGGACGGAGTCTTAAAAGTGCCCGCAATGATTAATTTCAGAAGAGACATGAGTGCATACTTCTTCCTCTATCCTCAATTGGTTGAAAAAATTGTTAGCCGAGAGCTCAAATATTCAGATATTGAGATGATCGTAATGGAGTACAACGATTGGCTCTCCAAACAATAGAATGAAAATTTTCACTTCATCTCAGATAGCTCTCATTGATAGTTTTACAATTATCAATGAGCCAGTTAGTGAAACAGCCCTTATTAAAAGAGCAGCCAGAAAGTTATATGAATGGCTTAAAACGGAGGTTAATAAAAAACAGGAGATATTTGTATTTGCAGGTCCCGGGAACAACGGGAATGACGCTATTGCACTTACATCCATACTAGCTGCAAGGGATTTTAACTGCAAACTCTTTCTGATAAAAAACAGGAATTTAAAATCCGAATCAAGAAAAGAGCTGCTGGGAGAGGCTTATCTCTTTGGCAGTGTGCATGTCAAAGAGATTGAAAAGGAGGAAGATATTCCCGAAATTCCATCAGATGCAATTGTTGTAGAGGGTATTTTCGGAATCGGGCTGAATCGTTGCGCAGAGGGAATCTATTGCCCTATAATTGAAAAAATTAACAGTTCGGGAGCAAGGGTTATATCAATTGATTTGCCTTCCGGTCTTCTCTCAGAGGAGAATGTCAGCCCGGGAAAAAATTCAATTATATGGGCAAATAACACCCTTACATTTGAATTTCCCAAACTCTGCATGTTTTTTAAAGAGGCATCCCCATATATTGGCAAATGGGATGTGCTGCCAATTGGTCTCCATAGTGAGATAATCGAAAAGACAGATACCAATTTTTTCATGCTGACAGAGGAGCTGATTAGAAAAGAGCTAAAACCAAGAGATAAATTTTCACATAAAGGAAATTTTGGGCACTCTCTTCTGATTGCAGGCTCTTACGGAATGGGCGGAGCGGCTGTCCTTGCAGCAAAAGGGGCAATGAGGTCAGGAGCAGGGCTTTTAACAGTACACATTCCAAAATTGTTGTACCAGATTTTACAGATTTCGGTGCCTGAGGCAATATGTTCGGTTGACTGGTCAGAGTCTATCTTTACCGGAGTTGAAAATACTGAAGATTACAGTGCTATTGCAGTTGGTCCGGGTATTGGCAAATCTCCTGAATCAGCAGATGGTCTCAGGAAATTGTTAAAGGCCAGTAAAAAGCCAATGGTTATTGATGCTGATGCCCTGAATATTATTGCTTCAGAAAGAGATCTTATTGACCTTATACCGGAAGGCTCTGTAATAACTCCTCATCCGGGCGAATTTGCCCGAATTGCAGGTGAAACGAAAAACTCCTATGATGCTGTAATGAAACAGTCTGAATTTTCGAAGAAACATAACATTGTGGTTGTTCTTAAGGGGGCTCACACATCGGTTGCAACTCCGGATGGCAATATCTTTTTTAACTCAACAGGAAATCCAGGAATGGCAACCGCAGGAAGCGGCGATGTCCTGACAGGCACCATTCTCGCTCTGATTTCACAGGGATACTCTTCAAAAGTTGCCGCCATTGCAGGGGTATTTATTCACGGGCTTGCGGGAGATATTGCTCTTGAGACTAAAGGTGAAAATTCAATTATCGCCGGGGATATCGCCGCTTCACTTGGAGCTGCTTTTAAAAGAATCGGGAATTAATTATAAAGCAATAAAAAAAATAATATGTTTGACTTTCTGGATCAGTATCCCTATATCCTCCCTTTTGTAATCTTCTTCGGAAGGATAATTGACGTATCACTTGGCACATTAAGAATCATTTTTGTATCAAAAGGAGAAAAATATAAAGCTCCAATAATTGGGTTTTTTGAAGTTCTTATATGGATTGTCGTTATTTCGGAGATTTTTTCAAGAGCAAATGACATAACGGCATATCTCTCTTATGCAGCAGGTTATGCTTCAGGAAATTTTATCGGAATCCTAATTGAGCAGAAAATTGCCTTTGGAATACTACTTTGCAGAGTATATACAAAGGGTAACGGAAAAGAGTTGGTTTCGCTTCTTAACCGACAGAATATTGGAGCAACACTCATTCACGGCACAGGCTCACTTGGTGAAATTGATATTATTGAGACAGTAGTTGATAGAAATCTAATGAAAAAGGTAGAGCGAATTTTTACAGAATTCGATCCTAATGTATTTTTCGTTGTCGAAGATGTCAGAACAAAGCAGAGAGGGATTTTTCCAAAAAATCAAACGCTCCTTAGCAGGTGGCGCATTGGTAAGTAATATTTTAAAACAAATACAATGAAGACTCTTAATAAAGTTACCCGGATAGCAATACTAATGACCCTGTTTTCAATTATGATTGCTGCATGTACTGTAGAGGTTAAATCAGCATATCCTGCATCTTACCTTGAAGAGGTTACAATTTCTCAACTTCATGAAGGATATCTTAGCGGGAAATACACCGTTACACAAATTGTTGAGGACTATCTTTCAAGAATAGAGACGATTGATAAAAATGGGCCAAAACTTAATTCTATAATTACAGTTAATCCGGATGCTTTGAAGATTGCCAAAGAGCTTGATAAAGAGTTATCAGAAGGTAAAATTAGGGGACCAATGCACGGTATTCCGGTGATCATTAAAGATAACATTGATACTCACGATGACATGCCAACCACAGCAGGTGCTATGATTCTAAGGAACTCAATTGCACCTGTAGACAGCAGAATTGTTCAATTGTTGCGGGAAGCCGGTGCAGTTATAATCGCAAAGGCAAACCTTAGTGAGTGGGCAAATTTCAGATCAAACTTCTCTTCAAGCGGATGGAGCGGGGTAGGAGGGCAGACCAAAAACCCATACTTTCTAGACAGAAACCCATGTGGCTCAAGTTCGGGCTCCGGAGTATCTGTCTCAGCTAATCTTTGCGCCCTTGCAATAGGTACAGAGACTAACGGAAGCATAGTATGTCCATCGAACAATAACGGAGTTGTTGGTTTTAAACCAACAGTCGGACTACTGAGCAGAACCGGCATTATTCCAATATCATTCACACAGGATACCCCCGGACCTATGGGCAGAACCGTCCAAGATGTTGCAATTTCGCTGGGAGTAATGGCAGGACCTGATTCTCTGGATGAGAAAACACTTGACCCGAATGCAAAATTTTATACCGATTATACCCAATTTCTAAATTTGGATGGTCTTAAAGGAAAGAGAATCGGTAAAATCAAGTCTTTGGGAAGAGCTCATCATCGTGTTGATTCTCTGATTAATGCTGCTGCAGAGTATATGAGAGGCGCAGGTGCTGAGGTTATTGAGCTGGACTTCCCTTATCCTGGAGCTGCAAGTGCTGCTTCGTTTCAGGTAATGCTTTTCGAATTTAAGGACGGGCTTAACAAATATTTTAAATCGCTTGGTGAGAATGCTCCGGTTAAGAGTGTTGCAGAGCTGATTGAGTTTAATAAAAAAGATCCTGTTGAACTGAGATATTTTGACCAGGAACTTTTGATAATGGCAAACGAGAAGGGTTCCCTGGAGAGCAAGGAGTACAAGGAGTACCTTGAAAGAATGTTTAAACTTACACGTGAAGAGGGTATAGACAAGATAATGAATGAAAACAAACTGGATGCAATTATCTCTCCTACGGGTTCTCCTGCATGGAAAACCGACCTGATTAACGGAGATAACGGCAGAATCAGCAGCTCTTCATATGCTGCAGTCTCGGGATACCCAAACATTACTCTTCCGATGGGCTTTATTGACGGGCTTCCGGTAGGTATTTCAATATTTGGTCGTGCATGGAGTGAACCTGTGCTTTTAGAAATTGCCTACTCATACGAACAGGGTACCAGACACCGAAAAGCTCCTCGGTTTATAAATAATTAATTTCTAAAGCAATTTATAAGAATTCTGCAATGAAAAACCGCCTCTCAATACTTATTCTTACCCTCCTTCTCTTTACTGGAAAATTATCTGCGGTAGAGACACCTCGGATTTCTCTTTTGACCTGTACACCCGGTGATGAACTCTATTCAACTTTCGGACACAGTGCACTTAGGGTTTACAACCCGGCAAACGGGAGCGATCTGGTTTTTAATTTTGGGCTGTTTGATTTTAATACTCCCAATTTTTACACCAGGTTTATGAGGGGCAAGCTAGAATATATGCTGGGCATTCAGTATATGAATGATTTTTTATACCAGTACCAATGGGAGGGCAGAGGGGTAGTGGAACAGGTTCTTTCTTTAGACTCTGTTCAGACTACAGAAATTCTTGCTAAACTGGAGTATTTGTACAGACCCGAAAACAGATACTATCTCTACAGTTTTCTGTATAAGAATTGCACGTCTGAACTTAGAGATATAATTTTTGATATTGCAGGCAAAGATGAACATTCGCTTGCCAAAAGCGCAGGGAAAACCAACAGAGATCTCATAAACGAGTATATTGGCGGTTGGCCGAAATTTGGAATTAACATTTTACTTGGATCAACTCTTGACAGAGATATTGATGTGTTTCAAAGTATGTTCTTACCCGACTACCTCTTCAATGAGCTCACAGTTGCAGCAAATGGTGATATTCCTTTGGTGTCAGACTATAGTGTGCTGCTTGAAAAGAGCGATAATACCGGATCTGAGAAAACCTTCATCTCAAAGATTATAGTTGCACTATTGTCTCCAATTTTTATTCTGGGATTGATAGCCGCATTTGTAGGATATTCTCTTATTAAAAAAAGATTTAGAGCTATAGAGATTGGGTTTTTATCAATTATTGGTCTGCTTGGAATTTTTATTAGTGTACTCATTATGATTACCGACCATAGAGAGCTTTATTCAAACTTTAATCTTTTATGGTGCAGCCCAATTTACCTGTTTATAGTTATAGCGTCATTAATAAAATGGAGAAAAACAGAAAAGGTGCTATCTTTTGCATCTTTGCTGTTTCTCTCCTTAATGGTTATTCTCTGGATTTCCGGAATTCAGTACGCTGAGCCCGGGTTTATAATTATTGTTCTGACACTTGGCCTATCTTCTTTCGTCAGGGCCACAGGCCGATATTAAACAGAGAATCTGATACTTCGGTTTGGTGTAGCCACAACCCATCTTTCATAAAGGAATCTGCCGTTTGAGTAAACCTTAATGTTATGCCTTCCCGGTTTAACTCTTATCTGCTTTGCTTTGGCTGCTCTACCTCTGTTGTCGTAATTTAGATTAACTCTTATTCTGTTGTCAATCAATACGGTCACGTTTCTAAGGCGTGGATTATTCTGGGTTAATAGAATATATGCATCGGCAGCTCTTGGGTTTCTGTTGTCATAGCCTCTTCTGTCGTTTCCTCTGCTATCATAACCTCTCTCGTCGTAACCTCTGCCGTTACCGGGACCAGTGGCAATAAATGCAGGGCCGCAGCTGCTCAGTACAATTGTTACTGCTATCAGACTAAAAATCAATTTTTTCATAACGTGATTATTTGGTTTATACCTTTGATTATATACATAGCAAAGATGCTGCCAAAGTTTTTTGCTGACACAAATAACTGTTATTAAATTATATGCGGTTAGCTTAAATTTACAGTTCAGGTTCAAAAACGAAAGTCATTCTGTTTCCTGTTGTAAATACTTTTTTTGCAAACGTATGAATATCTCCGGCATCCATCTTGTCAACCATTTTCTTGGCTGGTGTTGCTATGTCCGGAATCTGACGAAGAGCATCTGATATAAGTGTAAGCCAAGCAGTGTCTTCGGTCTGATCTTTATATACTTTTTCAAGGTATAGTTTAATCTCCCTCATCTCCTTTTGGGTTGGACCTGAAGCTACAAGCTTATCTATCTCTAACTGAACAATCTCCAGTAACTCATCAACAAGAGCAGGATCTGTGTCAAAATCAATGGAAAAATTGACAGAATTCTCAGGCATACGTGACAAATCTCCTGTTACGCCTACATGATATGTTCCGCCTTTCTCTTCGCGAATAGATTTCATATACCTGTCTCTTAGAATATAAGTGATGAATTTTGCCATCATACTATTCTCTGCAGTGTAATCAATCTCTCCACTATAAATACGGGAGACACTTGCTTTAGTGCTGAGCATGTTCTTTGCCTTATATCTTAGTGAAACTTCACCCTTGCGGAAAGAAGACTCTTTGTATTTAAGGGCAGGAGTTTTGATTTTATCTCCGTTTAGTGAGGCGATGTACTTTTCAACCAAAGCTTTACCTTTCGTGGCATCCATTGGTCCGGTAAAGACAAATGTATAACCGTCAGGGTTGCCAAAGTGTTTGTAATATAGATCAGTAAGCTTTTTGGCTGTGATATTGTTGACAAACTCCTCTGTGAAAGGTACTGTTAAGGGGTTGAAATTATATTTCAGCTTGGTTACAGAATCTCTGAATCTGTTAACCTCTCCCTGATTGTTTCTGATATTCTTTATAAGTTGTGTCTTTGTGTTATTCACATCCCTCTCGTCTGCTGCAACCTGATTGAAGTACATGTGCAGAAGTTTGAAAAATTCTTCGGGCTCTTTTAACTCAAATGAACCTGAAAATTCGTTATGTCTCATAGAGACAGATGGTTTAACCAGGATTCCTTTTGATGAAGACCATTTGGTAAGTTCATTCTTGTTAAAGCCGTTAACATGAAAATTTGACATATACCTTTCCATGATTCTGGCAAGCAATGGATCTTCAGGCAGAGCATAGCCACCCGGACGGAAAGCACGCATCCTTACAACCTTCTCTTTCCCTTTCTCCTCTTTCCAGATTACTTTTGCACCGTTTGCAAGAGTCCACTCAATGGTTGAGTCCAGGCTCTTTTCATATTTGATATTTAGATCTTTAGATGCTAGAGCTCTCTCTTTTGTTATTTTGCCTGAAACGGGTGTGGTTTTCATAACCATATCCTTTTCTGTCAAAGGAATAAACTTATCAAGTGAGGTCTCCTTTATTTCGTCCAGGAGAGCAAGCACCTGATCTTCGGTTGGCAGGTACTCTTTGTCACTTTCCGGAACGGCAAATATAATGACTCTGTTTTCAAGGCTTAAAATTCTGTCTAAATGGTTGTTTACGTCTTCAACTGTAATTTTTTCAATAAGCTCTTTTGATAGTTTGTAGTTTGCATCTATGTCAAGTAGTGGGTACTCCCTTGTGAAGTGGTCTACTGCAAACGAGACATAATCTGAATTTTTAGGCTTCTTGATTCTGTTATAGTTTACGTCAAGTTGTCTTTTAACTCTTTCGAAAGCAGGAGCAAACTCTTCGGGGTCAAATCCGTGTTGTCTGGCTCTTTCAACTTCAATAAAAATACCTTTTAGGGCGTTGGTGATACCTTTATTATTGATAGGTAGAGCTGTTGTTGTGAATGTCCCTGAGGCATAGCTGATGTTGCCATAAACAGGAACCAGTGCGCGGAAAAGTGAATCTGTGCTCTCGGCTGCAACTTGTGCTCTGACTCTGAACATGTCCAGAAAAAGTGCTTTTATTAATTCATCATACTGTGCCTTGTGTGAATACAGCTCATCTGTTGAGAGATGAGGTATCTTGATTGTCATTCTCACCGAAAGTGCCTTTGTTTCAGGATCGGTGTGATAACCTACAATTGGCTTTTTATTGTCGGGCACAGAATATTTCTCTCTTACTGCACCGTTTTTAACAGTCGGAATTGGTGAAAATCGCTCGATAATTCTCTTTTCAATGTCGTTAACATCAATGTCTCCAACAACTACAACGGCTTGAAGATCTGGCCTGTACCATTTGTGGTAATAATCTACGAGTGTTTGGCGTGAGAAGGTGTTAATAATTTCGGGCAATCCTATTACATCTCTTTGAGCGAACCTAGACCCGGTCTGTTCAACACGATTGATACCCTTCATCATTCTTGTTCTGGCATCGTCACCTCTTCTCCACTCTTCGCGTACTACACCACGTTCTGCCTCAATCTCTTCAGGTTCACACGAGATATAGTGTGACCAGTCGTGAAGTGCAAGCAGAGCTGAATCAATTACTACAGATCGCTCTACAGGTACCGCAGATATATTGTAAACTGTCCTCTCCATAGAGGTGTAGGCATTTATATTTGCACCGAATTTAACTCCTATGCTGCCAAAATATTCAAGAAGCCTCTTGTCGGGAAAATGTTTGGTTCCGTTGAAAGCCATGTTCTCAAGAAAGTGGGCAAGGCCTCTTTGATCTTCATTCTCCTGAAGTGATCCTACGTTATGAACTATAAAGAATTCAGCTTTACCTTTTGGGTTCTCTGCTTTTCGGATATAATAGGTCAGTCCGTTTTCAAGCTTTCCTACCTTGAAATTTTGATCAAGGGGGAGCTTTTCGTTAAAATTTATATTTTGAGCGAACCCTGAGGCGGCAAAGATAATTGCCGCCAGCAGAATTGCAGATCTTTTAATTATATTCATCTTTTCAGATTATTTAGTCGAGAATTGCATCTCTTTAATCAGGTGGTCTGCCTTTGCATATTTTTCAATTATCCAAAGGACATATCTGATATCTACATTAACGCATTTGTTCATTTCGGGATGGAAGTAGGCATCGCCTGCAAGCGACTCTTTGTTTCCATCGAAAGCAAGACCAATAAGTTCTCCTTTGGCATTTAATACAGGGCTTCCTGAGTTGCCGCCGGTAATATCATTGTTGGTAAGGAAGTTGATATACATCTTTCCCTTTTCTCCCCATTTTCCCCAGTCGCCGGCCTTCAAAAGTGCCAAAACTTCCGGTTTAATGTTGAATTCATAACTATCAGGATTGTACTTGTCAAAGAAACCCTGAGTTGTACTTTGAGCACTGTAATGAATTCCGTCAGATGGGGTGATTGGGCCTACTGTGCCGTAAGTAAGTCGCATTGTTGAGTTTGCATCGGGATACTGCACTCTGCCCTTTTCCATGTTCATCTGGTACATTGCACGTGTGTATTGTGCTTCAAGGCTATTAATGTCGTTTCCGCCCATCAACTCGCTCTCCTCCTGATTGAATTCGGTAATTCTTGCAGAGCGGGTAAGAAGTGGAAGTGGATCGTCAACAAAGAGGGTAATCGGCTGGTCCTTTTTAACTGCTTCACGGAATTTTTCAGGGTTAAGAAGAATAGAGTTCGCAAATACATATTCTGTAATTGCATCAGCACTACCGTTAAACCTGTCAAACATCATTGCCAGGTTTTCTCCCCAATACTCTCTTGAAACATTGGCAAAAAACTCTCTAAGCTGGTACTTCATCAGCTCCTTCTCTACCTCAAGAACGCTGGACTCATAACCTCTCTCTATGTTGTTCAATAGAGTGCGGTGGTGAGAAGATCCAACTTTTAGTGTGTCTACATTTTCCCGTTCCTGAGCAGTTCTTAGTGAGTTTGTACGGTTGCCCAGATATACAAAACCTTGTCCTGAAACCAGTGTCTCTCTAAAGTAATACTTTTGACGTGTGAGATCTTCTCGGCTTTTGTAGTTCTCATCAAGCTTTTTGAGAAGGTCTCCCCATTTTGCCTTTCGTTCGGGAGATGCATCAATCCAGGTCTGTAGCTCTTTCTCCTTTTCTTTATTGATATTAACAACACCAAAACGTCTGAAGTTATAAACCTCACCTGCAGTGTACTCCTGAACATTGCTGTTGCCGAAATAGTGGTCGGCATAAATTAGTCTTGTTTTGGGGTCCTGCTCCATGAAGTTGTTCATTATACGGAGTTTGTTCTCTTTAAGTTTTACTGTTACCGGGTTTGATACCTTCTCTTTTTCATTTACACCAAAAGAGGAGTTGTATCTGTTGGTTCTACCCGGAAAACCTATTACCATTGAGAAATCACCCTCTTTAACCCCCTTTGTCGAGATTGAAAGTATCTTTTTAGGTTTTAAGGGAACATTGTCTGCTGAGTGAGCAGCCGGTTTGCCGTTTGCATCAGCGTATATTCTGTAAAGAGCAAAGTCTCCTTTGTGCTGAGGCCACTCCCAGTTGTCAGTATCACCGCCATAGGCAGCAATTGAGACAGGAGGCGCTCCCACAAGGCGAACATCAGTATATACTTCGTAAAAGAAGATATAGTATTTAGAGCCTCTCCACATAGACATAAGCATAGTCTCCATTCCGCTTCTGGCGTTATGCCTTCTCTCCAGAACGGATGAGATTCTCCTCATTCCTGCGCCCTGACCGAGAGATCTTAAAGAGTCTGCAACAACCTTTACCTCATCTGTTGCGTCTATTACCTTTCTTAAAAAGAATACAGATTTACCTTTAATGTATTTCTCTTCTGACCTGTTCATCGCCCAGAAACCATCTTCAAGGTAATTTTTTTCGGGTGTGCTTAGTGAGTGAACATCACCGTAAGCGCAGTGGTGGTTTGTTATGAGCAGACCTTCGTTTGATATCATGCTTCCGGTACAACCGAAATCAAGAGCTACTACTGCATCACTTATTGATGCTGCGTTTTCGTCGTATATTAGTTTGGGGTCAAGTTTAAGACCCGCCTCTTTCATCTTGTTTGCAAGATTTTTTTCAAGGAGATTTATAAGCCACATCCCCTCATCGGCTCTCGATACAGTGAATATCGAGAGCAGAATAAGGAATGTAACAGTTTTTGAAATGTATTTCATAACTGTTAATTATTTGTAAATGTTGTGTTAACTACAGCGACGTTCTATTTGGTAGAACCCTTTTCAGTAAATGAGAATTTAGGGTCAACCTCTTCCATTACGCCTTCTCTGTTTTTGATAGTCCATTTGCTTCTGTTTAGAACCTCCCAGATTTTGTCATCATCAAGAGCATCCTTTGAGTAGGTTATTCTAAAGCAATATTCGTCAGCTTCGTTAACCAGGGTCTCAATAGAGATAAAGCCCGGGATTTGTGACAAATGGTTTGAAAGGAACGGTAAGTTCCTTGTAATTAGTGGTTTGTCAAGGTCAGGGTAAACAAGTTCATAAACGGCTTCGTTTTTACCTGCCCACTCTTCCTGATTACTCTTGAAAGGAACAGAGAAGGTGGTGAACTGACGAATAAGAAACTCCCTTCTTGAAATTGTGTCAACAACGTCAGATATTCCAATATATTCGAAATCAACTTTTACTATGTTGGTGCCACCGCCATGAACAAGCATCTCAAGCTCCTTCATCTCAACCATCTTCTTGAAGAATTTTTCATCAATAGGCTCGTCGAGATCCATATACAATCTTACTGTTAGCGGGCAAGAGTATTCGGTCTCAAGGCCATAATATCCTTTGCCTGTATATCTGAACTGGAGACCCAGATAGTTCGGGTCCATCCTGTCGTACATCTTTTCTGTATAAATAGTTACAACTTTTATGTTCTCAACATCTTTTGGAGGTGTTGCAATCTTGAATTTCGATGGAACATAAATAAGTTCTCTTATTTTCTCTTCAGTTACTTCGGCAGGGTTGTAGTAAATGTCAACATTTTTATGTTTCACGAATGTTGCAACACCATACACGCCGTTAATTTTCTTAAGAGTGGCGGCAAATGCCATAGAACTTCCGTAGCATTTTACAGAACGCAGGCCTTCTACTCTTACCTTTTCAAGTTGACCATGGACAGCCTCATCACCCCATCTTTCGTCAATGGTTGGAAGCTCCATTGTGCTTCCTAGCCAGAGGGCTACTCCAAAGAGAACAAAAGTCAGAATGGCAGGAAGCCAGCGTAAACTCTTTTTGCCTCCGAAAGTAAGGGCATCCTGGTTGCAGCTTGCAATACACTCTCCGCAAAGGTTGCAGTCTACATTTTTCACAGCACCAACTTTGTCAACATCTATACCGTATGGGCATTTTTTAGCACAAATTCCGCAATCGTTACACTTCTCTTCAGATCTTACAACCTTAAGAAGAGGAAATACCTTAACTTCAAGATAGAGAACTTCCCACAGATAACCAATAATTGAAGCGGCAGCCAGAAGATAAACCCATG
The DNA here is from genome assembly GCA_030695025.1 of Bacteroidales bacterium. Lineage (GTDB taxonomy): Bacteria > Bacteroidota > Bacteroidia > Bacteroidales > UBA932 > Bact-08. Next base: position 6,508 of record JAUYTX010000049.1, on the reverse strand, counting down.
AAACAGCAAGTCCACTTAAGTTAACAAGAGCAAAAATACCTACAAGCACAGCGAATGTAATAGCGTACTTGAAGATGTTACTTAATGCTCCAAGTGGGCAAAGATATTTGCACCAGAACATTTTGATGAAGAAGTTTCCAAGGATGAAAACTGCAATGGCCAGAATAGCCATCCACATTGTCAGTTCACCTTTGAATCCGGTTGCTGCTGCATAATAAGGGTCAAAATTTTTGCAGAATAGTTCTGAACTTGATACTGTTGTGTAGAAAATCCAGAAAAGGAGAGCATACTTAACCAGTCTCAGTAATTTGTCTGCAATTGTGCCATAATTTATGACAATCTCTTTAACTTTTAGTTTTTTACGCAGTTTAGCCAATTGTTCGGTTGCCCATCCCAAAGGACAGAGGTAACCGCAAAATAGTTTGCTGAATAAAACGACACCAATTGCCAGAACAATACCCATCATGATTTGTGTTGCAGTCATACTGCAAGCCATTGAGCCGGCCACAAGATAGGTTCCTAATGTCTGGATGCCTCCGAATGGACAATATGCCTCCGGATCGGCAGTTTCATTTCCGAACATTTTCGTCAGGATAATGATAATTGCCACAAGTGTTCCCCACTGTATTAAATGGCGGAACCAATTTTTCTTCATTTGTTTCATTTTTGAACGATTAAATAAAATTAAAGTAGTATGGACAAAAATAGTTAAATTTGCTTAGGATATAATACAAATAAGGATTTTTTGCAATTAGAATGTTCTGATTTTTCGATCAAAATCTCAATAAAAAATCTTTTTCATATCATACTATTACTTGATGATTCCATTTATTAACTCATTATAAACTACTTTAACGTGAAAAAATTATTAACCCTTTTGTTTGTTATTTTATTAATAGCAACAAAAACTTTTGCCGACGAGGGCATGTGGCTTGTAAATCTTCTGGATAAACAGCTTTATGAGCTCATGGCAAACAAAGGCCTTAAACTAAAACCGGGCGAAATCTACAATGTAGAGGGCGGTGCCCTGACAGATGCAATTGTAGCTATTGACGGAGGTATGTGCAGCGGAAGCATTATCTCTCCAAAAGGCCTCATGATTACAAACCACCACTGTGCATTCGGTGACATTCACTCCCTAAGCACTCCTGAGAAGAACTATCTCGAAGATGGCTTTTGGGCTATGAACATGAGCGACGAGGTACCAATCAAAGGTAAAAGCGTAACCTTCCTCAGAAGTGTTATGGATGTTACCGACATCGTTACCAAAATAATCGACAGTCTTGATGCGGCAGGACCAAGAGGCCTCTTTTTCATGAACAGAGTTTCGGGCATTATCGAAAAGAGATTCGAAAGCTCTCTTTACGAAAAGGGACTCTCATCTATGTGGAGGGGTTCAAAGTACTATCTCTATTTCTTTGAGACTTTTTCAGATGTTCGCCTCGTAGGAGCGCCGCCTGTTTCGATAGGTTCTTTCGGAGGAGAGACTGATAACTGGGGCTGGCCTCAGCACAAAGGAGACTTTGCCATGTACAGGGTTTATGCATCTGCTGATGGTAAACCTGCGGAATATTCTGCGGAGAATGTTCCAATGGAGGCAAAAAGATTTCTTACAGTATCTGCGAAAGGGGTAAAAGAGGATGACTTTACAATGGTTATCGGATACCCCGGCAGAACCAACAGGTATATCTCATCTTTCGAACTAAGGGAGAAATTTGAAATTCTTAACCCTGTTATCAGCGGTGTAAGAAGAGCTAAACTTGATGTTTGGAAAAAATATATGGATGCATCAGATGAGACCAGGCTTATATATTCTGACAAATACTTTGGCATAAGCAACTATACCGATTATGCAAAATGGGAAAACCTTTGCGTTGATAGGTTTAATGTAATTGAAGAGCTGGAAGGGAGAGAGAAGGTGCTGCAGGATTGGATAATGTCTGACTCAAAAAGAGCAGAAAAATATGGAAAGATGCTGGGGAATCTCAGGGAGGCATATGCTGTTAAGGCAGATATCACTAAGGTGAGAGAGTACTTTAGGGAGTCAATGGTCAGAGGTGCCGAGCTTGTTGGCCTGGGCCAACGTTTTCAGGGACTCATCTCATCTTTAACCAGAGCAAAAAAAGAGGAGTTCACACTTGAAGATAAGGAGATTTCAAATTTTAAAGAGATCGCCCTTAAGGCCTTGAATGAACTTGACCCGGCTGCCGATAGAGAGCTATTTAAGGTAATGGTTAAATATTACCTTAACGAGGTTCCAACAAGCTTTTATGATGAAGCTTTTGTCAATCTGTTGGCCAGATTTAACGGGAACAGTGATAAACTTGTCGATTTTGTATATGACAACAGTATCCTGACATCAAAAGAGAGGTTGGATGACTTTTTTAATCAGAAAAGAGCTATCAGTGACATTGCTGCCGATCCAATAATTGATGTTGTAAAAACGATAGGAGTAAGGCAATATAATGCGATGGAAGACTCACTTCTCAAGGCTGCAGAGCTTGACCCGTCAAAGGATAGGGGAGATTATGTGAGGGCAATGTACGAAATGCAACTTGAAAAGGATGTGAATGTTTATCCTGATGCTAACTCAACCATGAGGCTTACATTTGGTGAAATTGGTGGGATTAAGGCCAAAGATGCTGTTTACTATCACTATTTAACTACCTCAACAGGTATTCTTGAAAAGCAGAATCCCAACGACTACGAGTTCAAAATTAAGCCTGACCTGAAGGCAGCCCTTGAAAAGGGTGATTGGGGCAGATGGGGCACAAATGGAGTGCTTTATGTGAATTTCCTTTCTGACAATGATATTACAGGAGGTAATTCCGGAAGTGCAGTTATGAACGGTAATGGTGAGCTGATAGGTCTTGCGTTTGACGGTAATCGTGAATCGATGGCCGGTGATGTTTACTACGTAGAGGGTTACTGTAAATCTGTTTGCGTTGACATCAGATACGTGCTTTGGGTAATTGAAAAGTACGCTGGTGCCGGTCATCTTATCAACGAGATGAATATTGTTTTTTAGAGAGTTCAATGTTAACTGTTATAACAGTTAACGAGCCCTTGAACAGAGAAAAGAGGACACCAAAAGGCGTCCTCTTTTCGTTATCCCGTTTGTTTGGAACACATTTTCAAGTTTAACTTTGATTGTAAAAGCTCACCAAGCGCAACGCAGTTTTTCTTAACGCTTTTTTCTTTGTGTTTTTCGGGGCTTGCGGAACGCCTCCCTTTGGTCGTTGGACGGTCCTCAGCCTTTTTCCGAAAAAGCACTTCAGAAAATTAGCTAAAAAACAGATGTTGCTTTTAGGTGAGCTTTTTACGAATCAAAAAAGAGGACATCATAAGGCGTCCTCTTTTGAAATATAGCGTGTTAGTCGTTTTAGAATGAATAACCGAGTGCCAGGCTGAAAATTCCGGCGTTGCCTCCGGTGTGGTACTTCAGGTCTGACGCTGAGGTGAAGGAGTATTTGGTGTCAAGATAAATTGAACCTGCTGTTCTGTTTTTCATGACAAATTTTGAATATCTGAATCCAACTTCTCCAAGAAGCTTGCCTTTGGTCATGTATTCGTACTCTCTTTTTAACATCTCAACCTTTTGTTTTGGAACAATTTCGTCTGATATCTGGTTGGAAGCACCGGCAGCAGTATGCATTTTTAGTCTGTCTCCGTTACCCATGCTATATCCACCCATTAGAGAAAGATCTATCATCCCTTTTTGCATTAGGAAATTCTTGTTAACCTTACCGTAGCCGGTTGTAATGTTTACCTCTTGTGTAAAATAGAAAGGGACTACAAGCGAGCTTACAGCTGAATATGATGAGTACTGGTAGCCTGCTTTGAAGTTCCATTCAGGGCTGCATTTGAATTTACCAAGTGCAAGTTCATATTCGGCACTCATATCAAATGATCTTTTAGCGAATGCCTTGTTCTTGCCATACTGGATTACTGTACTTATACCTCCAATATTCTCCGTATTGGATACTTTGTCATAATTGACAGCATCGGTATAGTTGGTTTTAATCTTTAGGTAGTGCCTCATGTTATCTAGTTCGTATTGAGCAATACCTTTGTATTCCAGAGTTGTTCCTTCGTTCTGAGTGTAGGCCCTGTCTATGCCGGGGCCTGATAGACCATCCTTAAATTTATAGGTAAATTCATTGTGGAACCTGAAGTTATCCTTAACAAACTCAACTTGAAGAGAACCTCCCTGAATCACATCAATAAACGATCTTGAAAGGTTTAACTCACGTTGGTTCCAAATATCAATCATTCCAAACCAAAGTCCTTTTAAAAGGTAACCGGTGTAAAGCACATCATCGTCGGCAACTTTTGAGAATTCTACCTTTTCGTGAAACTTCCTGTAATAATAATTAAGACCAATGTTAAACATCTCTGTTTTATACATTAAGCCTGCAGTGGTTTCAAAATCAAGAAGGTCTGTTCTGTGCCTAAGGTCTTTTCTCTTAGCTAGCATTGCTGCTTCATAGTTAATCTGAAGACCAAAAAAGAGATTTTCATGCAATGGCAATGATAGGCCACCGGTTAGCTTGTAACTCTCTTTCGATTTGACGGCTGGTCTGTCGTCTGCAACCAACATAAGGTACCTCTCTGGATAAATTAACCCCGACCAAGTCATATTTTGTCCCTTAAAATTATTATAGTCAATCATTCCAAAGAATGTAGTCTTTTTGACTTTGGTGTAAGATGCAGTTCTTAGTCCGTAATTAAAGCTGTTGTCAGATTCGTTGAATTTAACAAAAGGACCATCATTTTTACCCATATAAGCCTCAATGTATGAGGAGTTGTTAAAATCTAAAAAATGCAAACCTGCTGCATTATAGCTCTCTGTCCATGTCTGTTTCCTCTGAAGGTCATCAAAATGGTACAAACATTTTTCCTGCACCTGTTTTTTAACTTGCGCTGTGACTGTCTGAGCAAGAGTCAGCTCACAAAGAAAGAGTGCAGATAAGATATATATGTATTTAATATTCAATTTCATAATCCTAATTTTTACTTTTCCTTAATTGACTGACTTTGTCTGATATAAAAATCATTCGCAGAGTTATTTGTATCCATGTAAACTATTCTGCCGCCGGCAGCTGCTGTTGCTACAGGATCAATTTTTCTGTGAATGGTTTTACCCTGATAGGCTTCTGTAGTCTCCATCAGTGCATAGGTAGCATCAATAGATGCAGGGAGCCGCTTATTCTTGGTTGATGCATCAAAACAATCAACGCCATCAAGTACCCAGGATGAAGGAATAAGCACATACTCGGTTCCGGAAGTTGTTCCTGGCTTTCGGCTCCTGTTTGCAGGATTATTTACATATGCTTGAGCACCAACCTCAGGTATTCGGAAAATCACTGGAGCTGGACTGGTAACAGAGAAAGGATATGCATTTGCAGTTCCCTCTTTCCATAACAAGTCAAGCCACCTTCCTACTAGATTTGGTCCAGGAGATGGGTGAAACTGAGCATTTGTATATCTTTGATTATAGCATACCCAATAACCTTTAACATTGAGGTTTACAGACATAGGACGAAGTATCGTGTGGTCGACTGCAGCTGAAAGTGCAACTACGGCAGTTTCTCCGGGTTGTAGAGGATGGCTTTTACCGTTTCCGGGGAATTGCCATACTGCTTCGATAATCGGAATTGTATCTCTGATTACGCGCTGTCCGTCTTTAATATAAGACCAAGGAGATGCGCTTGTAGGGGCATTATAAGGCTCAACTACTCCAAGGCAAACACTGTCAAGGTAAGCGATATCATTGCTGTTATTGTAGAGTGCGATGTATTTGTCGTATTGAAAGTTTACATTGTCAAGACCTTTAGATCCTCTGTAATAAACTTCTTTAATAATCAGCTGACCTGCATAGGAGAGTGCAAGCTGCACATTAACATTCAGATCTCCTTTTAGAGTATCAATCAGACGAACCTGATCAATACTGCGGTTGAAAATTGGGATAGCACCTGAAACAGGTGTCCCTTTATCAGTTACCGAAATTCTGTAAAATCCATATTGAAGATCTAATGACGCCTTACCATTATTATCTGATAATATATTGTAAACAGCTCCATTTGTTGGATTTATGATTGTAATCTCAGCTCCTGCTTTTTGTTCATGCTCAAAACCCTGAGGGTAAATGAGATTTATGTTCAGTTTTCTTGACCCCTCTGCATACGGATTGTTGTCAATCAGATCATTTAACTTCTGTTGACAAGAAGATATAAGGCCAATTAAAACTAGTAACGATATAATATAAAAACCTTTTTTCATCTCACTTAAGTTTAAAATTTAATTCTGAGTGTTGCACCGTATGTAAATTCAATATTCTTGGAACTTCTTAGACCGGTAGCCCAACTTGCAATATAAGGATTACTCTTGGTGAAGTTGTTCACATAGAATGAGAGAGAGGCAAGATCCCCAATCTCTTTTGTCAGACTAATGTTAGACATAAAATAAGCACCGTTGCCATCTCTTGCAAATCCATAAGTAGTATTTG
>JAUYTX010000048.1 GCA_030695025.1 Bacteroidales bacterium | reverse complement strand
AATCGCCTCCTCTGGAGATAATTACAGGCACATTGCACCATGTCTCAACATTATTAATATTTGTAGGCTTTCCATACAGTCCTTTTTCAGCAGGATATGGAGGTCTTGGTGATGGCCTTCCCGATTTTCCTTCAATACTGTGAATAAGTGAGGTCTCCTCGCCGCATACAAAAGCTCCGGCTCCCTCAACAATGTCAACATCAAAGCTAAAGCCCGAATTAAGAATATTTTCTCCTAACAACCCAAGCTCCTTGGCCTGCTTAATTGCACCTTTAAGACGCTGAACTGCAAGCGGATATTCTGCCCTGATATAAACTACACCCTTTGATGCACCCATTGCAAATGCACCAATAGTCATTCCCTCTATTAGCATAAATGGGTCACTCTCAATTTCATTCCTATTCATGAATGCTCCAGGGTCGCCTTCGTCAGCATTACAAATAACATATTTCTGATCTCCCTCTACTTTGGCCATAAGGTCCCACTTAACCCCTGTCGGGAAGCCGGCACCACCCCTGCCGCGAAGCTTTGATTTTTTCACCTCGTCTATTACAGATACAGGGTTCATTTTATGTAAAGCGTTGTAAAGAGGGAAATACCCGCCAACGGCTATATACTCTTCAATGTCGTCCGGTACTATCAGACCGCAATTGCGAAGTACAATCTTCTTTTGCCATTTGAAAAAAGGCACTTCATTCCATAGAGGATACTCTGTAAGTCCCTTCCCAAACTCATATTTTTCAGTTATAAAATCCCACTCCTCTATTCTGCAAAGCACATTTCTGTAAGGCATTATGCCCTTCTCAATGCCAATAATCAACGGAATAACATCATTCTCTGTTACACGATGTAAAATAATAAGTGGTTTCCCGGGAATATAGATATTCACCAGTGGCTCTTCTGCACAGAAGCCGAAGCATCCTGTCTTTTTGATTATTATATCCAGTTTTCTTTCGGCAACAACCCTTTCAAAACTGTCAAACAGCACCTCTGCTCCCCTTCCGATTCCGCATGTTCCCATACCTATAGCAACATATGGCTTATCAGGAAGTATTTTCTTGGAGGCTGCCTCCTTTATTTCTAATAGTTTAGTATAGTCTGATATTTTCATCTTTCTTATCCTCCTGTAAATGTTGCAGTAATTTCTTAATTTGCTCTGAGGTCACATTGCTGTAAATGATTCCGTCAACGGCAACAACCGGAGCCAGGGCACATTGGCCAAAGCAGGCTACGGTTTTAACCGTTATGAGTCTGTCATCTGTAGTAAAACTTGTCTCACCTGAATCCAGGGCTTCTTTACAGCCAGGAAGGGTTGAAAGGTCGTTCAGCAAAGTTTTTGACCCTTTCGTATGGCATGCAGTACCTCTGCACACAATAATTGAGTGTTTACCCTGAGGTTTAAGATTGAAAAATGAATAAAAAGTTGCAACGCTGTAGATTTGTGACAGCGGAACCTTAGTTTGTGAGGAAAGATAATCCATCGAGAGTTTATCCAGGAATTTAAATTCGCTTGCCTCCTGTATCTCTTCCATTACAGTAAGGAGCTCGCCCGGTTTACCCCTGTGTCTGGAGATTATCTCATCGATAGTTGTTCTATCAATTTGACTCTCTTCAATAGTATTCATAGGTTCGGTTTTAAAAGTTAATATATAGTGCTTTATAATTTCCGGGAAATTTGGAGCTATACATTTATTACTTATTATTCAACCTCTCTGGGGATAATTTCTCTCTCTAAGTTATGATTTGATCATGTTACCTTCAAATATACTGATTTTTATTAATAGTCTGATTTTTTTTGGCATAATATCTAATGTAAGTGTTTCAATTTGTTAGATAAGGTATTTTTGTGTAAGTGTATTTATTTCAGTTTTTTAATTAAAATTTTTCTTTAGAATCAAATCAGAAACTTTTATTAACTTTGTCTTGCACTGCAAATTAAAAACCAATGTTAAGATTCATCGTAATATCCTTACCGATGTTCGTAACCCTTTTCTGGGCTATTGCACTTGTTACCGATGCCGGCAAAAGGGATAAACCCCGCCTCTTTCTTGGCCTTTTTATGTTTGTTGCAAGCGTTCTGTATGCTTCTCACGCTGCATATTTCTCATTAAATTACAAAATATACTCCTTTCTTGACCCCATTTATACCTTAACATCCCTTTCGGTTTTTCCTCTTTTCTACCTCTATATAAAAGGAATTGCAAAGGACGGAACAATTAACGCAAAAGGGCTTTGGGTTCTTACTCCGGCTATCTTCTTTACCGTTGCAACGGTAATAACATTTGCAATCATGTCACCCGAAGAGTTATCAGCCTACCTCCATAAAGTAATCTACAAAGAATCCGGTCTGTTTCCTTTCTCTTTGACCGCTAAGATTCAAATTGCTATTTTTAAATTAAGCCGTGTAGTCTTTGTACTTCAGTTGATTCCTTCTGTATATTACAGCAGCAGGTTGATTAAGGAGTACGAAAAACAGATTAATGAATTTTATTCATCAACCGAGGAGAGAACAATCAAATGGACACACGATATTATGATTGCAATGGTCGGTGTCTCTGTTTTTGCTGTTGTGGCAAATATTATAGGTAAGGCATTCTTTATTAACGACCTGGCATTAATTGCTATCCCTTCAATACTTTTCAGTATTTTTCATTTTTCAATCGGGTTTCTTGGGTTCAAGCAAAAATATACAATTGCCACCTACAAAATCGATGTTCTTAAAGACAGCCCCTCTACAGCCAGACTTCCCGGAGAAAGTATGAGACATAAGCTAAAATCTGACCTGATAAAACTTATTGAAGAGGAGCAAATATTCAGAAATACAGATTTACGAATTACAGATATTTCCAAAAGACTCAACACTAACCGCTCATATATATCGGGCATAGTAAACAATGAATTTCATTCTACCTTTTCTGATCTTATAAATCACTACAGAATTTCATACGCTAAAGAGCTACTCAAAGATAAAAAGATGTACATTCTCGAATATGTTTCCGAGGAGTCGGGTTTTGCATCAATTAACTCCTTCTTAAGAGCTTTCAAGAAAGAGGCCGGAATCACTCCCGGACAGTACCGAAAGCAAAATATGAACTAAAAAAGCATTAAGATGAAAAAAATAATTGCAGTTGCATTTATGCTTGGCTGCGCATCTCTCTTTTCGCAGGAAAAGGGTTTTATTGAACAGAATTATATCGAAGTTTCGGGCAGAGCTGAAAAAGAGCTATCACCTGATGAAATTTACCTTGACATTGTCATAACAGAGAAAGATAACCGTGGTAAAGTATCAATAGAAAGACAAGAGAAGAGTCTTTTTAAAAGGCTTACTTCTATCGGTATAGATATTACAAAAGATTTGCAAATTTCAGACATTAGCTCATCGCTGGAAAAATTCTTTTTAAAGAAAAACACGATTCTTCTAACCAAGTCCTATGTCCTTAAGGTAAACGGCACACCCCAATTAACGGCACTATTTGAACAACTGGAACAAGAGGGTATTACTGACGTTAAGATTACCCGCACAGCGTTGTCAAACTTTGACCAGGTAAGCAGGGAGATTATGGCCGATGCGGCGGTAAATGCAAAGAAAAGTGCAGAGGCAATAGCATTCGCTTTAGGCAGAACACTTGGAAAGGCGCTCTATGTACAAAGTTATGCCAGCTTCCCACGATCATACAGAGTAAACACAGCTGTAAAGACTATGATGGATACCTCTGCCGAGTTTGCAGGAGGTGAATTTTTACCCGATTTCCAGAAGATTAAAATGGAACACCAGGTTGTGGTAAGGTTTGCTCTGGAATAAATCACCTGAAAATAATGAGAAAACGAGCTTCAGTATTCTAACCCCCTGAACTGAAGCTCGTCTTTATTGAATCGACGATCCAATCTGTGATGTAAAGATATAATAATTTTTTATTATCATTAGTATTTCAGCGCTTTTTATTAATATTTTGTTGATAGAAGGCGTTTTTGCTTACAGATGATAACAATTTTCAAATTTGTTGATTATTAGGCTTTCAGAGTACAATCTCTTTTATTATTTTTGAAGCATGAATAGGAGGAGAAAAAGAGGCATAGCCTCATACATAATAATTATCATTTTACTGCTTACTGCTTTCGTCATCTTTTTCGGATTCACCGGAATCAGACTTATTCCGGGTATTAATGATGATGAAAATGAGATAATTCCTGTTGCAATAAATCATATCCTTACCAACGAACTGTCAGAATTGTCAGAAACTCAAAAGATGGATGCTCAAATAGAGAGTTTTATGCGTCAATGGGATATCAAAGGGGCATCACTGGCTATAATGAAGGATGAAAAGCTTATTTATGCCAAAGGATATGGTTGGGCAGATAAGGAGCGAGGAGAGTGGGCCGAAGTAAAGCATATCTTCAGAATTGCTTCGCTCTCAAAGCTAATTACAGGGGCAGCAGTTATGAAACTTTGCGAAGAGGGTAAAATTGATCTTTCTGACAGGCCTTTCGCAACAGGTGCAACTCTTGATCTTCCTCAGTTTTCTTCAATCAAAGACAGCAGAATCCGAAACATAACAATTGATCAGCTTCTCAGACATAAAGCGGGGTTTTCAAATCGTGGTGGTGATCCCATGTTCAACCTATCGCTGATATCCAAAAGACTGAATCTGAATAGAGAAGCAGAGACAGATGAAATCATTTCCTACTCTCTGAATCAAAGATTGAGTTATAATCCGGGTCATGGAACGAGGTACTCCAACCTTGGCTATCTTATTTTATCAAGGCTAATTGAAGTTGTATCAGGGCTTGAATACGAAGATTATGTAAAAGAGCATATTTTTAAGCCTGCAGGAGTGTACGACATACATCTTGCAAAAAATTATTATGACGAAAGGTACATAAATGAGGTAAAATACTACGAACCTCGTGATGAGGAATTAATTGAGTCATACAAAGGAGATGGAGCTATGATGCAAAGATGCTATGGGGGAAACAACATCAGAGGACTGCTTGGCGCCGGGGCATGGGTTGCCTCACCTTCGGAGCTACTTAAACTTATAGCCGCACTGGACGGAAGAGATAATGTCCCTGACATACTTACAAAAGAGAGTGTCAGAATTATGACAAACTCTACACCGACAACCCTTCCAATTGGTTGGGCAAAATGTACATCTTCGGGAGATTGGTCACGAACCGGTACGCTTTCAGGAACCAGTGCCCTTCTCAAATATAGCAGAGACGGCTTTTCATGGGTATTTGTTACCAATACAAGTTCATGGAAAGGCTCAACTTTCCCTAGACAAATTGATGCTCTCTTTAGAAATGCATTCAAGAGGGTACCACTGTGGCCGGAAAGAGATCTCTTTGATTACTAAAACTCAATTGTAATCCCAAGCGTTGGTAAAATGATGCCCTGCTCAAGCTCTATCCGTTTCATCTCATATCTCTGTTCGTTGTAAGGTGCATCGGGATTGACAACTCTTCCCGTACTTACCAGGACATCGGCATCTTTGTATTTTTTGTTGAGTGCATTCTGAATGTCCAGGTAAAGTTTCAGTGCAAATTTATTGAAATAAAACTCTTTATCAACCCTTAAATCTAACTGTGTAAAAGTTTTGAGATATTCTGAGTTATACCTGGAATAATCTCTATATGCCCTTCCTGATGCATCCCATGCAGCAACCAGAGAAGACTTTTCAATATCAAGCGGAGTATATGGAGAGCCCCCTGAGTAACGGAATTTGGCACCAATAATAAAGTTGGCAGGTAGTTTGTATCCGCCGGCAACAGTCATCAAACGCCTGTTATCCCAGGCCTGAGGGGTCCATGTACGTATAGGATCTGAGAACTGACTCCTGAAAAGGGTGATAGAGCTTAACAGATTGAACTTATCTTCATAAATCCATCTGAATGAGATTTCTGCACCATATGCACGACCTTTTAGTAGAGATGCAATCTGCTCGTTTCCCACAACCCCATAATTGGTCCCTTTTCCCTCCACAGGAATTGAATCATTCAAAGAGTACATGCCATTAAAGTTCCACTTGTGAAAGAACTCAACTGCAAACTGGACACCTTCACTGCTCCTGTAATCCGCTCCAACAGCAACCTGATCTGAACCCAGATACTTCATCTCCTTATTAACCAAGCTCCCGGCCCTGTCTCTGTAACCTAGTGCGGTAAGTGGAGGCAGCTGATAATACCTGCCTGCAGATGCGTTAAGATACAGGTTGTTCACCACCTCATAGGAGAGTGATGCTCGTGGAGAGAACTGATTAAATGGGTTGGACATCTCCGAAGAGAAGGTGTTTGCATCGAATCTAAGACCCAGATTAGCTGAAAACTTTCTATTGGGAGAGGTGTAGTTGGCATTACCAAAGAGCGAATATTTAAGAAAACTCAAAGAGCTTTCATATTCAACAGTAACAGGCTGTTCAAGAAACAGTTTCTGATATGTATCATTAGAATATACAGGCAATTCTGCGCCAAAACCTGCAGTAAATGTAAAGTCTGAGGCTCTGGAAACATTTTCGAGTCTGAATTTGGATTCGTTCTCTACAGACTTATAAAGCAGAGACAGATTATCCGGAGATGATTCATCATTCCCCCTGTACTTGGTATTTCTGTTGTTCAGATAGCTGTGGCTGAGAAAAAGGTTCAGCGAATTCCTTCCATAAAAATATCTGTAAACTGTTCCCAGGGTAAAGACCTCCTGCTGTATTACCGGCAAATATGCAAGAATATATTCGTTATTCTCTTTCCCTCCTGAATCATCGTTCAAAGACATGTTGTCAAATCCGGCTATTCCCAGAAATGTAAGCTCATGTCTATTGTCAAATCGTGTCTCTACCTTGAACTGAGCATCTGTAAAAGATGGAAGAAAAGGCAGGCCGATTGCCTTGAACAGAAACTGAAGATACGACCTTCTTACCGAAAAAAGATAATTTGTCTTGTCTGAGAGATGACCATTCGTACTGAAGCCTGCTTCTGAAGCACCTACGGTAAATTTATATCTGTTTTGTGACGGGTCACCATCTTTTAACCTGAAGTCAAGAACAGAACTTAATGCACCCCCTCTGGCAACCGGGAAAGAGCCTGAATAGAAATTTACCTCGCGAATAAAGTCGGCATCAATTATTCCTACGGGGCCCCCGCTGGATCCCTGGGTACTAAAGTGGTTGACAGTTGGAATTTCAATCCCATCAAAGAAAAATTTATTTTCAGACGGGCCTCCTCCCCTTACAAGCACATCGTTTCTGTAGCCTCCGGCATTAACTGTTCCTACTCCTGGTAAAGATGCAACCACTCTGGATATATCCCTGTTAGATCCGGGGTTTCTCTCTATCTCCCCTACTCCAATACTTCTTTGCGAAAGTGGACTTTCCGGTAATCTCCTGAATGGGTTTGCCTTTGGGCGGACAGTTGCTGCACTTAGTAACCGGCTCTCCTCCTCAATCTCTGCCCTGATGAAATTTGCCGAAACAGAGACCATCATCTCTTCCGAAATGTATTGTGTATAACCCAAAATATCTACCTGAATACGATATACTCCTGCAGGTATGTTTTCCAGAGAAAATCTGCCAAGTGAATCTACAGTAGTAAATCTGTTCCCTTTCCATATAGAGACAATTGCAAAAGGAACAGGCTCTCGGGTATTTTTATCAACAATCACGCCATTAAGGGAATAGCTCCTTTGTTGCTCTTCGGCAAAAGCAAATGAATAAGAGAGAGCGACTGCAGCAATTAGTAAAAATCTGGCAAACGCTTTAATTTCAGTAGTATATAATTTTGATCTCATTGCAATACAATATGGTTTATAAGCTTAATGTATTACAAAGAAATTGAAGTAATGTTCAGTGGGGAATATTGATTATCGGAAAAGATTTCCGGCTATCAACAGAAGCGTGATTTCAGAGACTTTAGCCTGATACAGAGTGTTCATTTTACGATTAGAGGCATCAAGGTATGATAGTTGATAATCTCTAAACTCAATTCCTGAAAGTGAGCCCAAACGGTACTTCTCCATAGCTGCTTCAAGGTTAAGATATGCCGACTCTCTGCTCTCCTCCTCAAATGCTATTAATCTCAGATTATTGGTGTAAAGATTATAGAGCTGTCTTAGGTCACTTTCAATATTTTGCATCTCCCTCTCAATACTAAGCCGTGCATTCTCTTCCAAAATTTTGGCATTCTTTACCTTTCTGTTTATCTCGTTTCCGTTAAACAGTGGTAATGAGAGTGAGAACCCCCAATTTATCCCGTCACTTTCATTATACTTTGATGGAAAGTATTGACTTCTGTTAAAGTTGTAGTTGTAACCTGCAGAAAAGTCAACAGAAGGCAAACGTGCTGCCTTTGCAAGTCTGGTGTCCAGAATTGCTATTTTTTCACCGGCTCTTAGTGAATTTAGAGTTGTGTTGTTATTATCGGCAGATTCAAGAAGGTTGGCAATTTCCAGCTGAGGAGCCGGAATAATAGTATCGTTTATCGTGTATTGAGATTCAAGAGAAACATTCATCATTCTATAGAGCTCAATATAGGCGTTTCTGAGATTCTCTTTTTGAAGCATTAGTCTTGAGGAGTCACTGTTAAGGTAAATCTTCGCCTGCTTATACTCCAGCCCTGAGTCGCTTCCTATGTTGTATCTTGTAAGTGCCTGAGTATATCTGACCTGTGAAATAGCGACCAACTCGGTTAAAAGGCTCACCTGATTTTGCAAGCTTATAATCTGATAATACTGGGCAGATATTCTCATTACAAGATTTTCAATAACAGAGCGGAAGTTATATTCTCCCTGAGAGAGAAGCTCCTGCTGTTTTTCTCTGGTTGCAAACATGGCAAACCCATCAAACAGGCGCCAGCTGAGTGATGCGCTGTTAATTACAGATGCGTTTTTTACCACACTGTTCTCGCGAACTCCCTCAGAATTGAAATTTCTCTGATCTGACGTTGAGGAACTCTGTCTTGAACTTATTGATGCTGTAGGTAAAAAAGGAGCAAGAGTAACATTATTTCTTGATATTTCTAGGTTATTTCCCGAAATAACAACCGAGTAGTTAGCCTCAACGGCCCTCTCGATACACTCTTCCAGAGTTATGGGTTTAAATTCTGTGGCAGCAGTTATATTTACACTGCTCTGAGCTTTCGCACTCAATAAGAACAGGACGATAAATGTAAAGGATATTAATATTTTTCGCTTCATACTTTCTCAATGAAATTTGCTTTTGATGATGAAATATAGGAGTACATAGCAGGAATAATGTACAGTGTGAAGAGAGTAGAGAAGATAAGTCCGCCGGCTACCGTTAGACCCATAGAAATACGACTTTCTGCTCCTGCTCCTGTTGCAAAGGCCATAGGTGCCACGCCCAGGATAGTCGAAAGGCTGGTCATAAGAATAGGTCTGAATCTCGATGCTGCCGAGTCCATTATTGCATCAAACTTCTTAAGTCCTGCCAATTTCCTTTGATTGGCAAATTCAACCATGAGAATACCGTTTTTTGAGACAAGACCTATAAGCATAATCAAACCAATCTGACTGAATATATTAAGTGTCTGCGCATTGAATTTTAAAGTAATGAGGGCTCCTATAAGTGCCAATGGTACAGTAAGCATTATTATAAGAGGGTCTCTGAAACTTTCGAACTGAGCAGCCAGCACCAGATATATTAGAATTAGAGCCAAAACAAATGCGAAAAGCAGACTTGATGTACTCTCAACAAAGTCTTTAGACTGTCCGGAAAGGGCTGTTGAGAAATTATCAGGATTTAGGACCCTGTCTGCAATTTTGTCCATTTCTGTAATACCCTGTCCTAAAGTGTATCCTTTGGAAAGAGATGCTGAAACTGTTGCTGAAACAAATCTGTTGTAGCGGAACAGCTGGGGCGGAGTACTGCTCTCTTCCATCTTTATCAGGTTATCAAGTTGTATGAGCTCACCCATATCGTTCCTTACATAAATATTGGCAAGGTCAACCGGTTTGTTTCTCATACTCTGGTCAATCTGGCTGATAATCTGATATTGTTTACCATTTCTGATAAAATAACCTATTCTCTGTTCGCTCATTGAGAGTTGAAGTGTCTGTGCTATGTTTTGAATAGAGACGCCCATCATTGAGGCTTTATCCCTGTCAATGTTTATACTTAATTCAGGTTTTGTAAACCTGAGATTAACATCAGAATTTGCAAAAACATCACTTTGAGCCACCTCTGACATAAAAATTGGTATTACATTCTTTAGTGAGTCAAGGTTTTTTGCCTGAATTACATACTGCACAGGCATACCTCCCCTTCTTCCTCCGAATGTCTGCTGCTGGTTTACAAAACTTCTTGCTCCGGTTAGTCTGGCTACCTTAGGAGAGAGCTCATCTGCAATCTCTTGCTGAGTCCTATCTCTGTCAAGAGGGCTTAAAAGAGAGACCTGAAAGTTTGCCCTGTTTCTTCCTCCCATCCCCACCATCTGCATAATTCTATCCTTCTCGTCAACCTCCTTCTCAAGGAGTTCATACATCTGGTCTGTGTATTTAAGCATGTAATCAAAAGTTGCCCCCTCTTGCGCTGTGCTCGAAACATTAATCATAGAACGGTCTTCCAATGGCGCCATCTCAGACGGAATTGTTGTCCACATATATAAAATGAACCCAAGAGATCCAACCAGAAAGACAATAGCAAGCCATCTTTTTCTCATAAATGCAGCAAGGGATCTTGCATACAATCCATTAAGCCATTTAAAGAAAGGCTCTGTAAATTTATAGAACCTCCCCTCACTTGCACCCTGTTTTAGCAATTTGCTTGAAATCATTGGTGTGAAGGTAAGTGCCACAAAACTCGATATCATTACGGCACCTGCGATTACTATTGAGAACTCTCTGAAGAGCCTTCCGGTAACTCCCTGAAGGAATACAATAGGAAAGAATACTGCTACAAGTGTTATGGTTGTTGCAATTACAGCAAAAAATATCTCTTTTGACCCCTGAATTGCAGCATCTTTAGGATTAACTCCTTTTTCAATCTTTGTGTAAATGTTCTCCATCACAACAATGGCATCATCTACCACCAATCCGATAGCAAGAACAAGCGCAAGGAGTGTTAAAATATTTATGGAGAATCCTGCCAGATACATCACGAAAAATGCACCTACAAGAGAAATCGGAATTGCTATGATTGGAATGAGTGTTGTTCTCCAGTTTCTTAAAAAAAGAAATATAATGAGCACAACCAGAATAAATGCCTGAAAGATTGTGAATTTTACCTCATTTATTGAATCCCTGATGAAGATGGTGTTATCAAAACCTACTCCCACTTCAATATCATCCGGAAGACTCTTCTTTAACTCCTCTATAGCTTTAACCGCATCATTAACAATGTTAATATAGTTTGCTCCCGGCTGAGGAATCAGCGCTAATGCAACCATTGGAATTCCATCACGCTTCAAAATTGAGCGTGTATTTTCAGCCTCGACCTCAGCCACTCCGATATCCGAGAACCTTACCACTCTCTCTCCGCTTCTATAGATAATCAGGTTATTGAAATCTTCTATTGTTCTTAATCTTCCAAGAGTTCTTACAGTGAGCTCCATTGTGGAACCTTCAATAGTTCCTGAAGGAAGCTCTACATTCTCCCGTGTAACAGCCTGTCTCACGTCCAGAGGAGTGATTCTATATGCCGCAAGCAGGATAGGGTCCATCCTCATTCTGACAGAGTATCTCTTCGATCCCCAAACTCCTACATTACTAACTCCGCTTATTGTCTGAAGTCGCTCTTTAAAGTTAACCTCGGCAAACTCACTCAGGTCAATAATATCTCTTGTTTTACTCTGTAGAGTAATGGTATATATCGGCTGTGCATCAGCATCAGATTTTTCCACTACAGGTGGATCCACATCCTGAGGAAGCCTTCTCATTGCCCCAGAAACCTTGTCCCTTACATCGTTTGCTGCAGTCTCCAGATCTACCTCAAGGTTAAATTCAATATTAATTGAACTAGACCCATCGCGGCTGGTACTTGATATCGCACGAATTCCGGGTATTCCGTTAACAGCTGCTTCAAGAGGTTCGGTTATCTGTGTCTCAATAACGTCGGCATTTGCCCCGGAAAAAGAACATCTTACAGAAATAACAGGATTGTCAACACTGGGATAGTCCCTCACTCCGAGTGATGAATAACCTATAGCTCCGAAAATCACTATAAGCAGACTCATTACCGTTGCCAGAACCGGTCTGTTTATTGTAGTTGTTGATAAACTCATCTCAAAAAATTTAAATATTTACGGGAACAACAGTTAGCCCCTCTCTCAGCTGCATAAGCCCCGTAGTTATGATTGTGTCTCCCAGTTCAATTCCCGAAAGAATTTCCAGCATGTCAACTGTCCTGGTGCCGGTCTGAACCGGAATAAGGGTTGCCTTGCTGTTTTTCATCACCCATACTGAGCGACCCCTGACATCGGGAACAACAGCCTGATTTGGCACATAAAGATTTTTCTCTCCAGCTCCTGTATTCAAAGAGACTCTGGCAGACATCCCCGGCCTTAGTAAACCGGATTTATTATCGTACCTGGCTCTTATCATGATAGTTCTGGTTTTGACCTCAATCTGAGGATCAATAGCGTAAACAGAGGCTCTGAAATCTCTGCTCATCCCCTCAACATTGAATAGTATTTCATTTCCGAAAAGCCTGTCTGTGATGTATTTTTCAGGAATTGCCACCTCTACGATGAGAGTTGCAATGTCAACAAGAGTTGAAATCTTTGAATTGGGCTGCAAAAAAGCACCAAGACTTATATCACGAAAACCTAAAACACCATCGAAAGGAGCTCTCACATGCATCTTCTCAATTCTGATTTTTAGTTGTTCGATATCCTGTTTTAAAACATTGTACTCTGTGAGCACTTTGTCATAATCTTCACGGCTTACGGCATCTTTTTCAAGAAGTATTCTTTGCCTCTCCAATCTTTGCTCAAGCAGGGTGTGCTGATACTCCGCCTTGGTGAGTTGAACCTGAAGCTCGTCGTCATTGAGTTTTACGAGTATGTCCCCCTTTTTAACATGTTGACCCTCTCTGAAATTAATCTGGATAACCCTCCCGGAGAGTTCGCTTACAATCTCAACTCTCTCTTTTGCGACAAGGTTGCCAATTCTAACAGAACCATCTTCCCGCTCCATCTTCTCTGCAATATATACAGAGACAGGCAAAGAACGACCTCCGCCCTGGCCTCCCTGTTGTGCAGAGGCAGGTGCTGAGCCCATGGGGGCATTTAATTTGATGTCGCTTTTGCGAATAAAGGAGTTATAGACTATCAGCGAAACAGCTAAAAGTGCAGGGATGCTTATATAAAGCAGAATCTTTTGTGATTTTTTCATTTAAGGTCTCGTTTATCTCTATTTGACAACCTTTAATGAAAAAAGTTTAACCGAAAAGCAGATATTTCGGTAAAATTATTTTGCGTGGGAACCGTCGCACCAGGGTTTGTTCTGTGAGCGAGTACATCTACAGATGTAACACATGCTCTTATCCTCCTCCATTCCATCCGGGTGAATAACTGTAACAGGTCCCTCAATTTTAGCAGGGCCATTTTCTATCAGTTTGATTTTGACTTTGCCTTGTGCTTCCATTGTTGTTGAATTTTAGTTGAATTGTTTATTCCCTATATTTGCAAATATAATAAAATTTAAGGGGAATTGTGTATAAAAAATTGTTAAACAGCCAACTGAGCAGAATAACTCCTGAGCAATATAAATCGATCAGCAAAACACCTGTTGTTCTGATACTTGACAATATTCGAAGTCAACACAACATTGGTGCAGCATTCAGAACTGCCGATGCCTTTGCCATAGAGAAAATTTACCTTTGCGGAATCTGCGCTGTCCCCCCTTCGGCTGAAATACGTAAAGCGGCCCTAGGGGCGGAAGAGAGTGTAGAGTGGGAATATTTTGAAGATACTTTAACTCTGGTTAAAGCATTAAAAGAAGAGGGTATTACTTTACTTTCGGTAGAACAGACAGTGAATTCTGTTATGTTAAACAATTTTATGCCTGAGCAGGGCAAAAAGTATGCTCTCATATTTGGGAACGAAGTAAAGGGTGTTAGTCAGAGTGTTATCGATATTTGTGATGGAACAATTGAAATTCCCCAGTTCGGCACAAAACACTCTCTGAATGTTTCTGTCTCTGTAGGAGTTGTTTTATGGGAGGTTGTATCAAAAATGGGGACACTGTTTGAAAGATGATAGACTGCATAGGAAGAAAAATAAATTACCTGAGAATTTCGGTTACCGACAGATGCAATCTAAGGTGTGATTACTGTATGCCGGAGGAGGGGATAAAGATGCTAGATCACTCCCGGATTCTTACCTTTTCGCAAATAGTTGCCTTTACCAAAACCGCCGTTTCAATGGGTATTGACAAAGTGAGACTTACCGGGGGAGAACCTTTGGTAAGGAGAGGAATAACCAAACTGGTCAGTGAGATTGCCAAGATTGATGGAATCACAGATCTCTCTATGACAACAAATGGTGTGCTTCTATCTGAGTTTGCTAAAGAGCTCAGGGAGGCTGGTTTGATGAGGGTAAACATAAGTTTGGATACAACTGACCCAAAAAGGTATACACAGATAACCAGAGGTGGAGATATTAAGAATGTAATCTCCGGCATTTCTGCCGCAAGAGAGGCAGGGCTCAATCCGGTAAAGATTAATTGTGTTGTAAATAAGAACGGGCAGGAGCCTGACGCACTCAAGGTATTTGAATTTGCAACGGAAAACGGTCTTGAGGTTCGGTTCATCCACAAAATGGATCTAAAAAGAGGAGAGTTCGGAATTGTAGAGGGTGGCGACGGTGGAAACTGCAATATCTGTAACCGTCTCAGACTAACCTCAACCGGAATGCTTAAGCCTTGCTTGTTTAGTGATTTTGAAATAGATATAACCAAACATAGCGCCCGGGAGGCAATAGAGATGGCTTTGAAAATCAAACCATCAAAAGGACTTGTCAACAAGGAGGGCAACTTTTATAACATAGGAGGTTAAAATGGAACAGTCAGATAACAGTAACAAGGGACCAGCTCTGTCACATCTAAGCAAAGATGGTAATGTAAATATGGTAGATGTTTCAGGGAAACCCCTTTCATCAAGAACAGCAAGGGCAACAGGGTGGATCTCACTAAATGGGGAGACCCTTCGCCTTATTGAAGAGAATGGAATCAAAAAGGGATCAGTTCTCACCACTGCTCAAATAGCAGGCATTATGGCCGCCAAGAGAACCTGGGATGTGATTCCACTATGTCACTCTTTGATTTTAAACAAGGCTGATGTAAATCTTACCATTGAAAAAATTGGAATCAAGGCAGAAAGCTATATCAGTTGTATAGGTAACACAGGAGTGGAGATGGAGGCGCTGCATGCAGTCTCTGTTGCACTACTTACTGTTTACGACATGTGCAAGGCCGTTGACAAAAACATGGTCATTTCAGAAATTAGACTTGAAGAGAAAACAAAGGAGACAATTTAAATGGAAAAGATATTAAAGGTTAAGTCAGTAAATATCTCTGTCGAGAAGGGGACAATAAAACTTCCGGCAGACAAAATTGAACTTACAGAGAGAGGGATTACCGGAGATGCTCACTCAGGCGACTGGCACAGACAGGTTAGCCTGCTGTCTGAAGAGAGTATTAGAGCGTTTTCGGCCATAACCGGGAGAGAGTACAATTGCGGAGAGTTTGCAGAGAATATTACAATATCGGGAATGAAAATGAATGAGTGTCGTCCGGGAGACACACTGGAAGGTAGCGCCATCACCATGCTGGTTACCCAGATTGGCAAAAAATGCCACGGAAGCGGATGTGCTATATATACCGATACAGGAGCCTGCATTATGCCAAAAGAGGGAATCTTTGCAAAGGTTTTAAAGGGTGGCACACTAAAAGCCGGAGATGAACTTATTTACAAACCCAATATCTGGAAAGCTGGCGTTATAACACTCAGTAATAGGGCCTCTGCAGGAATTTACGAAGACAAAAGCGGCCCACATCTGATAAATACCCTGGAGAGGTATGCTGCCTCAATCAACAGAAAAATTGATTTCAAATACCATCTTATTCCTGACAGTGAGGTCAACCTTAGAGCAACTATAGATGAGCTTCTTAACCAAAAGTTCGACATGATATTTACAACAGGAGGTACCGGGATTGGACCGCAGGATATTACTCCGGATATTGTAAAGACATATCTTGAAAAAGAGATACCCGGAATAATGGAATTTATCCGGGTAAAATATGGTGCTCAAAAACCAAATGCTCTTTTGAGCAGAGGTGTGGCCGGTATTGCTGGTGACACCCTGATTTTTACCCTTCCGGGAAGCCTTGGGGCAGTCACTGAATACCTGGCCGAAATTTCACCATTGCTCGAACACCTCATTTATATGAGGATGGGACTGGATACCCATTAGACTTCTCGTGATCAGGACTCATCGGCACGGCTGTCCAGCGTCTTCTCTATAAACCTTATAAGGTACATATTATGAGCGTGTGTTGAGTAGTCTCTGCTCCATGTTTTTTTGAGTTTCATGAGCAGATACTCCATCTCTCTGTATGCAATTGCCGAGCATTCTGTAATATCTTTAGGGTTAGATGTTGGTTTTGCAACTGCACCCATTCTGGCAGAAGCTGAAGCCCCTGTGTATAGATCAACTAGAGTAGTTACATAAACTTTTTGCAAAACTCTCTGATATGCATCAACACCTCTTGACGAATGCAGATTTCTCCAGATTGAGGAGTTAAGATCATTGAAAAGGTCATTTACTGTGTAGGCATTTTTACCAAGCGCAATCTCTGCAGAAACAAGATTCATGAGAACTCTTCTGTTAAGCAACGAACTCAAAGCTGTTGAGTATGCCCTTTCAAGATAGGTTTCGTTTCTGCTTACAAACTTGTTCATGTAATTGTCAGGAATCAGCCAAACAGGAGGAGTGTCAAAAAGGTGCCTTTTAAGGAAAGTCATTGCCTCAACATGCCTCTCTTTCTCTACTATCGTATAAACATCTCCCGGCATTTCAACAGTTTTTGGATCCTGATAAATACCTCCCACCCATTTTGCAACGTGTCCAATGTATCTTCTGAACTGGTTATTCACCTCGCCGTGCATAATCCTAAGGTTCTCATAATCTTTATTTGGCTCTTTTGTCCACTCATCCAGATTATTCATAACCACCTTGAGGTTCCTTATTCCCAACTCGTTTGCCTTCATTTGGTTTTCGCCAAGATCTTCAGCCTGAAGCCGTGGATCGTTTGCACTTGACTCTGTTCCAAACCAATATCTTTTGTCTTTCGTCTTCTCAATTATCCATTGATTAATTTTGGGAATCTCCTTAACAGGATCGTCTATCTCAGGAAACCTTCTGTAGCCCCACTCAATGCACCAGTTATCATAATGGTTTATCCTAGGGAAGAGCAACTCTCTTGGAATGTTATCTTCGGGCTGGGCCACATAGTTAAACCTTGAGTAGTCCATGATTGATGTAGTGTGACCATTCTCCGCCAGAAACTTAGGATCTCTTAATTGTTCAACAGTATAAGAGGCTGTACCCGCAAAGTTATGTCTCATACCCAAAGTGTGCCCCACCTCGTGAGAGGATACAAATCTTACAAGCTGTCCCATAAGTTCTGTGTCAAACAGCATCTTTCTGGCTCCGGGGTCAACAGGAGAGCACTGAACAAAATACCAGTTTCTAACAAGTGACATCACGTTATGATACCAGTTTATATGACTTTCGATTATCTCGCCGGATCTCGGGTCATTTACATGAGGTCCGCTGGCATTCGGAATATCAGATGGTTTATAAACAATTGCAGAAAACCTTGCATCTTCGAGCGACCATTCAGGGTCTGCCAACGGAGATGTCGTTTCAAGAGCGTAGATTGCATTTTTAAATCCGGCTTTTTCGAATACCGGTTGCCAATCATTAACTCCCTGAATAAGGTATGGCACCCACTCCTTTGGAGTTGCCGGATCGATATAGAAGACGATTGGCTTTGCAGGCTCAACAAGTTCACCCCTCTTGTACTTCTCTAAATCTTCAGGCTTAGGCTCAAGCCTCCAACGGGTAATCATTCTTATAGGCTTTACTCCCTGCGGATTTAGGTCAAAATCGGTGTAACCGGTAGTAAAGTACCCTACCCTTTCGTCTGCATATCTTGGTGTCATAGGCACCTTAGGCAACAGAACAAATGAGTTGTTCAGCTCATAGGTTGCCGTCTCTCCTCTGTCTGTAAGAGTGTACGTTTTTACTGTCTTAATCTCTGTATTTATCGGATAAGTTGTTATCGCCGATACATAACTGCTCTCCTTCTGCATGCCGCCAAGTCTGAAACTTGTTTTGGTGGCTTTTCTGAAAAAGAGAGTCTCTGAATCAGAACTAAAAAAGTCTGTCACATCAATCAGATTATCTCTCTTATCTGATGATTGAGCCTTTATTTCGAAAGTTGCAACAATAGCAGCCAGATTTGATCTTGAGACAGCTTCAAACATTGCCTGAGTACTATCTTTTGATCTCTCCCTGTTAAGAATTTTCCTCAGAAATATTTTATTGTCAGGTCCCCTTTCAAATCTGAACATTCCAGAATTCAGCTGGTCTCCGGCATATCCGTCAAAACTTGATCTTATGCCCTCGGCTGCCCTGGAGATTCTGGTTACCATTATAATATCCCTGTTAAAGAGAGTATCATTAATGTTTATGAAATATTTACCATCCTGTTTATAGACGGTAGTCATTCCCTTCATCGGCTTGACATCTGCTTTTATGAATCTCTCAATTAACGCAGGTCCTTTAGTGGCCGGTGGTTTAACTGTGTCTGATTGATTTTTTTCTGCAGAATTTTCCTGCTGTGCAGCTGCAGTGCGCACCCTCTGGCCGATCATCACCTCAGGCGAGGCAAACATCATAAAGGCAACAGAGATTATTAACAGTGTCTTCTTTTTTGACATAAATACAAAGCTTTTTGTTGTTATTTGGATAAAAACAAAGATATAAAAATTGTCTATCTTTGCTTTGATGAGAGATCAAAGCTTTTACAATAAAACCCGAATTATTTTCATCTTTTTGGGAGGAGTGCTCCTCCTTTTTCTAATTGCACCATTGGTTGGAATGTTCCTTTCGGTGAAAGCTCCACTCCTTTTTGAGGCAATCAAAGACCAGCAGGTTACCTCAAGCATTACCAGAACCCTGCTTATCTCTTTTATTGCAACCATGTTTTGCTCGCTCTTTGCACTGCCTCTGGCCTACATTCTGGCAAGAAAAAAATTCCCACTTAAAGGCGTTGTTGAAGCAATTATTGATATCCCAATTGTGATTCCTCACTCAGCGGCAGGTATTGCGGTACTAGGTTTTATCTCCCGTGACTCTGTCGTTGGATCTGTTGCCTCTTCATTGGGGTTCAATCTTGTAGGTTCAACTGCTGCAATAGGAATAGCAATGGCCTTTGTAAGCATACCTTTTCTTATTACATCGGCCAGAGATGGTTTTGCCGCAGTTCCCCAAAGGCTTGAACGCGCGGCAGAGACTCTTGGGGCATCACCATTTAAAGTTTTTACAAAAATTTCGTTGCCTCTGGCAAAGAGGTCTGTTGTCTCCGGAATGGTCCTTATGTTCGCAAGAGGAATGAGTGAATTCGGAGCCATTGTAATTGTTGCCTACCACCCAATGACAACACCTGTACTAATTTTTGACAGATTTAACTCATTCGGTCTGGATTATGCAAGGCCCATCGCTGCAATTTTCATAGTTGTAACTGTTGTTATATTCCTGATAATGCGGATTTACCAGAAAAGATAGAATATGTTACTAAATATCAAAGACTTAATTTGCAAAGCGGGAGATTTTACTCTAGGACCTGTGAATATATCACTGGAAAGAGGTTCATATCTTGCTCTTTTCGGTCCATCGGGCTCCGGAAAGTCCCTCTTTCTGGAGACCATTGCAGGAATAAGAAGAGCAGAGGGCGGGTCAATAATGATTGACGGTAACGAATGTATAAACCTTCCTCCTCAAAAACGTCCTGTGGCTATGTTGTTTCAGGATTATGCCCTTTTCCCGCACCTTAGTGTTTTTGAGAATATCGCCTTTGCTCTTAAAATGAGGGGCATTGATAAAGTTCATCAAATAAAAAAAGTAGATGAGTTGTGTCGTTACCTCTCAATAGAAAAACTAAAAAGTAGAGAACCGGATTCACTCTCCGGGGGAGAAAAGCAAAGGGTGGCACTTGCCAGAGCAATAGCACCTGAGCCTCTGATACTGCTTCTTGACGAACCACTCTCTGCTTTGGATGAAAATCTCAGAGGTGAAGCCTCTGAACTGTTGAGAAAGATAAACTTGCTGGGCATTACAATAATCCATGTTACCCACAATAAAGAGGAGATTGCGGGAGTTGCCTCTCAAACACAGCATTTTCCACCTGAAAGCAAATTCTAACCAACCCATAAAATGAAAAACTTAAACAAACTATGCGTTGCAGTAATCATGTCTGCATCAATTCTATTCAGCCCGGCCATTTTTGCACAAACAAACAAATTTTCGTCAGAGGCTTTTGACAAACTTTGCAATGATGTCTTTAAAGAGTGGAATCTGCCCGGAATGGCAGTTGTGGTAGTCAAGGGTGGAGAGACAATATTTTTAAAGGGATACGGTACAACAGCAATTGATTCAACAGGGACGCCCATTACTCCAAAAACTCAGTTTGTGATTGCATCAACATCAAAGGCAATGACTGCAGCACTTCTGGCAACAGTTATTGACGAGGGTAAGGTAAAGTGGGAAGATACCGTGGTTAACCATCTGTCGGATTTTAAGCTTTACGACCCCTGGGTCACTGCAAACTTCCAGGTAAGAGACATAATGGTTCATAAAACAGGATTCCGTGCATACGCAACCGATGATCTGCCACACTTTGGTTATAATCGTGATCAGATATTTACTCTCCTGAGACATATTCAGCCAACATACAGCTTCAGAACCACCTACGCCTACAACAACGCAATGTATACTGTTACGGCTAAGATTATTGAAAAGTATACGAACATGAGTTGGGATGATGCAATTGCAGAGAGAATATTCAAGCCGCTTGAGATGAATTCCAGCACAACAGGTAACCGCTCATTCTATTCATCAAAAGCACTGGCCAAAGGCCACACTCACTTCATGGATAAAGACACAATCAAGACAGCAATCAGAGCAGATCGTGAGAGAGGGTTCCGGTGGCTCTCTGCTGTAGCACCTGCAGGATTTGTAATCTCAACAGCAGAGGATATGGGCAACTGGCTTAAGATGCACCTTGGTAAAGGTAATTTCAATGGCAAACAGATTATTTCAGAGGCAAATCACCGTTATCTTTTTGTTCCGCAAACCATTAGCGGACATGATTCAGTAACTCTTAACAACTATGCACAGGGGTGGACAGTTGAGCAAAGCAGTAACGGAAGACTCATAAGGCATACCGGACTTGCATACGGTTACACAGCATTCGTAGGAATAATGCCGGAAATGGATATGGGCATTGCAATTCTCACAAATGCCGGAGCCACCACAAACCCTCACATGGCTATTACAAGAGAGATGATTGAGATGCTTAAAGGTGAAGATAAGAGAGACTGGAGAGAGTTTTACCTTAGCTCATTTACCCGTCCAAGGCCAATAACTCCACAAACAAAGATAGACACAATCCCTCAACTTGCCAACATTCAATATCTTGGCCAGTTTTTCAAGGAAGATTTCGGTACTATCACAATTTCTGAGGAGGAGAACAAACTAATGTTTCAGCTCAACAATGTAAAATCGGAACTAAGACACAAAACCGGAAACGCATTTAACATAAGAAATATCAGCAACATCGAGATAGAATTCTTCCCCGGTAATAGCAATAAAATTGACGCACTTACACTAAAAATCGGAGATCCGATAGGCAACTTTACTCGCGTTAAATAAATATTACTGCTGCTGAACAGATTACAGAAACCGTTTAGATGAGCACTTTTCCGAAGATATCAAATTAAATTTATCGCAAAATTGAAGAACGAATCAATTAATTATTTGCTTATTTAGTGGAAAGACACTAAATTGCACTTGGCAATCAAGCATATAAAGCTATTTGAACCTACTGCCTGATATAATTTCATTTTTTAAAGAATTGGCATCTATTATGAAACAGTTAATTTATTTGGCTACAATTTTACTTGCGATTTCGTGTTCAAAGTCGCAACAAGCAGTAGAGAATCCAAAGCCGGAAGAGCAAAATCCGATAGTAAATTATGTACCGGCAAAACCTATTGTCCTACAGGCTCAAAGCAAGCTGATTCTTGATAAGACAAACTCTTTTGCATTTGGCTTCTTTAAGGCTTTGTCCCAAAAGCAAAGCGAAAATATGTTTCTCTCTCCGTACAGTATGTCTGCAGCATTGGGCATGCTTTACAACGGAGCAGCCGGAGATACAAAAAAAGAGATTGCCGGTGTTCTTGGCATGCATGAATATGAACCCCAGGAAATTAACCAATATTACAAGGAGCTCACAAAAGCATTAGTAGAGGTTGATTCGCATACAATATTAAGTATTGCCAACTCAGTCTGGGCTAATAAAACAATTCCACTGAAGAGCTCTTTTCTTGATTTAAACAAGAACTACTTTGATGCAAAGGTCAGTACACTTGACTTTTCATCTCCTGCAACAGTTCCTGCCATTAACCTCTGGTGTAAAGAGAAAACAAACGGTAAAATTCCGGAGATTATAAAACAGTTAGATCCATCATCTATGGTTTTACTTACAAATGCAATATATTTTAGTTCGTTCTGGAGATTTAATTTTGACAAGACCAAAACAGTTAATAAATCATTCAATAATATCGACAACACCTCCTCTTCTGTAGCTATGATGCACCAAAGAAGAATGGATATGATGTATTCCCAGATGGACAGATGCGGTATGGTAACAATCCCATATTCCAATACTGCATATGCAATGAATATTATACTTCCGGCAGAGGGAGAGAAGATTGATGATATAATCAATGAACTTGACCAGGATGTTTGGAAGACAATGGTAAACCACAGATCCCTTGCAAAGGTTACCTTCTCTATGCCACGATTTAAAATCGAGAATAGTCTGGAAAAACTGGATGAAACACTTTCAGTAATGGGTATGCCAACAGCATTCACACACAACGCCGATTTCTCGGCTATGTCAGCCATGAGAACTTATGTATCTGAAGTAATTCAGAAAAGTTACATATCTGTTGATGAAAACGGCACAGAGGCAGCTACGGTGACAATAGTAAATATGTATGCAACAAGCATAGGGCCTCAGCCAAATCCTGCTGAGGTAATAATGGAGGTTAACAGACCATTTATATTCGTAATAAACGAACAGAGTACAGGTGCTATTCTTTTTGTTGGAAAGGTTACTAAATTGTAACTCGCTCACAAACAACACATCCTACATTACGAAGAAGGTTTATCGCAGTAATCTGAACAGATTTCACCCTACGGGTTCATCATGTCGGTGTTCTGAAAACGAAGAATTTCGTAAATGTGCTCAATTGCATGAGCGGCAGGCCCGGCAGGATCAAGAAACTTTGCCTTGTTAAGCGCATTGATAGCCTCTCCCCACTGCTGTTCACGCCTCAGAATTCCCCCCATCAGGTACCAACCCTGAGCATTTTCGGGTTCCCTTTCCAGAAACTCTTTTAGCTCCTGATGAGCCTTTGCAATTTCACCATCCCGGAGTAACTGCTCAATTTCAAGTAAATTTTTAGCCATAACCAATTAAACTAAACCCGCAAATCCCATAAAGGCAAGAGCAAGTATTCCGGCTGTAATTAATGCAATTGGCGTGCCTTTAAATTCCTTAGGCACATTTGCAAGCTCCAGCTGCTCTCTTAACCCCGCAAAGAGGATCATTGCCAGACCGAATCCCAAAGCATTTGCAATTGCAAACACAACAGCCTGAGCCATGTTAAGCATGTGAGGATCACCCCCGAATGTAAACTCTTTAGAGACTACAAGAATTGCCACACCAAGTACAGCACAGTTTGTAGTAATGAGCGGAAGAAAAATACCCAGCGCCTGATAAAGAGCAGGGCTTATCTTTTTCATTATTATCTCAACCATCTGAACAAGTGATGCAATAACCACAATAAAGGTTACTGTTTGCATGAACTCGATGCCCAGAGGAACCAGAACATAGTACTGCAAAAGATATGTTACAAGTGTTGCAACAGCCATCACAAAGGTTACCGCACCCGACATCCCGGCAGCAGTACTCACTTTGTTTGATACTCCAAGAAACGGGCAAACTCCCAGAAACTGTGACAGAAGTATATTGTTTACAAAAACTGCCGAAATGATTATTAATATATATTCCATACTGTAATCAATTAAGAGATTCTGGTTTTAAGTTTATTAAACAGCACCAAAAGGTAACCGAGGGCAATGAATGCTCCCGGAGCTAATACAAATACAAGCATTCCATCACCATCAATAAGTTTGATTCCAAAGAGTGATGCACTGCCCAGTAACTCCCTTACGGCGCCAAGTACTGTAAGACCTAAGGTAAATCCCAGTCCGATACCGATTCCATCCAAAGCTGAATCAGTGATATTGTTTTTTGATGCAAAAGCCTCGGCTCTTCCCAGAACAATACAGTTTACCACTATCAGCGGAATAAAGAGACCCAGTGTCTCATAGAGGCCGGGAGTATATGCCTGCATAAGGAGCTGAAGGATAGTTACAAATGCTGCAATAACAACAATGTATGAAGGTATCCTGACTTTGCTCGGTATAAGACCTGCAATAGACGAAATTACAATATTTGACATTATTAGTACAAAGGTGGTTGCCAGACCCATGCCCAGGCCATTAATTGCCGATGTGGTTGTTCCCAGTGTGGGACACATTCCAAGAAAGAGAACGAAAATAGGGTTCTCCTTTAGGATTCCTCTTGTTATTAATGATAATTTACTCATTTGCCTTCTCCTCCTCTGATTTTTGGTTTGAACAGAGCTTAAAAGCCTCCCATGCCAATGTTACGGCATCGCAGTAAGCTCTTGATGTAATTGTCGAAGCTGTAATCGCGTCAACATCACCACCATCTTTTTTGACAACCAGTTTGAAATTCTCGGGGTCTTTTCCCTCGAATTGTGCACTGAAACTACTTTTTGAAGGTTCTATCTTATCTCCAAGTCCCGGAGTTTCGGTATGCGAAAGAACAGATATGCCCTTGATTGTTCCATCTACATTGAATCCAACCATTAGTGCGATTCTTCCTCCAAAACCCGATGCATATGTCTCAATTGCAAAACCGGCTGCATTTCCTCCCATCTTTGCCGGGTAAACTTTGTAGCTCTTTCCCGCGCTCTCGACCAAGAACATCTCAGCAGAGGGGTCATTGTCAAATTCAGGAGAGACACTTGCAATTGCATTGTTTGTCTTGGCAGCCATTGCAAGATCAATCGGACCCTTTGTAAGTGCGTAAACTCCCCCCAATAGTGCCGAAGCAATCAGGGTTACGGCAAAGAGAGTCACCACCATGTTTTTTAAAGTTGAACTTTTAGCCATTCTTCACCTCCTTACCAAATCTTTTTGGTTTGTAATAGTTATTCAAAAGAGGGACTGTAGCATTCATAATGAGAATTGCAAAGGAGATCCCTTCGGGATATGCCCCAAAATTTCTGATTAATACAGTTATTATTCCAATGCCTACACCAAAAATTATCATCCCTTTGGTGCTCATTGGCGATGTTACATAATCGGTTGCCATGAATATAGAACCGATAAGGATACCTCCTGTGAGCACAGTAAATATGGGATCAGGATTATGGCTCGGATCAATTATCCAGAAAATTCCGGATAGCACCATAACTGAACCAATAATTGAAAGTGGTATATGAGGTCTTATAACTCTCCTGATAAGCAGATAGACAAGCCCGACCAGCAGAGCCAGGGCAGATACCTCTCCGACAGAACCTCCAATTTTACTGAATAGCATCTGGGCATATGAGAAGTTGTTTGCTTCAAAGATTTGATCCATTGTCATCCCTTTGGACAGACCCTCTTTCACTATTGAAAGTGCAGTGGCACCTGAAGAGGCGTCTATACCTTCGCGAAACCACGAAACAGGAATAGTCCAGTCCGTCATGATAACAGGAAAGGAGACCAGTAAGAATACCCTTCCAACAAGGGCAGGATTAAAGAGATTCTGGCCAATGCCTCCAAAGCTCATCTTGGCCACTCCGATTGCAACTACTGCACCGATAAAAACAACCCAACCCGGAGAATTAGGGGGCAGATTGAGAGCAAGGAGCAAGCCGGTAAGGGCTGCTGAATAGTCATTAACTGTTACTTTTCCCTTTATAATATACTTCTGTATGGCAAATTCAACCAGCAGACAGGTTATTGCTCCTACAAATGCCAATTTTATGGCAGAGAAGCCAAAAAAGTAGATTGACACCAAAAGTGACGGCGATAGTGCAATTATCACATCTCTCATCAACCCCTGAGTACTATCCTTGCCGTGAATATGCGGAGCAGGTGATACTAATAGTTTTTTCATAAAGTTTATCTGTTACTTTTTAGGTCTGCTTCTGATAATTTTCAATACCTGTCCCTTTGCAAGCCTTATGGTATCCAGCAAAGGAATATTCGAAGGGCAGCTGTAAAAACAGCATCCGCACTCGATGCAATCCTGAATAAGATTTACTTCAAGATCATCTGTGCGGCCGGCTCTTGCCAACCTGTTCAGAAGGTAAGGTTCAAGACCCATAGGGCATGCTTCTACACACTTGGCGCATCTTATGCAGTTACCCTCTTCTCCCCTTCTTGTCTCTTCTTCTGTCAGAAGCAAAAGCGCAGATGTGCTCTTTACGGTAGCTGCATCCATTCTTGAAATAGCCTTACCCATCATTGGGCCTCCACTTATAAGCTTTACTGCATCTTTTGGAAAACCACCTATGGCAAACATTATCCTTTCGAAGTTTGTCCCTACCCTCAGGCGGAAGTTTCTTTGCTCTGTCATACATCCGCCGGTAACTGTAACCACTCCGTCAAACAGTGGTTTATTTTTCTGAACAGCCTCGTAAACGGCAAGTGCAGTTCCAACATTCTGAACGACAACCCCTACATCAATTGGTAAGCCCATTGAAGGAACCTGACGATGAAGAATTGCATCTATCAGTTGTTTTTCACCCCCTTGAGGATATCTCTTTTTTAAAGACACCACTTTAATCTCCTTATAGCCCTTTGAAGCAATCTTCTTTAAAAGCTTTAATGCCTTTGGTTTATTCTCCTCTATTCCAACATATGCCTTTGATACTCCCAGAGCCATCATCATTATTTTAGTCCCGATGAGCATCTGTTCGGGGTACTCAAGCATCACTCTGTAATCTGATGTAAGATATGGCTCACACTCCGCTCCGTTAATCAGCAGATATTCTGCTTTTTTGCCTGGAGGAGGTGATAGCTTGATGTGGGTTGGGAAAGCAGCACCGCCCAATCCTACAATTCCCGCCTTTGCAATTATGTCAATTATCTCTTTTGGAGAGAACTTAACCTCCTTTACAATCTCAGGGGATCTGTCAATTGACTCCTCCCAATCGTCGCCCTCTACCTTAATCACTACATGGGGTATCAGGTTTCCGGATATATCTGGCAGAGGTTCAACAGCCGTAACTGTTCCCGAAACGGAAGAGTGAATATTTGCCGAAATAAAACCTGATGCCTTGGCAATCAGCTGACCCACCTTTACCTGGTCACCCTTGGCTACCACAGGTTCTGCAGGTGCTCCCAGATGCTGGGAGACAGAGATATATGCCATATCCATCAGTGGAAAATCCTCAATTGAAGCGTTGACTGATATCTTATGGTCATGGGGATGAATGCCCCCTATTGAAAAAGTTCTGCTCATATCAGATTAATAATTTACTGTTCTACAACCGGTTCTTCCTCTTTCTTTGGTACTCTTACAGGGAAGTTAACCTCCCAGATTGCGTGCGTCGGACACTCTGTGACACATTTTCTGCAAAGTTTGCACTTATTATAATCTATATATGCAAGATTATTTGACATTGTGATCGCATCAAAAGGGCAAACTTTCTGACATTTGAAGCATCCTATGCAGGCTACGGCACAAGCCTTCCTTGCCACACCACCTTTATCTTTGTTTATACAAGAAACAAAGATTCTTCTGTTTTTTGGACCTTTATTTCTAAGCTCAATGATAAATTTTGGACAGGCTTTAACACATGCTCCGCAAGCTGTACATTTGTCCTGATCTACCTCGGGCAAACCGGTGCGCGGGTCCATTTTAATTGCATCAAAGTTGCAAACCACAACGCAATCTCCCTGCCCAAGACAACCAAAGCTGCAGGCAGTATCTCCGGCATAAAGTGATGCCATAACTGCACATGACGAGTACCCGTCATAGTGATTTGTTTTTGGTCTTGAATCACAGTTCCCGTTGCACCTTACAACCGCAACTTGTGGTGCCTTTTCGGCAACCTCCATCCCAAGGTAAGAAGCAACACTTTTCATAGTGTCGTTCCCCCCTACCGGGCAGTAAAGCGAATCAAGATTATCTGCCTTAACACACCCTTCGGCAAAGGCACGGCACCCTGCGTATCCGCAGCCGCCACAGTTTGCTCCCGGCAGTATTGCCTCTACATCATCTATACGAGGATCCTCCTCTACTTTAAATTTTTGAGCAACCAAATAGAGAATCAGAGCCAGAAGAAGGCCCAGAACACTCAGGCTGACAACTGTAAAAAGAATTGTAGTAGTCATCAATTATTTAAGTTTTTCTATCATAAATATAAACTCCCTCTTTAGCCTGTCTTTTAACAGCCATATTATGAAATAATAAAGAGAGATTCCACCTATAATCGCAAGCCCTGTAACGGGTTCCGAAGCACCGGCGGAGGTCAAAGATACTAATAAAACAAGGAGGATTAAAAGAGGTACTACATAAGAAATCCAGAGTGCCCTGTATCCCAGAGTCTTCTTTAATTTAACATTTACCCTCTCTCCTGTTTCATAAATGTCTTTGAAATTATTTTCTACTTCGATGATTTTTGTTTTTACATCTCCAAGTGAGCAAGCCGATTTTGCATGGCAGGAAGCACATGCTGACTTGTTTAATATTTCAACCGCAATAAATTCATTGTCGATTGATAATACAACTCCTTCGTGATCTATATAATCTGGTTTGTATGTCATGATATTTTGCTAATCAGCGGGTGTTTAAGATTTTTAAAACTACTGAGCCTGCCTATTACCCGTCCCATTTTTATTGGTGTTTCAAACATCAAAGGCACTCTGTTTCTGTCATCTGTCACCCAGATTATCAGCTCCTCTTTGCCGGAAAAGACTTCACCGGCAACAACTCTGGCTGCGAATTTGAGCGTTCTGAATTGACCGAGTCCGGGAATTCTTTTTATCTCAGGGCCAATCAGACGATAATAGAGTTCGAATACCTCGTTATCAATTGCAAAAGAGATCGGTTGTTCAATGCCGGCAGGTATGTTGGAAAAATCAATGTTTCTGGAAAAATAGAAGAGCGACACAAGATCAAAGGTACACTCTCTGCCTACCAGTACCGTATCAATAACAGGGTCGGATTTTCTTTCGACCTTTGCCTTAATGGTATAGTCGGGTTGAAAATAGAAGGTGTTCTTCATCGTGTACTTACCTTCATGAATATCTCTGTGAAAATAAAATGGCCTGCCGTTTTTTGTGCTGAATTTTGATTCAAACAGATCTCTTACTTTAAAGAAAACATCGTAAAATCTATATGTTATCCCGGTGATAACAGAATGAAAATACTCCTCTCCATTGGGATGTTTCTTTTTTTCAAGGTTAACAGCGGCCTCTCCAACGTCTGTATTAATAACTCCCCACCTGTAGTTAATTACATATACTAGATTCTCACCATGATCGTAAGCTCTTAAATGCTCGGGAATATTTTTAACGGGGGTGCAGGGTTTTACTTTTACCGTCGAAAAGAGGGAAACTGAAAGTAATGATATTAATAACAGTATCTTAATTTTCATCAAAACTCTTTCTCAAAATCTGAATTTGACATAAACTCCTGCTGATTCATTCTCGATGGATATGTTTCAAACCCTCCTGAGAATGGATCTTTGGAAAGAGAGGTGTCCGTCATGTCCGTAAACTTAACTTCTGAACTTCTGAATCTCAGCTGAACATCACATACCAATCCGTTTCTGTGTTTTGCAATTATGATGTCGGATACTCCCTTAAGTGCCGGATTATCATCACCCAGGTTATAGTAATCCTGCCTGTGGATAAACACAACAATATCGGCATCCTGCTCAATTGCTCCCGACTCTCTCAAGTCACTTAATTGAGGTCTTTTTGTTCCTCCGCGTGTCTCCACGGCACGACTCAACTGTGAAAGCGCGATAACAGGGACTTCCAGCTCTTTTGCAATTGCCTTTAATGACCTGGAAATTGCCGAAACCTCCTGCTCTCTCATTCCTCTTAACTCCGGTGGACCTGTCATAAGCTGCAAGTAGTCAATAACAATTAGCTTAACTCCGTGAATAAGAACAAGTTTTCTGGCTTTTGACCTAAGTTCATTTATAGAGAGAGACGGAGTGTCGTCAATATACAGCGGAGCCTTTACCAACTGCTTAAGCCTTGAGTGGAGCTGCTCCCATTCATAATCTTTCAACTTTGAACCACCTTTTATCTTATCACCGTCAAGACCGGTTTCGCTTATCATAAGCCTCTTCACAAGCTGAACAGATGACATCTCCAGTGAGAAAAACGCAACAGGCACCTTGTGATCAACAGCCATATTCCTCGCCATTGTAAGAACAAATGCCGTTTTACCCATCGATGGACGTGCTGCTATGATAATAAGATCCGACGGCTGCCATCCCAGAGTAACCCTGTCAACAGATGTGTATCCGGAAGGGACACCACTTAGCCCGTCTGTGCGAAGTTGATTCTTTTGAAGGTCGTCAATCGCCTGGTTAATTACATACTGAACAACCTGCGCATCTTTGCGCATGTTTCTGTCTGCAAGTGTAAAAATCTTTTGCTGGGTGGTGTCAAGCAAATCATCAACCGAGACTGCATCATCAAATGCATCTTTTTGTACACCGTAAGAGATTGAGATTAGCTCTCTTTGGATATATTTCTGGAGGAGTATTTTAGCGTGGTAATCTATGTGTGCTGCAGCACCTATTTTCATGCTCAGCTGGCTGAGATAGGATGCTCCACCTACAGATTCAAGGTCTCCGGAATTCTTAAGTTCGTCTGAAACGGTAAAAATGTCTACCGGTGCATGCTTTGCTGCCAGTGCAGAAATTGCCGTAAAGATTTTTCTATTGGTCTCTTTATAGAAACAGTCCGGGCTGATTATGTCAAGAACATCTGTAATGGCAGTAGGTTCGAGCATGAGCGCACCCAGAACCGCCTCCTCAATGTCAACTGCCTGAGGTGGCCTCTTACCCATTTCAAGACCCAATACATCCAGATTTGCATCACCTGAGGCTTTGCCTCGTCCAATTTTTCTTGCCATACAGCTTTACACCAATTATAATCTGTCCAGCGCTTTTTTTACCTTTTGCGTAGCCATTTCGCACTGATCTCTGTCAATTATCAGAGGAGGTGCAATCCTGAAGGCAGTAGGGCAAAAGAGAAACCAGTCACTTAGAATATCTTCTTCTATCAAAAGAGGAAGAACTCTTTTGGCATATTCTTCATTTACAAGATCTACGGCTATCAGCAGGCCAGCGGCTCTTATCTCTTTTACCTTCGGATGATCCTTTAGCGCTTCCACAAATATAGCACTCTTTTCATTAACCTCATCAATCCAACTCTCTTTTAAAAGCAATTTAAGAGAGGCAAGTGCAGCAGCGCATGATACAGGGTGACCCCCGAATGTGGTAATATGTCCCAGCACAGGATTTGATTGCCAGTCTTTCATGAGCGACTGTGATGCCACTAATGCACCCAGAGGCATACCTCCTCCCAGTGCCTTGGCAAGAGTAAGTATATCCGGTATGACTCCGTATTTTTGAAACGCAAATAATTTTCCTGTTCTGCCAAACCCTGTTTGAATTTCATCAAAAATCAGCAAGGTTCCTGTTTGGGTGCATCTCTCCCTTAACGCCTGAAGATAACCTTTTTGAGGCAGGATTACTCCTCCCTCAGCCATAACCGGCTCGGCTATTACGCAAGCAGTTTTCGCCGTAATCTGCTCTAAGTCTGCAAAATCGTTAAAACAAATATGTTTCACATTGGGCAACAGAGGTCTGAAAGAGTTTTTAAACTCTTCGTTTCCCATAACACTTAAAGCACCGTGAGTGCTTCCGTGATATGAATTATAAAAAGAGATCATCTCTCTCCTTCCTGTATGTCTTTTTGCAAGTTTAAGGGCGGCTTCGTTAGCTTCGCTGCCCGAATTAACATAATAGACACAATCAAGTGAAGAGGGTAATTGCTCCGTAAGCAGACGAGCATGTTGAGACTGAGGGCTCTGAATTATTTCACCATAAACCATCAGGTGCATATGCTTATCGATTTGCGCTTTCACACTTTCGATTATCTCTTTATTGCCGTGACCTGTGTTAGAGACAGATACTCCTGAAACTAAATCCAGTATTTTACGATTATCCGGCGTGTAAAGAAAAACCCCCTCAGCCCTTTCGATTTCAATACCTAAAGGTGAGGAGGAGGTTTGTGCTATATGCTTGAAAAACAGCTCCCTTACAGTATAGGGGACACTGCTCATTTATTCGCCTTCGAAATCTGCACTTACCAGGATGCGGCCGCAGTATTCGCAAACAATAATTTTTTTGCTTGAGGCTATGTCCATCTGTCTCTGAGGTGGAATTTTATTAAAGCAACCCGAGCATGCATCACGTCTTACAGTTACAACGGCAAGGCCATTTCTGGCGTTTGTTCTTACTTTCTTGTAAGCTGCTAGAAGGCGGGCATCAATCTGTGCCTGAATATCTTCAGAAAACTTAATGAGTTCATCCTCCTCTTTTGCTGTCTCGGCAACTATTGCGTCTAATTCTCTTTTCTTGTTTTCAAGATCAAGTGCTCTCTCATCAAGAGCTTTAATCGTTTCAACAAGAACAACTTTTTTCTCTGCAAGAATTATGTTGTTCTCCTTAATTCTTTTCTCCGATAACTGCACCTCTAGTCCTTGAAACTCTATCTCCTTGGATAATGAGTCATATTCTCTGTTATTTTTAACATTATTTTGCTGAGAGGTGTACTTTTCAATCAAAGATTTTGAGTTTTCAAGATCCAGCTTCTTTTGCAAAATTGACTTTTCGATATCTTTAATCTCAAGTTGAAAATTTTCAACACGAGTTTTCATTCCTAATATCTCATCTTCAAGATCCTGAACTTCAAGTGGAAGCTCTCCTCTTAAAAGGTGAATCTGGTCAATTTTAGAATCTGCCAGCTGTAATTTGTATAACAGATTCAGTTTCGACTCCATCGTAAGGTCACCTTCAACGGAGCTCTTCTGCAATGATATAAATGTACCGCCGTCCAACGGGGTCTCAATAGGTACTTTTGTTTTGGCTGCTGACATAATCAATTATCGATAATATATTGGATTTTTACTTCTTTTACTTCTGAGAACGGCAAAGTTAGGAATTTTTTTCAAAATAACTGACATCAGCAAATCCAGCACACCTATTTCGCTCTCGTAGTGGCCAATATCAATTATCATAAAACCATCTTCGCAAAAATAGCTGTGATATGAGAGGTCTCCCGAGATATAAACCTGTGCCCCGGTATTAAACGCATCAATAATAAGTGACCCTCCGCTCCCTCCGCACAGTGCAACTTTTTTTATAGGGCAGCTAAGTGGTTTGGAGGTTTTGATCAAAGAGAGACTAAAACGCTCCTTTACAAAAGTTACGAAGTCATCTGCTGACATCTCTTCCTTAAGTTCTCCAAAAATACCAAGCCCAACTCCCTCTTCTTCAATTTTTCCGAGTATCTCTCTGTTTACCAAGCCAAGCTTATCTGCCATTATCCCGCTAACTCCATCAGGAACCTTGTCAATATTGGTATGTACAGAATATACAACAAGATCATTTTTAATGATCTTAGTCAACATCCTGTCTTGCAAACTCTTAGTCCCAATTTTCTTAATTCCTTTAAATATGAGAGGATGGTGAGTTATTATCATCTCAACTCCCGAATCAAGTGCCTCATCAACAACATCAAGTGTGCAGTCGAGGGCAAGTAACACTGAGGTTATCTCCCTTGCGGGATCTCCTACCATCAGCCCTGAGTTATCCCATTCCTCCTGAAAGTGACAAGGGGCAAACTCTTCAATTATATTTATAATTTCACCGGCTTTCATTATTGTAAAGAATCAGATACCTCTAGCAGACGATCTTTAATACCCGTGAGTATTTCAACAACATCTACTCTTCTGTCCACTCCGCTTTTGTTGTCCTTTAGCCTTTTAGATGCCCCGTCAAGGGTCATTCCTCTCTCTTTTACCAGATAGTATATTAACCGGAAGTTAGCGAGATCATCAGCCGTAAAAAGCCTGTTACCCTTTTTATTTCTTGCCGGTTTAATATACTCCGGAAATTTCTGTGCCCAAAATCTTACCAGAGAGGTATTTTCGTTTAGAATCTCTGCTACCTCGCCTATGGTATAATAAAGCTTTTCGATCTTAAACTCTTTGTATGGCATAATGTTCAGAATTTAAAGGGTTATAATTCCGGCTAGTCCATTGACTGACCACTATTTAGCGCAATAATCATCATGTCGCGGTATGTCGATGGAGTTAACTCAGAAAAGAAATAGTTGACAGGGTCCATCGGTTTACCGTTAAGTAACACCTCATAATGCAGGTGTGGGGCAAATGAGAGTCCGCTGCTTCCAACTCTCGCAATAACCGTACCTCTGTTAACGGTCTGTCCGTTTCTTACAAGCACTTCGCCCAAATGAGCATAATAGGTCTGATATCCCCCTCCATGGTTTATGGTAATCTGATTACCCCTTCCTCTGTCCGACCTTGCGACCTCGGTTACTACTCCCCTGGCAGTTGCCACCACCTCTGTACCAAGACCGGCAAGCAGATCAATACCAGTATGTCTGGTCATTGTTTTATAGAAGGGGTGTATTTTATCTCCAATGCTGGCTCCTGTTTGAGAAACCGTCATTCCCTTTATTGGCATTACAGATGGAATTGAGTTGAGGTCATCTCTTACTTTCAAAGTGTCAAATATTGCAGAGAACTTCCTATTGAGTTCTCCTGCCAGATACTCCATATACCTCACTCTGTCAGAAGCGAAACTTACAAGTGCAATGTCCGAGGAGGAGTCAAGCTGTGCATAGAGTCTTGGGTTGTATTCATTAAGAAGTTCCGGAGGAGATGACTTGAATATGCTCATATATATCTCCTTGTCTCTCTGTTTAAGGTCACCCAGAACACTATCCAAAACATCCATTTTCTCCAGTGCTCTTCTGTATTCGAGGCTGAGCATCTGATTCTCTTTAAGGAGGCGTTCTT
Source organism: Bacteroidales bacterium (assembly GCA_030695025.1). Lineage (GTDB taxonomy): Bacteria > Bacteroidota > Bacteroidia > Bacteroidales > UBA932 > Bact-08. The sequence goes on along the minus strand of JAUYTX010000048.1, from coordinate 1,180 downwards.
CCTGACCGGTATTGATGATTGAGGCAAATATTATGTAATAAAGCACCGCCAGAAGCAGACTTCCAATTACATATTTGATTACAAGTTCCAGTCTGCCCTTCAGGCCGAGTTTCTCTTCTACGAATCTCAGCTGCTCTCTGTTAAATCTGTACTTGCTCATAGCTGTCTAACTCTTGGGAGTTAATAAATTGAAGAACTCTTCCTGGTTAATATCCCTATTATAGTAGTTTTGAGGATTTACCGGTTTATTCCTGTAGATAACCTCATAGTGGAGGTGAGGGCCTTTTGATCTTCCGGTATTACCCATTATTCCCAGCTCCTCTCCTCTTCTTACAACTCTGCCTATAGTGACCGATGCATTTTTCAGGTGAGCATATCTTGTTTTATATCCGTAGCCGTGATCAATCAGCACAAAGTTGCCATAACCGAAAAAGTCATAACCTACCTCTATAACCTTACCATTGCCAGTAGCGAAAATAGGTTCTCCAACAGGGCCGGAAAGGTCAATACCTGTGTGCATTCTGAAGTCTCCGTGGAAAGGATCTCTTCTGTACCCGAAGCTACTTGAATATCTGATTTTTGAAGATGCTATATTTACAGGTGGTATCGCAGGAATACACAGTGTCATCTCGTCAGCATTTTTTGCCAGAAGTGAAACATCATCAAATGACCTGGACTGCACATATGCCTTTTTATAGAGTAGGTCAAGGTTAAATGCGGTTTTGCTGAGTATGCCCGAACGTTCAAAATTCTCAAGGTGAGAGTAACGGTCAACACCACCGAAGCCGGCATTTCTCACATCCTGGGGAATCTCTTCCATTCCGAAAATCGGCCTGTATACATAGTTGTCTCTCATTTGGAGAGTAACCAAAGTTCTGTTTGCACTCTCAAAGCGCCTGTTAATAAGTTCAAGCCTGTTGGCCAACTCGTCGTTACTCCTTTTAATAGAGAGTAATTTTGGAGTTTCCATGGAAAAATATTGAGTATATAGGTAATAATATCCGACAGAAGTGGCAATACTAAGCAGAAACAGAATAAATCCTTTTGAAAATCTGGCCTTTATTGGTATCTTGTGGATCTCATAAGCCAGAGTATCAGGGTTAAACTTATATCTTCTTTGTTTTGACATAGGAAAAAGCAATCTTTATTTCATGCAAATTTATATAATTTTAATAAAAAA
>JAUYTX010000022.1 GCA_030695025.1 Bacteroidales bacterium | reverse complement strand
GGGTTCATTTGAAATACTGGTTTCCACACCGGAACGAGCATTTATGGAATGCCTGAATCTTGTTCCCAAACAGTATAATCTGATGGACTTATATTATGTGATGGAACAACTTACTGCACTTCGTCCCAACAGAGTACAGGTATTGCTGGAACAGAATACATCTGTAAAAATGAAGCGTTTATTCCTATATATGGCAGAAAAAGCCGGTCACGTATGGTTCGGTGATCTGGACTTTTCGAAAATAGATACCGGAAGCGGAAAACGGGAAATCGTACCTAATGGTGTGTACGACAACAAATACCAGATAATAATACCCGAAGAACTGAAAAATTATGAATAATCTATATAAAGAACAGGTCCGGCTTTTAATCCGCATATTACCGGTCATCTACCGAAATGAGGATTTTGCCATCCATGGTGGTACTGCGATAAAGCTCAGGAAGAGTTCGGGATGTATTGCAAGGCGCGAATAGTGCCACTAGAGCAACTTTATGGCGGAAAAATTGCGGCAGCCCTCAGTCGCCAGCACCCACGCGACCTGTTCGATTACAATTATATGGAAAAAGATAAAATCAACTGGGTGAAACGAGGTTTTATATTTGCTCTGCTAGGAAGCGACAAACCCTTTATCGAATCCTTATCGCCAAATATCATCAACCAGCAGGAAGCTCTTGAAAACCAGTTCCGAGGCATGACAGACATTCCTTTTACATATGAGAACTACAAAAATGCCAGGGAACAACTTATTGCTTCTATCAATTCAATGCTGAGTGAAGAAGACAAAGTGTTCCTTGTAGGTTTTGAGGAAGCTGACCCTCAGTGGGAAAAATCTGTGTACAGCGATTTCAGGGATTTTCCTTCCGTACAATGGAAGCTGCTAAACATATACAAACTGAAAACACAAAACCCGGCAAAACACAGACAGAAAGTGAATAAGTTGAAAGCTTATTTTGGAATGAACATATAAAATTATGCAGCGATGAGATCTTCACAAAATGTCTTTTTATTGAATTGGATAGTTTGCTAATAATACTAAAAGTGTAAACTATAAGCATTTAGAGGTTCCTACATTTGTAGTAGATTGTAATGCCATTGTCTATAAATTAATTATATAGTCATTCTTATTATTTGTTTTTCTTTAAATGAGCAATCACAAATACCGGATTATCGTTTTCATCAAGCCCTGAAACAAATTTCTTGAGTTTATTAAGTCTATCAGGATATTTCACTTTAGAACTGACCTCTTCAAAATGTTGCGAAGTTAACCTGTCTATCATATCTATCGCACTATATGACGAAAACCACATCGCTTTGTCATAGTGTCCTAACTTGGAAAAACCTCCGTCAATATCGTTGTAAAGACCAAAGAAAAGTTTATCTGTTTTGTACTCATCTTTAGAGATTGATTTTACAAGATGTTGCTCTCCTGAGATTTTATCAAAAGTGGAGGTAAAATACCTATTTTTAAAGGTGTGCTCAAAGAATAGATAACCTGAAGTTTCATGAAAAGACTTTAACTGGACCTTATTATCTAAATCTTTAAAATCATTTAATGTAGCACCTGTTTTTACATCCAGTTTAAAATTACCGTAATTCGTAATAAAGCGAGGATTCATTGTGTAATCAGGGTTTACAACATAACTTGTATCGTTCAAAGGTTCCCAGTAATTAAGACGGTCAGTGTTGTCATACCACACTTTGCCTTCAATATTGTAAAAGAAACGATTTGCATTCGTACGACCAAATAAAGGAAGTTTGATCCCAGTATTATTAATACCATAAATTTTACTTATTTCTTTATGAGTTATGTGTCCGGAATTCAAGTCAATTATGCAAAAAACCTCATATTCCGGAAATCCCAGACAATTCTCTAGCCATAATTCGACAAATGCCATATTATCAGATAAGAGACTTGCCTTTGTCATGCTACCCTTAGTTTGTTTTCCGTCTAAATCAATAATTGGTATTTCTTTAAGGAATTTTCCGCTATTGTAATCATGTTTGAGAATCACTCTCCTAAAATTTGGGAAAATGTAAATTATCCCACTTTTTTCATCAAAAATAATTGATTGAGCAGCAATATACTCCCCAGGACCTCTTCCGTTTGTTCCAATCTTACGTACAAATTCTCCGTTACGTTTAAATTGAAGAAGACCAGCACCATGCGAACAATTGATAAAAATATAATCATTAGTAATGTATGGACGTTGATAGTCGATTATAAATCCTATGTCAAGCCCTGGTTTCGTTTTTAGTTCAATATATTCAAGTGAATCAATAACATCACTCATCATTGGAGCACCTTTGTCTGATAAATTTTCAAGATCGAAAGATATCATATAAGGTTCGACAAGTGCCATTCTGTTTTCATTCTTTGGAATGCTGCATCCGGATAAAAGCAGTAAAAAAACGACAAAAAGGCTTTTGGTGAAATATGTTCGCATTGTATTTGTATTATTTAAATATTATGCAATTTAATAAATTTATCACTACATTTGCCCCGTTAAAATTACTTAACGCTAAGCTTGATACATCATTTACATACTCCCGTCCCCCCCTTTGGGGTATAATTTCCTAACAATCTCGTGGGAGAGAGGGCATCATCATTTAATTACATATTAAAATTATAACATGAGACACGGATTTATCGGGTATGGAAATGTCATTAAAGCAATTCACGCATACTTACAAAAAATTGGAGAAAAAGAGTTTACATATATCTCAAAAACAAACAAAGAGAAGAACCTGAAATGCAGCATGTCTGTAAATGAATTGGTTGCCAACTCAGATATAATATGGTTAGGTGTAAAACCACAGAATCTTGACGAAGTTCTAAGTCAACTAGCAAACACCAACATCAATGATAAACTTATAATTTCGCCTGTTGCCGGGAAAAAAATTGCCTACATTGAACATGCACTGGGTCATAAAATGCCCATTATCAGAATAATGCCAAATTTGGCCATGGAATATGGCAACTCGGTCACAGCCTATACAACCAATCACGCTGTACACAAACACAAAAATTTTACAAAAAAAATGCTTCAAAGCTCAGGTCAGTTAATTGAAATCGACGAGACCCATTTCGACCTCTTTACCGCAATCTTCGGAAGTGGCCCGGCCTTTTTATTAAAACTGATTGATGTACAGAAAGAGAAAATCAGAGAACTGGGCCTAAAGGATAACCAAATGAATAACATGCTCGCCGGATTGCTCGAAGGCACTGCAGCATACTACAGAAACAACTGCAACAATTTTTCCATTGATGAACTAATATCAAACATCGCAAGCAAAGGTGGAACCACAGAAGCAGGACTTAATTACCTGAATGAAAACCACATTGACACACATTTTGAAAATGTTATCAATATGGCACAAAGCAGATCAAAGGAGCTTTAGAATAAAGAGTTGCTACTTTAAAACGTAAGCGATTATACCGGCCTCAATACTTATTCCTACTGAAATAGACATAGGAGTATTAGCACTACCGTAAACCGTGACAGTTATCTTCTCTTCTTTTAAAAATTTATTTGAAACATCATCCAGCAATGATTGAGGTATTGCAGGTTTAAAGGTATTATTTGTTGCAGAGATATTTGTAAGAGTTAAAATATGACCAATTCCTTCAACCTCCAGGGTTACAGAATTTATCACCTGCCCGGGTTGCATTCCCAAAGCAGTAATCTCGACAGAACCAAGATCTATCTCCTTTATTTTTTTTAGATATGGTTGAATGTCAAAGTTGTCCTGAAGTTTTATAACGTGAGTTTCAGAGAAGTTCAGAGGTATATGGATATTTTCTCCTAATGCTGAACCGGCAGGGAGATTTGCTGCAATAACAATCGGTATCTCTGTCTCAATTTTTGTGTTGATTCTTAAAGTTGCCAGCTCTTTGAGCTTGTCGCAACCGGTTAATGTTAAAACTAATGCATAGATTAACAGCAGGTATCTTTTTTTCATTTTTTCTTGTTTTTTTGTGTGTCGTGAATTGGAATTGTAAAGTTGAAAAACGACCCTTTACCCTCTTCGCTCTCAGCCCAAAGGGTTCCACCGTGCTTTTCAACAAACTCTTTACATATTATTAACCCGAGTCCGCTACTGGGCTCGCCTTCGGTTCCCGGGCGGTTTGAAATTGTGTTTAGCTTGAAAAGATTCTCAATTACCTCTTTAGACATACCAATTCCGGTATCTCTGACCGATACGGTAGCCTCGTTTTCATTTAGTTTTTGCGAGATTAATGCCACCTCTCCCCCCGTTCCGGTAAATTTAATTGCGTTAGAAACGAGGTTCCTGATAATTGTCTGAAACATATTAATGTCAACAAAAACTTCAATATTTTCAGGAACGCTGTACTGTAATTTTATATTTTTTGAACCGGCAGTTTGCAAAAGGATGGCCATGTTATCTTCAATAAGAGAGCTGAGTTTTTTTACAGTCGGGTTGAAAGGGTAGGAGGTTTGCCTCATTCTGGACCATTGAAGAAGGTTCTCAAGAAGATTATAGAGATTATGAGCAGAAGAGTTGAGGTTTGTAGCTATATCACTTATTTCATCCTCTGTAAGATCTTTCAGGTTATGCGCCAATATCTCCGAAAGACCCAAAAACCCATTAAACGGACCTCTCAAATCGTGTGCAATTATTGATAGTAGCTTATCCTTTTCCAGGTTGATTATCTGCAGCTCTTCGTTTTTATCAAGAAGTTCCTGCGTTTTTTCGTTCACTTTGGATTGGAGCAGTTGCTTATCTCTCATAAGCTTATGTTCCCTTCGTCTTACAACATTATAAATTAATAATATTGACAATAATCCCAGGGCACTATAAAACCACCAGGTACGCCACCATGGATGTTTAATTTTAAAAGTGAAATAGGTAACATCACTCCATACTCCCTCGCTGTTTATCGCCTGCACATTGAAGGTATATTTTCCTGGATTAAGATTCCCAAAAGAGATTTCAGTTCTGTCGGTAAAAGAACTCCAATTGTCATTAAGCCCCTCAAGTATATATCTGTAACGTGCTTTTTGTATTTGAGTATGACTGATGGTATTATAATTGAATGAAATATAGTTGTAATGATGAGGTAGTTTAAGGTTCTGTGGGATACCATACCATCTTGAAATATCATCAAAGCTTATGTTCTTAATTTTCACTCCATTTTGAAGTATTAAAGTAGTATCTCTTTTTGATGTAAACTCCTCCCATGGAATATTTTCATTAAAAAGCTGAATATTTGTGAGCATCAGCGAAGGCTTTGATGTAATTATCTCTTTTCTGTTGTAGTGGAATATTGTAAGGCGGTCAGTAGTCCCAATCCAAATATTACCGTCATTTATCTCTGCAATTGCTCCCAAATTGCAACCTATGCCAATAAAACCATCTTCAAAATTATAACTTTTGAAAAAAGGACTTCCAGTGTGATTAACAACCTGCTCGATATTATCTGCCTTAAGTTTATTGATACCAAATCTTGTTCCACTTATGATATTGCCTTTGGAATCCTGCAAAAGAGACAAAACATGATTATTGTTTAAGCCTGACTCCTCTTCAAACTGTTGAAAGGATACTCCATCAAATCGTACAAGGCCGTTTCCACCTGTTCCAAACCATAAATCACCCCGTTTATCCTGAATGATGCTGTAAACCGTATTGCTAAAAAATCCCGTTTCCGGATT
>JAUYTX010000010.1 GCA_030695025.1 Bacteroidales bacterium | reverse complement strand
TATGGACCACAATCACCTCAAGCTTCATGAACTACTCCCAAATAAATGGAAACCACTAGAAGACAAGCTAATAATAAAGGATCCTCAATTTTGAAGATCCTTTTTTTTGTAATACCAAGGCGGGGCTCAATGAACGGTTACCGTTTTTTGAATTGTTACATTTGCAAACCATTGATATATAGACATTAAGGCAAAGACTTAAAATCTGCCAAAGCTCACCAATCGCAACGCAGTTTTTCTTAACGCCATTTTCTTTGTCTTTTTCGGGGCTTGCGGAACGCCTCCCGTTGGTCGTTGAACGGTCCTCAGCCTTTTTCCGAAAAACCCTGCAGAAAATCAGCTAAAAAACAGATGTTGCTTTTTGGTGAGTTTTAAACGCAGATATCTCCGTGCCGCGCAAAAAATCTCCGCGCCAATTTGTGGTATATTGCTGAAATACAGTAAAATGAAAATGAGCCAGCTTTTTTAGTTAAAATTGGCTTATTTTTAATGAGCTTATATCTAAATGCTTACCACAAACTGGCGCGGAGATTTATTGCCTGCTCTCTGTGTGATGCGGAGAAGTTTTGCTCTATGCGTTTGCGAAGGGAAGTGTTGAGGGGCTCTTCGAGTGCTTTTCTGACGGCATTTGCCAGACAAAGTGTGAAGTCAGTGCTTTCGGGATTTATGCAGTAGCCCAGACCTCCGGTCACTTCGGGCATACCTCCGGTGTTGGTAATTACGGGAATGCAGTTGTGATACATGGCTTCGGCAAGAGCGAGGGAGAAGCTCTCACGGCGGGAGAGCTGGCAGTAGACTTTTGCTCTGCTCATCAGCAGTGCCAGTTTTGAGTGTTCCAGGACGGGGATTATCCTGAGGTTTTTGGCCTTTTTGACTCCTGCTTTTTCAAAAATGGCAGGGTTGCAGCCCACAAGAGTAAAGTGAGTGTCACCCATCTCTTGTGCCAGTGTGTTGTACCTGTCAATGCCTTTAATGTAGAATGCCTGAAGGGTTGAGACAAGAGCTACGCAGAGAACAATTCTCTCTTTCTGCTGTGTTCCGTCAAACTCCGACTTTATGGTAACTCCGTTGTAAACTGTTATGTGGGTTGATTTTGGAACAATTGCAGAAACTATTCGCTCTATGTTTTTTGAAACGCACAAGTTTATGGTGGCGTAACGAATTGACAGATATGCGAATGATGCTCTTAATCTGTTGCTAAAGCTTCCATAGCCATATTTTTTCTCCCTGCAAACGTCATATCCGCCAATTACCAGATAGCATTTTTTCCCGGTCAGTCGTGAAAAGAGAATAGGAAGCAGAGAGTGGTAATCTGCAAACCAGATGTATACAAGATCGAATTTGTAAATATTAAAAAGCAGATAGAAAAACTGACCGGTAAGAGAGAAGGGCATTCTCTTTTTTGGGTTGTTTTTAAAGCAATATTCCGTTACATCATATCTCTTTTTAAGGATCGTGATGTCTCCCTTTACAAATGTCGAGGGGTGTGTGTAGATAAAAAGTGACCGTGAGCCCATAGGCTATTTGATGATGACGATATTCGCCACTTTTCTCTCTCCAAGGTTATCAAATGTTCTGTTGTCTGTCGGGTGGTTCACAATGCCGTTAGAACCGACACCGTTTATGAACATTGTTGTTGATCCGCCTCCGTCAAGGTTGATGATATCTGAGGCTCCAAGCCATCTGAGTGTGTTTTGAAGCTCTTTTAAAGACATTCCAAATGACTCTTTTGCACGACCGTCAACAGTAAAAAATATAATTGTTCCATCCTCCCTCTTTGCCATTGCTGTACGCGGGTGGCGGGTTGTGTAAAATGATGAATTTTCGAGAGTTTCGTCAATGCCTGCTACCCTGAGTAACGGGCCTGTAGTAATAACCTCATCGGCTAAAATGAATCTTTCCCACTCCTTAAGCTGATCGGCCTTGAGAATGTAAAACTTATTGTTGTGAATGGCCAGTGCTCCTCTTTGGTGCATGGCCCTTCTGTTTCTTTCGTATGTGTTGGGAGCAAGGTCTCTTCCCTCTTTTCTTATGTAATCTACTGAGTTGTAATCAACGGTGTTGTGCTCGTAGTTGAATTTAAAAAAAGAGCCGTTGATTGCAGCTATTGCTTCGTTTTGTGAGGCAAGTTTTGAAGTCTCTATAAGTATCGGACTGGGGATAATCTCTACCATCCTTCCTGCTGATGGATTGACCTCAATAATGTTTATAAACTGATTTGATCCAAAAAGTTCACCGTTTGAAAAGTGAATCTGTTTGTGGACTATTCCCGGAGCGATATCTGTGATGCTCCATTTTGAGGATACGAGAAGTATTGAGTCATTGGAGGCGGTTAAGCTTATGCTTATGCCTGTAACCAGCAGTAATACTAAAATAAGTCTCTTCATTATCTTATGTTTTACACTTACTGAATTTCAATTATCGCCTCAGAAACATTAATAATATAGTCACCAACCTTTTCGCATTCGGCAATAATGTCCATATAGAATGTGCCGGTTTGATAGTTATAAACGTTATTTTCCAGATTGATAAGGTGCTCTTCTTTCAGGTGATTTCTGTACTCGTTTATTGAGTTTTCTGCATCCTCGGCATTGGCAATGTTATTAATTTTTGTGTAACCAAGTTCAAGATTAGTGATCATCTGATCAAAGGCATTGTCCAAAAGATTTAACAAATGGTCAATCTTCTTGAGCATATCTTTGTCAAACTTTTTATTGTGAACCCTTTTGCGCTGGAGTATTCTTGCAATGTTGTATCCGGAGTCTCCGATGCTCTCAATTTCGCTGATTATAGTGTACATTGCCTGAAGTCTTCTTCCGGACTCTTCGCTCAGTTCGCCCTCTGAAATGCCGTTAAGATAGTTGGCAATTTCAAGTTCAACTCGATCTGTAATCTGCTCATAATGTTCCAGTTTTGTGAAAAGCTCTTCGAAGTTCTCTTTATCGTTGCCATGAATGGCCTCTTTGGCATATTCAAACTGCCTCTTAGCAAGTCTTGCAAAATTTACAATCTCCTGCTTGGCCTGTGTAAGAGATAATTCAGCTGTGCTCAAAGGGCCTCCCTGAATATACTGCAACCTGAAAACCTCTTCAGTTTTAGGGGCTTTAATTACGTAGCTTACAAATTTTACAATCTGTGGTGTAAACCATACAAGTATCAGTGTGTTTGTGAGGTTGAACAACGTGTGAAGGAATGAAACTCCGTAAAGGGTCGACCCTGCATTAATAAATGGGTCGCCTGCTCCTACACTTACGGTAATATATGAAACAAGCCTTAGGATTGGGGCGAAGAAAATGAGCACCCAGGTGACCCCGAATAGGTTAAACACCGAGTGCGCAAGAGCAGCTCTTCGTGCCGAGACGTTTGCCACCGCTGCTGCTATATTGGCGGTTATGGTTGTTCCTATATTCTCTCCCAGTACCATAGCTGCCGCCATTTCGAAAGGAATCCATCCAAATGAACACATTACCAGAGTAAGAGCCATGGTGGCGCTGGATGACTGAAGTACAATAGTAAGCACTGTTCCTATTGCAACAAAAATCAGGATTGAGAAGAAGCCAAAACTTGTCCACTCTTTGAGAAATTCAAGAACTTCAGGTGTAGATTTGAGATCCGGTACCGACTCTTTGAGAAAGCTGAGCCCCAGAAAGAGAAGGGCAAAGCCGATAATCAGCTCTCCGATTGACTTTCTTCTCTTTGATTTAAACATCATAAATGTGAAACCAACCCCTATAAGAGGAATAGAAAGTACAGCAATGTCAGCCTTGAATCCCAACAATGAAATGATCCATGCGGTGACTGTTGTTCCTATATTGGCACCCATAATAACACCAACAGACTGAGCAAGAGAGAGAAGGCCGGCATTCACAAAACTAACAACCATTACGGTTGTTGCGCTTGATGACTGAATGATGGCGGTGATAAATAGCCCGGTGAGTACCCGTTTGAATGAGTTTGAGGTCATTGCCGCAAGAATGCTTCGCATTTTATCTCCGGCGACCTTCTGAAGCCCCTCACTTAAAATCGTCATTCCATATAGGAAAAGACCAAGGGATCCCAGAACTTTCAGTACCTGATAAATGATATCCATTAATTTTTATGATGAATTGTGTTGCAAATATAAAGCATATAATTAACCCCTTAAAAAATTTGAAACCTTTTTGCTACCTTCGTAATTACTGGAAATATTCAAAAGCATCTTATAGTATTTATAATGAACAGTAGGCCAACGCTGAATACTTTTTTTACCGCTCTTTTGTTGCTTAATATTTTTGTAACAATTCCTCTTAATGCCCAGTTTTTCAGCACCGGTAGTGATCCTGCAAGGGCAAAGTGGATGTACATTGAGACTGCTGACCATAAAATTATATTCCCTAAGGAAATTGATTCTCTTGCAAGAAGATACGCCTTTTATTCCGAACATCTGAGAGAAGCTGTTTTTGCTCCTCTTCGTTCAAAACCATCAAAATCTGATATCGTTCTTCACCCCTATAATCTGATGAGTAACGGAATGGTAGGGTGGGCTCCCAAAAGAATCGAATTAATCACAAGACCGCCGTGGGACAGCGAATATCACACAGAATGGGCAAAGCACCTTATTATACATGAGTTAAGACACCTTGCACAGGTTAATAAATTTGAAAGGGGTATCTTTAAACCTCTTGGTTGGCTTATAGGAGAGCAAGCGGCAGCAATAGGGGTGGGTCTTTACATGAACACATGGAAACTGGAGGGCGATGCAGTTGTAGCCGAGACAGCCCTTTCATCTGCCGGAAGAGGGAGAGATCCCGACCATCTTATGTACTTCAGGGCGGCCTTTTTAAACGATGATTTCAGAAGCTGGCATCGGTGGACTAAGGGCTCATACAAAGATTATGTTCCCGATGTTTACAGTTTCGGTTATATGATGAGCTCCTTTATTCGGTTCAATTCAGGTAACTACTACTACCTTGACGATGTAACAAGGCAGATTGTTAACCGATTCTATAACCCCTGGGCAGACAGAGGAGCATACAGAGACTTTACCGGAATGACTAAGAAAGAGAACTTTGAATTTCTGAAGAGTGTAATGACATCCAGGTGGAGCATTGAGGATTCGTTAAGAGGTGCATTAACACCGTATAATGTTGTCAACCTAAAACAGAGGGAGTTTACCTCATACCTAAACCTGATAGAAAGTGATGGGGACACAACCATTGCTCTAAAAAGTGATCTTGGCAGAATAAGGCGGCTTGTAAAAATTGATCCGGAAGGTGAAGAGCACATATTAAAGTATATGGGACGAGTAAGTTCCCCGATTGTAATTAATCAGGACAAGCTTTATTGGACAGAATTTATCGGGTCTCCAAGATGGGAGATGGAGAGTTTTTCTGATATCTTCTCATATGATTTGAAAACGGGCTCTACGAGCCGTCATACCAGAAAAGGGGCACATTTTGCTCTTCACTTCAGCAATAACGAGCTCTTTACCGTAACATACCCTGTGGAGGGTTCATCTGCTGTTACAATATTGGATAGCCAGACATTTGGTCTCAAGGAGTCTGTTTCAGCACCGTTTGGAGCTCAGCTTAAGGAGGTGGTATCGTCAGGAGCCCTTATTTATGCCATCCTACTTACAGAAAAGGGTGCAGGAATTTATGTTTATGACAGAGAAACAGGAGTGTGGAGCATAGAGGTCAAAGAGCAGAGCAGATCTTTGAAAAATCTCAAATTAAGTAAAGGAGAGCTCTTCTTTGTCAGTGACCTTAACGGGGTTAATAATATTTATTGCTACTCTCCTGAATCAAAGTTTTTAAGACGACTTACCAATTCACGTTTTGGAGTAGCCTCCTTCTCTTTTTCAAATAACCAAAAAGAGCTTCTCTACTCTGATTTTTCACACAAGGGTTATAGTGCCGTCAGGGCAGACCAGGATTCAATGTTGTGGGCTCCCGCTGATTTTTCAAAACCCTATAAGGACGAAATTGCAGAGTACCTCTCTTTAAGAGAAGGGTTTAAGGCCGATACTGTAGTGCCTTTCAAAACAGACAATTATAAGGCAAAGAGGTATGGTAAATTGTCGGGCATGATAAACATTCACTCGTGGGCCCCGGTTTATTACAATATTGACAATATAAAAAGCCTGACTTATGAGAGCGTTTATGATATTGCGACTCCGGGATTTATTCTATACTCCCAGAACTCGCTAAGTACAGCATTTGGAATGGCAGGTTACTCATGGAGAGCTGGCTTTCATTCAGGCCATTTCAAATTTACCTACCGGGGCCTCTACCCTGTTATTGAAATTAAAGCAGACATAAACGATAGAGACCGTTTCAGCAGCACCCTAATCAGGGAGCCGGGTAAAAGGCCTGTAATACAGAAAGATACTATAAAGGGAAGGCCATATTTGAACTCACATCTGTTGGTTTATGTACCGCTGACGTTTAATAGCGGAGGGTGGTTCAGAGGAGTTGTTCCAAAAATGCTCTGGAGATACACCAATGACTCCTTTTTCTCTTATGACAATGATAAATTTTCAAACTACCAGTATCTCAATTTTGGTGTGAATTTTTACAGTGTAATGGGAATGTCTCACAGGGATCTCTTTCCAAGGTTTGGAGCAGGGGCATCTTTCCAGATTGCTTTAGTACCTTTTGCAGGAGAGAATTTCGGATCAATAATATACTCTTCTCTATACGGATATCTGCCGGGAATAGGAGCAAATCACGGAGTTAAGTTGTCGGTGGCGGCTCAAAAGCAGTTCTATGAGAACAAAAACTATCTGATGTCGAGCCTTATTGGTTTCCCGAGAGGTTACTCTTCGAGGTATAGCAGATGGGCTGCCGGCGTAATGGCAGAATATGCAATGCCTCTCTTTACGGGAGATCTTTCGCTGACATCGCTTTTGTACATAAAGAGAGTTCAGATGATACCGTTTATTTCATTTACAAGAAACGGGTCAGAACGAGATGCCGAAACCCTCTACTCGGCCGGCAGCGATATTATTTTTGATGTAAACCTCATTGGCATATCATATCCTCTGGAAGTTGGTGTCAGAGCAGGTTACACAGGAGAGAAAAGATCCTTTTTTGAATTTCTGTTTAAAACTCCACTCTAATGCTAAAATTTAGACAGATTAACACACTTACACTTTTTGACTGGATACTTATTCTGGGAATTATTGCTGCCAATCTTATCCACTCCATACTTGAGCAGAGCGTTGATGTTGTTGGGTCTTTGGCCGGAGTTACCGGAGTGATTTGTGTTGTTTTAGTAGCCAGAGGGAATATTTTAAATTACATTTTTGGTGTTGTAAATGTTTCGCTATACGCCTTCATCTCTTATAAAGCAGGGCTTTACGGAGACGCTGCTCTGAATGCCCTCTACTACTTTCCAATGCAATTTATCGGTTGGTACAGTTGGGTCAGAAGAAGAGAGGAGGCCGAATCGGTTACTGTGGTTGCAAGAAGGATGGTTGCCCGTGAGAGGGTTTATCTTGCCTTGACCAGTATTTTGCTTACAGCTATAGTTGCATGGATATTATATTTGTTTAATGATCCTCAGCCTGTAAAGGACTCTGCAACATCAGTTCTTTCTGTCATTGCTATGTTTTTGATGGTCAGGCGCTTTATGGAGCAATGGACATTGTGGGTTGCAGTTAACATCATAAGTATAGTAATGTGGAGCATTGCTCTTTTAAAAGGGGAGTCACACTCTGCCCTGATGGTGATAATGTGGATCTTCTATCTGGCAAATTCGATAAACGGATGGATTACCTGGGTCAGGCTTTCGAAAAATAGAGAGTAATTGCCTTGGCAGCTGCTGTTCCAGCAACCTCTTTCAGCTCTTCGAATGATGCCCTCTTTATTGCACCCAAACTTCTGAATTTTCTAAGCAGTTTCTCTTCGCTTTTAGAGCCTATTCCCGGGACTGAACTTAACTCTGTCTCTAACTGGCCTTTGCTTCTTTTATCTCTGTGGTGGGAGATGCCAAATCTGTGCGCCTCATCTCTCAAATGCATAATAACTTTAAGAGAAATTGAGTTTTTATCAAGGAACAGCGGGTGTGGATCGCCCGGCACTAAAAGCTCTTCAAGTCGTTTTGCAATGCCGATTATCTTGATTTTATTCTCGAGTCCAAGTTCCCGGAGTGCTTCCCACGCAAAAGAGAGTTGACCTTTACCTCCGTCAATTACTATAAGATGAGGTAGCTCTCCTCCCTCGGCAAGTGTTCTGGAGTATCTTCTGTTGACAACCTCTTTCATTGTGGCAAAATCATTTGCCCCCACTACCTTTTTGATGTTAAAATGTCGGTACTCCTTCTTGCTTGGTACTCCGTCTCTGAATACAACACAGGCCGATACGGCAAACTTGCCTTGAATGTTGGAGTTGTCAAAACACTCTATATGCCTTGGCTCCACCTTCATACTCAGATCTCTCATCAGGGTGTTCATTACTCTGGCTTTATGCTCGTCGGGTCTTAGATTCTCCTCTTGCTTGATCTTCTCTGTTTTAAGTTGGTTTGCATTTGTTTCGCTTAGTTTGAGAAGTTTGAATTTATCTCCCTTCACAGGCACATGGCATTTGGCGGCAAGTGCTTCACTATCCGGAATAAAAGGGACAATAATCTCTTTGGAAGCGTCTCCGAATTTTGAATGCATCTCTGCAATAAAGAGGCTTAAAACGCTCTCTTTACTCTCCTCAATAGGGAGCTTAAATTCCAGATTCAATGACTGGATTATGCTGCCGTTTACAACTCTTATGTAGTTGCCGAAAGAGATGCCTGTGTCATAGATCAGGGAGAAGACATCAACATTTGTAATTGTCTGACTCACTACAAGAGATTTGTTGTTGTTCCCTGTAATCAGCTCAATTTTCTCTTTAAAAAGTTGTGCCTCTTCAAACCTTAGAGCTGCTGCATGCTCTTTCATCTGCTCACGGAATTCCGAAACTAACTGTCCGATATCTCCCTTAAGTAATTTTACAATCTTCTCTATCTGGTTATTATATTCGGCATGGTTGAACCTTCCAACGCAGGGAGCCTTGCATTTGCCAATATGATACTTTAGACAGGGACGATATTTCTGTTGTGCAATTGCCTCGTCTGACAGTAAAAGCTTGCAATCCCGAAGATAAAACAACGATGTTATAAGCTCAATCAGGTTGTATGCCATTGAAGCTGAGCTGTATGGTCCAAAGTAGAGAGATTTGTCTTTTACCACTCTTCTTGTGATGTAAACTCTTGGGAAAGGCTCATTTTTGACACAAATCCAGGGGTAGGTCTTTCCGTCTTTGAGCATTATGTTGTATTTGGGCTGGAACTCTTTAATGAGATTATTCTCAAGCAATAAAGCGTCGGCCTCACTATCAACTACCATGTGCTCGATAGATGCAATCCGGGAGACCATTACCCTTGTTTTTGCAGAAAGAGTATCTTCAGGTTGAAAGTACTGAGAAACTCTGTTTCTGAGGCTTTTAGCCTTCCCGATGTAAATTATTGAGCCCTCTTTATTGATAAATCTGTACACTCCGGGGAGTGAGGGTAACATTTTAACTCTCTCTTTTAGTGAAACCTTATGAGGGTTTTCTGTCATACGTTAGCGGTTAGGAAACTCTTTTTTTGTAAAAGTAACAATTATCTTATATTTGTGTTTGGATATGGCAACTAAACTTGTTTCTAGAGCAGATGTTAAGCGGGCTTTTAAGCTTCGTGGTTTCTTAGGTGATATTGGCGCTTCGATAATTATGTGCCTTATTGGCCTGAACCGAGTTAATAATACCTATGCCCGTGTATCCCAATATAAGAGAAGAGAGTTTACAGCAGCGGTGCTAAAGGATTTTAACGTCTCTTTTGATCTGAACGAGAAGGAGATGGATTACATCCCGCAAGAGGGTCCGTTTATTGTTGTCGCCAACCACCCCTACGGAGGAATCGACGGAATTTTATTGCTGCATATTTTCAGTTCAATACGCCCGGATGTTAAAACAATTTCAAATTTTCTTTTATCCCATATACCAAACATCAATGATTTTTTCTTCTCTGTTAACCCATTCAGTGACAGACCGGAGCTATCGGGAAGTTACTCGGGGTTAAGAAGCGCAATTGAATATCTGCACCAAGGGGGAGGAATAGCTTTGTTTCCTGCAGGGGAGGTTTCAACAACCTACGGAACATCCGTTATCAGGGATAAAGAGTGGAATCCGTCAGTTATCAAGCTTATAAAAAACGCTAACGTTCCCGTTGTTCCTGTATATTTCCACGGTTCAAATTCAAGGTTCTTTCACTGGATAGGCAAAATACACCCTATGCTTAGAACGGCCAGACTTCCTTTAGAGCTTCTTAACAAAAAAAACAGATGTTTTAAACTGTGTATAGGCAGGCCAATTCTACAGTCTGAAATCGCAGAGCAAAAGGATATTAAAAATCTAAGCCTGTTGGTACGCTCCAGGGTTTACGCACTGGAGGCGAATATTAATAACAATATTAAAAAGGTTGAGGAGAGGAAAGATCTTGAACCCATTGCGCTTCCAAAAAACAGAAGGGCGATGCAAAAGGAGATAAATGCTCTCTCTCCTGACAAACACATATTCACAAATGGTCATTACAGTTGTTATCTAACCGACTCCAAGTCCATTCCTTTGATGATGCATGAACTTGGCCGCAGAAGAGAGGAGGCGTTCAGAGCAGTTGGGGAGGGGACAGGTAGACCGTTGGATCTTGACTCATATGACGATTATTACAAGCATCTTATTCTTTGGGACAGGCAAAGAACCAGACTCGTAGGAGCGTATCGCCTTGGATTTGGTAACGAAATTATGAAATCCAAAGGGGTAAAGGGGTTCTATACAAGGTCATTGTTTGACTACGAAAAGCCATTTCACCCGATACTGTCAAAGTCAATAGAGCTGGGACGCTCTTTTGTAGTTCTCGATTACCAGAAAGAGGCTCTTCCGCTTATACTCCTTATCAAAGGACTGTTCTTTTCCGTAGTAAATCACCCGGAAATCAAATATCTTCTTGGGCCTGTAAGTATCAGTTCTTGGTATCCAAAGTTTTACAGAAGCCTAATTGTGCACTATATTAAGCAAAACCATTCGGCCGGGGATCTTGCAAAGCATGTTATTCCCAGCAATCCGTTTTTCCCTGACTATATGAAAACCTCAGTTGACCACCTTTTGTACAATAAAATGGAGAGTCTGGAAAAGTTCGACAAGTTTCTTTTGAGGTTAAGCAACAATGAGTACAGACTTCCCACTTTAATTAAGAAGTATTTGAAAATAAACTGTAAAATTATCTCATTTAATGTCGATCCTGACTTTAATTACTGCGTAGATGGCCTTGTGCTTCTGGAGTTGACACAGGCTTCAAAACCGGAGATTATGGCTCTGGCCAAAGGAGAGAAAAATATGGATAAGATTATGGAGAGATTCGGGTTTGCCGATGATGTTCAGGGAACGGGGTCATAACCGCTGCCGCCCCATGGATTACAACTTAATATTCGTTTTATAGCTAACCACAGGCCCTTAAACGGGCCATGTTTTTTAATGGCCTCAATTGAGTAAGCAGAGCAGGTAGGAGTATATCTGCATGTAGGTGGTTTAAGCGGAGAGATGCACAACTGGTAACACTTAATCAGTATTAGAAACGGCAGTGACAGGAGCATCTTTATGGCCTCTTTTAATCTTATCCAGAACATCCTTGATTTTTTGATTTATTATTGCAGTTTCGGGTAATTCCTTTCCAATGTATACAATTGAAAGATCAATGCATTTCTCGTAATAATGGGCAAAGTGGTTTAACCGGAGAGCCTCTCTTATTCTTCTCTTTATGAAATTTCTGTCAACGGCTCTCTTAAATGCCCTCTTAGGAACAGATATTAATACCCTGGAAACATTTAGGTTGTTGGAACGGTAATATGTTTTAAAAGGGTGATTATATACAATTGCGCCCTCTCGAAACAGTTCAGAAATCTTTGTTTCGGAGCAAAGCTTAATGCTTTTGCCAAATTTAAAATTTGTCTGACTGTTCACTAGGTTAAAGCAGTGTCCTGCTATTTTTGGTCCAGGTATATATAAAGAGCTCTTGCAATTGATGGTGCTTCCGGAGATGGAGCAACTACAGTTGGTAATAGTTTTGCGGCCTTGAGAGCTTTAAGAGTTGTTTGTCCGTATGTTGCAAACAGAAGAGAGTCTTGTTTGAATTCCGGAAAGTTCTCCAAAAGGGATTTTACATCCGAAGGGCTATAGAACACAACCATATCGTATGAATTTAAATTAATGCCTTTAAGATCACTAGGTACGGTGTTAACGAGAATGGCGCTCGAATGCTTCAGTTTAGACTTGGTGAATATCTTATTAAGGTCAGTTTTGATGTTGTCGGTAACTGTCAAAAGAAAGCTCTCTGCTTTGTGCTTGGTCCCGATTATGTCAATTATTGAGCAGTTGCTACCGTTACCGAAAAAGATCTTTCTCTTGCGATAAACGATATACTTTTGAAGATAGAGAGCAATAGCCTCTGAAACACAAAAGTATTTCATGGTTTCCGGAATGGTTATTCTAAGCTCTTCAGTTATTTTAAAAAATGCATCTATAGCTGTCCTTGATGAAAAGACAATTGCAGTGTGATCAAGAATGTTGATCTTTTGCAGACGAAACTCCTTTACCTGTACAGGCTCAACACGAAAAAAGGGAATAAAATCTATTCCAATCTTGTATTTTGATATTAGTTCTGTATATGGAGAACCGTTAGTCGGGGCGGGTTGTGAGATGAGTATCCTTTTAATTTTCATACTATTGGTAGGAGAGTAAAAAATTGGCGAATAGTGCTATAGGTAGCAGTTCAACGCTGCAAAGATACACAATATAGAAAATATGTGAAAAACGATTTATGATTATTGTCTGATAAACCCTTATCAAATATAGTGCGTATATTAATACTATGCAGTAAATGAGTAATTTATAGAAAAGAGAAAATTCAAGTTCAGGGATAAAAAATCGGGATAGCAGTATGGGAGTTGAGAATAGTGCTGCCATAATAAGGTGATTGTAACCAATTTTCCCGATAAGGTTGAAAATATGCTTGTTTTTTGTTATCCAGCCGAGAAATTTAAGTACCAGGCTCTTAAAAACCCAGTAAGCGATTACAAGTCCAAGGCCAAAAACAAATTGTAACCAGCCTGGAATGCCAGAGTATGCCGAAACTGTATCTCCGATTGTTATTGTAAGAAATATAGGGAAAAAGAGGGCGGCAATAAGGGCTGTAATGTTTCTTTGAGTAGATGCAGACAACTTCTCCTCCAGACGTACATGCTCCTTATGGCTAAGCAGTGATTTAAATATTGAGGGGATTGTGTTTAAAATCTCTCTGAAAAAAAACAGGGTAATTATTATGAAAAGCAAAATTAATGAAGATTCCAGGTAACTCTCTCCGGTGGATATTTCCCTGATTTTTCCCATGTGGCTTTGAGAAATTACGGTTGTATTCCAAAGTGAATCTACGGGGAGAACTTTTCTGGCTGTGAAAACTTGCTCCCTTTCAAATACAATGAATCTGCTTGACAGCGAGTCTGTAATAGTTATGGTGTCTCTAATCTGCATCAATTACCCCTCTTTGCGTTATATCCCATAGAGCTTAACAATGAGACAACCCTCTCACGGAAATCCCCCTGAATTACAATCTCTCCATCTTTTGCGCTTCCTCCTGTTCCGCATTTTGTGCGAAGCTCTTTGCCCAGCTTTTCAAGATCTTCGGCCTTACCTGTGAACCCTGTAATAAGAGTCACCTGCTTCCCTCCACGGTTTCTCTTGTCAATCTTTACAATGAGCCTCTGCTTAGACGGGTGCAGGGTATCCGGTTGCTCGTCCGCGGCATCACTTTTGTAGCCGAAATCTGAATTGGTGGAATATACGACACCTAATCTGCTCTTCCAGTCATTTTCCGCCATCTTTTTTTTTATTTATGCAAATTTAGGTAGAAAAATCCAAAATAGTATCTTTGTCTTTTAATGTGCAACTTACCGGATAAATCATATGGAATTAAAAAAGTTCAAACAGATTGACAATTTGATAGGAGCAGCGCTCCTGCTTGTTGCCTCATTCGTTTATCTATCGACAATCGAACCCACGACAAGTTTCTGGGATTGCGGTGAATTTATTGCCTCTTCTTACAAACTAGAAATCGGACACCCTCCGGGAAATCCTGTATTTCAGCTGATAGCCCGTTTTTTCACCCTCTTTGCCGGGCCGGAAAAGGCTGCAATGATGGTCAATTCAATGAGTGCAATTTGTTCTGCTCTTACAATTATGTTCCTGTTCTGGACAATTACCCACCTTGGAAGAAGAATTCTCGAAAAGGGAGGTAAAGAGCTTAATCTGCCAAATGCAATTTCTGTTTTGGGTGCAGGTGTTTTGGGAGCATTGGTTTACACTTTTTCAGATACATTCTGGTATTCTGCCGTTGAGGCCGAGGTATATGCGATGTCTTCGCTGTTTACCGCAGCCGTTTTCTGGGCTATGTTAAAATGGGAAGAGGAGGCAAATGAACCATATTCAAACAGATGGATAGTTCTAATTGCTTTTTTGATGGGGCTTTCAATTGGTGTTCACCTTTTGAATCTACTTACTATTCCTGCCCTGGTTTTCATTTACTATTACAAAAAATACGAGGTTACCAAGAAGAGAAGTATAATTGTACTGGGTATTTCAGCAGTTATTTTAGCTGCCGTTCTGTATGGAATAATTCCATACCTGCCTAAAGCTGCAGCAATATTTGACCTTTTGTTTGTCAATGTATTCGGATTGCCATTCAACAGTGGCGCGGCAGTATTTGTATCTCTTGTTTTGGCTGCATCTTTCTATCTCATATGGTACTCTTATAAGAAATCCAAGGTGTTGCTTAATATTATTATGCTGTCATTCACAATGATAGTAATTGGTTACTCTGCTTTTGCTGTTATCATTATCCGTTCATCGGCAAACACTCCTACAAACGAAAACCAGCCCGATAACCCATTCTCTCTTGTGCGTTATCTGGCTAGAGAGCAGTATGGCAGCAATCCTCTTATTTATGGAGAGACCTATGCCTCAACATATCAATGGCAATCCAAGAAATACTGGGCAAAAACCGGAGATAAGTATGAGTCTGTAAATGGCCCTATACAACCAAAATTTGACTCTGAAACTAAAATGTTGTTCCCTCGTATGTGGAGCAGTAACAACCCGGACTATATAAAATTCTATCAGCAGTACACAAAGGGCAGAGGCAAGAGTATTACAGGCAGCGACCACAAAATGCCTCTCTTCAAAGATAATCTGGCATACTTTTTTGATTATCAGATAAATTGGATGTATGTCAGATACTTTATGTGGAATTTTGCCGGGAGACAAAATGACCTTCATGCACAGAGTCCGGGAGATATTATCAAGGGCAACTGGGAGTCCGGTATTGGATTTATCGACAGGGCAAGGCTTGGTGATCAGAGAGAGGGTCCTGACATTATTGTCAATAATAAAGCCAAGAACCATTACTATATGATTCCGCTTTTACTTGGAATTATTGGGTTGCTTTTCCAGTTGGGTAAAGACAAACAGAACTGGTGGGTAACCATGCTTCTTTTTTTACTTACCGGAATAGCTGTTGTGGTTTACCTTAACCAGCCTCCGTTCCAGCCGAGAGAGAGGGATTATGCTTTTGCGGGCTCTTTCTATGCTTTTGCTATATGGGTCGGGCTCGCGGTTATGGCAATTCACGAGAAGCTTAAAAAGTGGGTCCCGGAAAAGATTTCAGCAATTGCCGTAAGTACAGTGGTGCTTTTGGTTCCCGTACAGATGGCTTCAGAAAACTGGGATGACCACGACAGAAGCAACAGATATACTGCAAGAGACCTTGCATACAACTACCTGCAATCATGCGGTGAGCAGGCAATTCTTGTTACTCACGGTGACAACGACACCTTCCCGTTGTGGTATCTGCAGGAGGTTGAAGGGGTAAGAACAGATGTTCGCATTGTTAACACTTCACTTCTGGGAACAGATTGGTATATTGATCAAATGCAATATAAAACCTACGAGTCTGAACCATTACCATTTTCGATACCACGACATGAGTATATATATGGGACAAACGAAATAATTGAGGTTGTGGACAGGTTAAAACGACCGGTTAACATTAAAGAGGTTATTGACCTGATATCAAATCCTGCTGCTAAAGTGAGAACACGATTTGGGGGATCTTTAAGTTACTTTGCTGCAAGACAGTTGCTTTTGCCTGTAGATAAGCAAAAGGCAATTGAAAGCGGCATTATTGATGCCTCAGAGGCGCACTTAGTTCCTGACACAATTCAGCTCAATATTCCTGAAGGAAAAAATTCAATGATTAAGAGCGAGTTGATGATACTTGATCTTTTGGCAAACTACAAATGGGACAGACCGATTTATTTTGTTGCCATGGGTGGCGACCTTGAGATAGGTATTAGAGATTATCTAGAGTACAATGGATTTGCATATAAGTTTGTGCCAATCAAGAACAGAAGCACTTTCGGAAATCCGGGCAGAGTGAAGCCTGATGTGATGTACAATTTAGTAATGAATGTTTACAAATGGGGTAATATGAACGATCCTACTGTAAATATTGATTATCAGAACCTTCTAACGTTTAATGCTGTTATCTCAGTAAGAAACATTTTCAGCCAGACTGCAGGGGCTCTTATGGAGGCGGGAGATTCGATCAGGGCTGTAGAGGTTCTTGACCGTATGCAGGAGGTGATGTTACCTTCTCAGTTTCCTCTTAACGGTTCTGCAATGTCAAATTCACTTAACGAGCTTTCTGTTATTGAGACTATTGATGCCTATTTGGTGGCAGGGGAGCTAGAGAAGGGGAGCAAACTTGCTGACATGTTTGCAGATGAAACCCTTAGGTCTATAAAACTCTTTGCAACTCCTTTCAGAGGTAGATTCATCTCTAAGAGTGATCTTGAAAGCAATCTTTCTTATCTGCACTATCTGCAGGATATCTTTGCAAACAGAGGATATGCTCAGGAGGCTGCGAAATACGAAAAAATGTTGAATGACCTGTACACAGAGTTGCAGGCTATATAATGCTGTCCAGCAGTAAAATGCTGTTTAGTCAGTAAACTACTGTTCGAGAAGCAGGTTACAACCTCTTAATTCTGAATTCTGAATACGGCCGGAGATGCGTAATGTGTTTCCGGCCTCTTTTTTTCCCATATCCTGGGTTTCTACGAATGAACAGGAGTTTATATTTGCCAGGTCAATAATGTTTATACCTCCTGTGGCATGACCATACAGGATACGAAATGGATTTGAGAGATCTCTGATTAGTATTTCCATCCAGGGTGGTGTCTCAAATAGTCCGTCGCCGTATGAGTATGCCTGAGAGAGAAGCTCTGCCATCCCATACTCAGATGCGATTTTACTCACTCCAAATCCACTTTTGAGTGCAGAGTGAAGTTGGTCTCTGGATATCTCTTTGCCTCTCCCCTTCATTCCTCCTGTCTCCATTACAATCAGTTCGGGAAAGTTGATTTGATATTTGTCGATAAACTCCAGAAGAGCAAAACTGACCCCTAACAACAATGTTTTAACGCCTCTCTCTTTGAGAGATATGAGTTTTTGGTAAAGAGTGCGAAAATCATACAGATAGAACCCTGAATCGCTGTTACGACTCTCTTTTATCAGGTTGTCGGCCATATAGACAAGTGAAGATCCCTCTCTTTCAAGATAAGATGGGAGTAATGCAAGAATTGCATATTCCGATGGTTCTCCCCAGAAGAGGCGAAATGCCGTTGAAAAGCTCTCCCTGTAAATTGATAAATCTGCTACAGGGTGGCTTGATGGGATCATACCAGTTGTTGCGCTGCTTGTGAAAGTTATTTCAGGTTCAAGTCCTTGGCAAATGATTGAGTGTGATTTAAAGAGGGAAACGGGTAAGAAGGGAATCTTTTCAATCGAATTAACAGACGATGTTTTAATTCCCACCAGATTGATAAAATCTCTGTAGGGTATGCATTTTTCACTCTGAATTCTGAAGATTTCAAGAGTTGTCTTTTCAAACTCCTCCTTGGTAGTTATATTGAATATTTTC
>JAUYTX010000009.1 GCA_030695025.1 Bacteroidales bacterium | reverse complement strand
TCTACTGATGCTCCTCTCTTAACAGGTCAAATACTGTTTTAACAGGGGTAAAGGTTGAGAGAGGAACTTCAACAAATACAGTGTTCCAGTTACTCATTGCTCCGTTCCACAATCCGGGTAATTCCAGTGCTTTCAAACTCCTGCCCTCTAGGCTTTTTTCTGAGATAAACCCTGTTTCAGAGTCTGTATATAGCTTTAAATCAAATTTTTCACCTTGGTGATCTTTAAAGGAGCAGACTATATCAACCGGATTAAAGTGAGTAGATTCTCCAAGAATTTCTAATGTTCTTTTATCATTGAGATTAAGTTGAGCTCCCTCCAGAATCTGAGGGGAAACAGAGCCGTCTGAGTCTCTTACCAAAAAAGGTCCACCTCCCGGCTCCCCAAGATTTTTCACTACACCGCAAACCCTTACAGGCCTGTCCAGTTTTGCTCTCAGGTAATCTCTCCTCAATGCATCTGGGACCTTTGGTAGTTCGGTAGAAAGTTCTAACTTGAAAAATTCATAAATTTCTTCAGCTAAAAGCTCCGAGTAATCACTCTCAATCCTCTGTAGATAACCAAACAACTTATCTCTTATTTCGAGCAATACTCCTGTGAGTGTTTTTTTCCATAATGAATTATTTTCCAGGTATCTATCCATTGGAATATTATCAATGTTTTTGATAATAACTATATCATAATCCATCTCATTCAAGTTCTCAATCAATGCACCATGGCCGGCAGGTCTGAAGAGTAATGAAGCATCGTTAAGTCTGAATGGAGTGTTTGCAGGATCAACAGCTAAAGTATCTGTCGATTTTTTCTGTGTAGTGAAAATAATATCAAATTTACACCCATATCTCTTCTCGAACTCTTGCTCAACTTTTTCGGCAAGCCTTTTAAAGAGATCTGTATGTTCAGGAGATACTGTAAATGTTATTGTTGCTACTCCTGCTCTAGAGCGGGCATATTCAGCAGCCTCAATTAAGTGCTCTTCAAAAGGTGTTCTTGTCTCTTTTGGGTATCGGTGAAATTTTAACAGCCCTTTTGGAAGTTGTCCATAATTTAAGCCATCAGAGTTAAGCAGTTTCGTGATAATCTCTGACTTGTCATCACTTTTAAATGCTCCAAGTTGTTCCAGATCATCATAAAAAGGGAACCTTTTCAATTCATTAAAGAACCTTACAGATAGAGGATTAACCTCTTCTTGACTTTCGTTTTGGATTTTTATGATATCATAAAGCTCCTTAAACATTCGTGTTGCTGCACCTGAGGCAGGAACAAATTTGCATATTGTACCCTCAAAGGAGCTATATCTTTGAATAGCTCTGTTTTTTTCAGCCTCAGAGAGAACTTTCACCCCCTTTTTTGGAGTTGCTGAGGAGACAACTTCAAGATAGGGAAAGCCTTTTTTAAAAGTATCTATTTGTTTTAAAACATCTTCCCTGTCTATGCCAAGTCTGGCCATCTGATAGTAATCTTTTGATGAAAACATAATGCTATAAACTACTTTAAATTAGCAACTTTTTCCAGCTTTTTCAAAAAAGAATCGCTGAATTCACGTCTATATTTATACTCAGTTCTCAAATTCTCAAAATTATGCGGATTATCTCTCAGTCTCTTATCCTGCTGCATAATAGGAAAGCGATCCTCTGTCATGCATGTGATAATTTCAACTTTCGAATGCCTGCTGTCAATTATTGTATTAGAGTCAACTTCGTCCGGGTAATTAATTACGAAATCAATTAATGACTCAATTTTAAAATGCTTTGCTATATTCCTCACTGTAAACACAGTGGCATTGATTTTTCCTTCAAGAGAGTACCCGGCAATATGAGGAGTTGCTATGTTGGTTACCTCAAGATATTTTGGATTGATCTCAGGTTCACCCGACCAAACATCAGAAATAAGTGCACCCAATTTGGATCTGCATCTTATGACCTCATCCTCGTCAAAAATTTCTCCTCTGGAACTGTTAATAAGTACAGCTCCCTGATTTATGCTGCTCATGAACTCCTTTGAACACATTCCGGTAGTCTCTTCGTTAAGGGGTACATGAAAAGATATCACTGAACAACTGTTTAAAACCTGATTAAGCGAAAAATAATCTGAGCTGCTCAGCCCTGATCTGTCTGGATAAAAAGATGTATCAACACCTCGTTCGATAAGCTTTTCTTCTGAAAAAAAGAGGGGGTCTTCTTGAAGTCTCACTTTAAGAGGTGGATCACATCTCATTACCTCTATTCCAAGTCTGGTAGCTGTTGCTGCCAACCTCTCTCCTACATTTCCGGCTCCAATTATGCCCAGTTTGTCTCTGAAAACATCTCTCTTAAAACTTCTTCCGGTAATAAACAACGAAGTGATTACATACTGAACTACACCGTTAGCATTGCACCCGGCAGCATTATAGACTGCAATACCATTTTCTGTACAGTATTTCATGTCTATGTGGTCATTCCCGATTGTTGCAGTAAATATTGAGTTTACCGAAGATCCTTCGAGCAACTCCTGATTACACTTTGTTCTGGTTCTTATGATTAGAGCCGATGCGCTTTTTATTGTTTGAGAATTTATATCTGCCGACTTAATGTACTTTGTGCAAAAAAAAGGCTCCAGTACTCCTTGAATAAAGGGGATATCAGAATCGATAATTATTGCCGGCTTGTTATTGCTCATCTATTTAAATATAATCTCTTTCACAATCTTCGAACCCATTATGTCGTTAATCTTCTTGATTATTTCTACCCTTTGAGTGAAAAGTTGAGTTCTGGCAACAGAGGATGAAATTTTACAAAATAACCTTCCATCTTTATAAAACTTCTCTGTAGTAAGTTCTGAAATTCTTTCACCGACAGCTGTGTCCCAGGCCTCAAAAACCTCCATCCTCTTAATTCCTTGCTCAAGTCCTTCAGATTTAAGAAACTCACCAAATAGTTCTCCCAGTAAAACCGCCTTTTGTCTTCTCATAGCAACCTCCCCGAAACAATATCAAAAGATTTTGAGTTTCCGTTAATTTTATCAAGAATTCCATCGACTCTAACCTTGTTACTATCAGTAATAAATATCTGACCGAAAAAGTCAGAAGAGACCATATTCAGTAGCGATTCAACCCTAAGCATGTCCAACTTATCAAACACATCGTCAAGAAGCATAATTGGGGCCTTTCCATGCATTTGACGCATTATCTCGAATTGTGCAAGTTTTAGTGAAATAAGAAATGTCTTTTGCTGTCCCTGAGATCCACTTATCCTGAATGGATGATCATTCATCAAAAAGATCAGGTCATCGCGCTGTATGCCTGCTGTTGTGTACTTGAACATTTTATCTCTCGATTCGCATTTTTTGAGTAAATCGCCAAGTGAACCGCCCTCCAGATCAGATTTGTAAATAATATCTATTAACTCTTTCCCCTCAGAAAGTAAGTTGTAGTATTTCTTTGTAATAGGTAGAAGTTTCTCAGTGAATGCGGCTCTCTTTTCATAAATGTAAGTTGCATTATGAGAGAGTCTATCTGTGAAGGTGTCCAGCAAATCATTACTGACATTACTTTCCTTTAAGTATTTATTCCTTTGCTGAAGAAGGTGGTTATAATTCTGAACTCTTCTCAGGTACTCCTTATCCATCTGGGAGATAATGGAGTTAATAAACTTCCGTCTCTCCTCTCCCGATTCATTTATAAGACATGTATCATATGGAGAGACCATTACTATGGGAATAAGTCCTATGTGGTCAGATAATTTTTGATAGGATTTTGAGTTTCTTTTAATGTGCTTTTCGCCGCCCCTTCCAAGGGAAACAGAGATGCTTTCAATTGAGTTATCTTCTCTTGAGTATTCCCCTCTTAGAACTGCATAATCTTTCTCGTATGAAATATTTTGCTGATCAAGATTAGAGAAATAACTTTTGGTCATTGAGAGGTAGTAAACCGAATCAAGCAGGTTTGTTTTACCCGAACCATTATTTCCGGTGATACAGTTTAATTTGGAAGAAAATTCCGCTTCTGCCTCCGTTATATTCTTAAAATTTGAAATAATCAGCTTTTTGAGATACATCTGTTAAAGAATTGACAAACAAAGTTACGCTTTTATCCATTAATAATTTGAGATTAGATAAAATATTGTAATTTTGCAGCCTGCTAAAAAAAATGTTGAAATGTCAAAGAAAATTAATCATCAGGATCCCGAAGAAAAGGTAGAAAATGCTCTAAATCAAACTGAGCACTTTATCGAAAAACACAAAAATACACTTGTTTACACTGTTATCGCCGTATTGGCAGTAACTGCAATATGGTTTGCCTATCAGCAACTCTACCGCAAACCATTAAAAGAGGAGGCACTCGCTCAGACTTTTGTCGCAGAGCAGTACTTTAGAGCTGACTCATTCAACCTTGCTTTGAACGGTGACGGAAACTCTCTAGGCTTTAAGCAAATTATTGATGAGTACGGTTCTGCTGCTGCAGGCTCTGTTTACATGTATGCCGGAATAAGCGAACTTCAGCTTGGCAATTTTGAAGAGGCTGTAAAATACCTTAAAAAATTCCGTTCTGATGATCCGATCCTTCAGGCCAGAGCTATTTCCAACATCGGAGATGCATACGCCGGATTAATGAACTACAAAGAGGCTCTTAGCTTCTATCTTAAGGCAGCAGCACACTCTGACAACGTTTTTGCCTCAACTTACCTTCTGAAAGCCGGTATAATGTACGAAGAGTTGGGTAACAAAGAGAGTGCAATCAAAACATACGAAGAGATAAAGGTTAAATATCCTCAAAGCCTGGAAGGTTCTGAAGCTGATAAGTATATTGCCAGAATTAAGTAGCAATAAACTAATTCTTAGTTATTAAGATACAAGGATATGGGAAGAGCATTTGAATTTCGCAAAGAGAGGAAGATGAAGCGTTGGGGTAATATGTCCAAAGTTTTTACCCGCATCGGCAAGGAGATTACAATGGCCGCCAAGAGTGGAGGTCCTGACCCGGATAATAACCCCCGTTTGCGAGCCCTCATCTCAACTGCAAGATCTGAAAATATGCCCAAAGACAATGTCGAGAGGGCTATTAAAAGAGCCGTTGAGAAAGAGCACAACGATTATAAAGAGATCGTTTATGAAGGATATGGGCCTCACGGTATTGCATTTCTTGTAGAGACCGCAACCGATAATCCGACCAGAACAGTTGCAAATGTCAGAAGTTATTTCAACAAATACAGTGGTTCACTAGGCACCTCGGGCAGTGTAGAATTTATGTTCGAACACAAATGTGTTTTCAAGGTAAAATCTGCTGATACCGTTAATCTGGAAGAGCTGGAGCTGGAGTTGATCGATTTTGGAGCTGAGGAACTTTTTATGGAAGAACAGGAGATAGTAATTTACGGAAGTTTTGAATCTTATGGTTCTATTCAGAAGTTTGTTGAGGAGAAGGGTTATGAAATAATCTCCGGTGGTTTTGAAAGGATTCCCAACACAGAATTAAAACAATTAAGCGAGACAGACAAAATTGAAATTGAAAAACTCATCGACCGTTTTGAAAATGACGATGATGTTCAAAATGTCTATCATACAATGGCAAACTAAATATAACGCCGTCAAAAAAAAGTGATTGGAAATCCAGTCACTTTTTTTTTGGGATAACTTTATAAATACATACCTTTGCCGGATATTTTTTTTAAATTTATTATCAAAATCAATCTACTGTTATGAAACTATCGCATATTGAGCACATCGGTATCGCCGTTAAATCATTGGAAACATCTATAAAACTTTATGAAGAGATGCTTGGTATTAAGTGCTATGCCGTTGAGGAGGTTGCAGAACAAAAGGTTAAAACTGCATTTTTCAAAGTTGGAGATACCAAAATCGAACTTCTTGAAAGTACAGATCCGGAGGGACCGATAGGTAAGTTTTTGGAAAGGAAGGGAGAAGGCGTTCACCACATAGCATTCGCAACAGAAGACGGACTTCAGCATACACTTGATGCTCTTGCAGAGAAAGGAATTCAACTAATTGACAAGACACCAAGAAAGGGTGCCGAAGGCTTGAACATAGCTTTTCTGCATCCAAAATATACAGGTGGAGTCCTCACAGAAATATGTGAAGATCCAAAAAAAGCTTAGATCAATCAATATTAAAAATATACAAAATGAGCCAACAACTAGAACAGGTCAAAGCGCTTATTCAGCTTCGGGATAAAGCAAGATTGGGAGGAGGACAAAAAAGGATCGACTCTCAGCACCAAAAAGGTAAATACACTGCCCGTGAAAGAATTGCCATGTTACTTGACGAAGGCAGCTTCGAAGAGTTTGATATGTTTGTTACACACCGCTGCACAAACTTTTCGATGGAAAAGGAGACATTCCTAGGAGACGGAGTTGTTACAGGGTACGGCACAATTGATGGTAGACTGGTCTATGTGTTTGCACAAGACTTTACCGTTTTTGGCGGTTCACTTTCAGAGAGCTTTGCAATGAAAATTTGCAAGATTATGGACCAATCAATGAAAATGGGAGCTCCTGTTATTGGTATAAACGATTCAGGCGGAGCCAGAATCCAGGAGGGTGTAAATGCACTTGCCGGCTATGCTGAGATATTCCAGAGAAACATTCTGGCTTCAGGTGTTGTTCCTCAGATCTCTGCAATATTTGGCCCATGTGCGGGTGGCGCAGTTTACTCCCCTGCCCTTACAGATTTTAATATTATGACCAAAGGCACAAGTTATATGTTCCTTACCGGTCCTAAAGTTGTAAAAACCGTTACCGGTGAAGATGTAACACAAGAGCAGCTTGGTGGAGCAAGCGTACACGCAACAAAGAGCGGTGTTGCCCATTTTGCAGTGGATACAGAAGAGGAAGGAATAAAAGTTATCAGGGATTTACTCTCTTTTCTGCCTCAGAACAATCTGGAGGAGGCACCATTGGTTCCCACTTCTGACCCGATAGACAGACTGGATGACACTCTCAACGAAATTATACCTGACAGTCCCAACAAACCATACGATATGTATGAGGTAATCGGGTCAATTGTTGATGATGGAAAATTTCTGGAGGTTCACAAAGATTACGCAACCAACATCATCGTAGGATTTGCACGTTTCAATGGTATTTCTGTTGGAATTGTTGCTAATCAGCCAAAAGTACTTGCCGGGGTGTTGGATAACAACTCTTCAAGAAAGGCAGCAAGATTTGTACGATTCTGCGACGCATTCAATATTCCGTTAGTTACACTGGTTGATGTTCCGGGATTTTTACCGGGAACACAGCAGGAGTACGGAGGTATTATTCTGCATGGAGCAAAGCTTCTGTATGCATACGGTGAGGCGACTGTACCTAAAGTAACTGTCACCCTGAGAAAATCATACGGTGGAGCATACTGCGTTATGAGCAGTAAACATCTAAGGGGAGACATAAACTATGCCTGGCCTACAGCCGAAATTGCAGTTATGGGCCCTTCCGGAGCGATTGAAGTTCTATATGGCAAAGAGGTGGCTGCATCTGAAAACCCTACAGCACTTGCCGCCGAAAAGGAGAAAGAATACAGAGATGCATTTGCAAATCCTTATAATGCTGCCCGCTACGGATACATCGACGATGTAATTGAGCCTAGGAATACCAGATTCAGGATTATCCGGTCACTCCAGCAACTGGCAACAAAGAAACTTGTCAACCCACCCAAAAAGCACGATAACCTGCCGTTATAATCAAATGAAAAAAATGATGAAAAAAGGCTTATTAATTCTTTTGTTATCGATATTTGTCGCGTCTGCACAAGATCTTGGCGCACAAAATATGTCTGATATCAGAATCAACGAAATCCTTGTTATCAATACAAATGATTTCACAGACGATTACGGCAACAAGAGCGGATGGATTGAACTGTTCAATACATCATATGGTACCGTTGACATCGGTGGATGTTACATTACAAACGATCCCGAGAATCTTACCAAGTACATGATTCCAAGAGGCGACGTGCTTACAAAGATTAAACCCAGGCAGCACTCACTATTCTGGGCAGATTCAAAGCCCCACAGAGGCACATTTCACCTCAATTTCAATCTGGATGAGTCCAACGAGATACTATTTATAAGCAGCGACGGAAGGACAATAGTTGACAGAATTCAGATACCACACGGTATTATCCCTGAAAATGTTTCATACGGAAGGTTTAAGGATGGAGTGTCTGTAATGGCCGATAAAAAAACGGTTGATATTGCCAAAACGTGGGGAGTACTTAAGAGAACCTCTCCAAGTACAAATAACTTTGGTGCTGATAAAGAGCCTCCGGGTATGTTGTTCATGAAGATTGACCCTTATGGCATAATCATGGCTTTTACTGCAATGTCGGTTGTGTTTCTTTCGTTAATTATTTTATACCTGGTTTTTAAAAACATAGGAAAATATAATATTAAAATCAGCAGAAAGAGGGCAGAGAAAGCAGCAGCAGGAAATAAACTTGTAGTGACTGAAGAGGAGACATCTGCTGAGGTATTTGCAGCAATTTCGATGGCACTTCATGCATTTTATGAAGATAATGACGCTCACGATGTTGAAAACACCATTCTGACAATCCAGAAGGTTACAAGAAACTACTCTCCATGGAGTTCAAAAATTTACACTCTGCGAGAGAGGCCATATAAAAGTAGATAATCTTAAGTCCATTCAGAAAACATATTAAAATGAAAGAGTACAAACTAAAAATAAACGGTAACGATTACGCAGTAACAATTACCGATATTGAAGATACAATTGCCGAAGTTGAGGTAAATGGAATTCCTTTTAAGGTTGAAATTGAAAGAACTTCTAAAAAACCAACGGCATCTCTTCCAAAAATGAATAAACCTGCTCAGGTTGAGGCGAATGTGACTCGTCCTGTCGTTTCCGGAACGGAAACAATTGTATCCTCTCCCCTCCCGGGCGTAATCCTGGAAGTTGTTGTAAAAGAGGGAGAAGCTGTAAAGAAAGGTCAGAAGCTTATGGTTCTTGAAGCTATGAAAATGGAGAATGTAATTGAATCTACAGCAGATGGCAAAGTAATCAGCATTAAGGCAAACAAAGGAGATTCTGTGCTAGAGGGAGCTCCGCTAATAATAATTGGTTAAGATGGAAAATAAAGGTGTTTTTTCCCTGCTGACAGACAATCTGGAGACATTTCTTCAATATACCGGGTTTGCCAACGCCACTCCCGGGCATATCCTGATGATCCTCATTGGACTTCTGTTTATATATCTGGCAATCAAAAAGGATTGGGAACCATTGCTTCTTATACCTATTGGTTTTGGTATTATAATAGGTAACATTCCATTATTCCCAGGTCTTAGTGTTGGTGTTTATGAAGAGGGTTCTGTGTTGAATATTCTATACCAGGGCGTGCAAAAAGGTTTTTATCCGCCACTGATTTTTCTCGGAATCGGCGCAATGACCGACTTCTCTGCCCTTATTTCTAACCCTAAACTGATGTTGATTGGGGCAGCAGCTCAATTTGGTATTTTTGGAGCATATGGAATAGCTCTTGCTGCCGGTTTTGCCCCTGCAGAAGCGGGAGCAATAGGAATAATCGGAGGAGCAGACGGCCCTACAGCTATCTTCCTATCCTCAAGATTGGCACCGGACTTAATGGGGGCAATTGCCGTCTCAGCATATTCTTATATGGCTCTGGTTCCGGTAATACAACCTCCTATTATGAGGCTGTTAACAACCAAGCAAGAGAGGCTTATAAGAATGAAGGCCCCACGTGCAGTTTCTCAAACAGAAAAGAAACTGTTCCCGATTATCGGATTTCTGCTCACAGCCTTCATTGTGCCTTCGGGTCTTCCATTATTAGGTATGTTGTTTTTTGGAAACCTTCTTAAAGAGAGCGGAGTAACCAGAAGATTAGCTGAGACAGCAAGAGGACCACTGATTGATATTGTTACTATACTAATTGGTGTAACTGTTGGTTGTTCAACTCAGGCTGACAAATTTTTACAGATGAAATCGGTGTACATTTTCATGCTAGGTGCAGGCTCTTTCGTAATTGCTACATCTGCCGGTGTTCTGTTTGTTAAGGCATTCAACATGTTTCTTAAAGAGGGGAACAAAATCAATCCGCTAATAGGAAATTCCGGAGTCTCTGCAGTGCCTGACTCTGCGAGGGTCTCAAACAATGTTGGTCTGGAATATGATAGAACTAACTACCTTCTGATGCATGCAATGGGTCCAAATGTTGCCGGCGTAATTGGAAGTGCTGTTGCAGCAGGTATTTTGCTGGGTTTTCTTTCATAAATATTATAATATTATGCAAAAAAAGCACCCCTCATAGGGTGCTTTTTTTTTATTTTTCGTATCTTTGAAAAATTTAAAAACCTTATGAGATATGCAAAATAAATTGCAAGAGCTTACCAGTAAACTTTATGCCGAAGGTCTTTCTAAAGGGAAAAAAGAGGCCGAAGATCTTAAGGCAAAGGCAAAAACCGAAGCTGAGGAAATAATTGCCAGGGCAAAAGAGGAGTACAAAGAGATTCTCGAGAAAGCAAAGAAAGATGCAAACGATTACAAAGTTAAAATTGAGAACGAGGTCAAGATGGTGTCCAGGCAAACTCTTGCAACCGTAAAGCAGAATATCGAAGAGGTAATCGTTGTTAAGGCTGTAGAAAAACCAGTAAAAGAGGCACTGGATAGTAAGGATTTTCTTGCCTCTGTAATTAAAACTGCAATTGCAGCTTTTGACCCTTCCACAGGAGAAGCAGCAACTCTGGAGATTCTTCTTCCTGAAAAATCAAAAGCAGAACTTGACTCATTCATCAAAAACGATATTCAAAAACAACTCGGGGCAGGAATAGAGGTAGCTTTTGATAAAAAAATTCAGACTGGCTTTAAAATCGGCCCTAAAGCAGGTGGATATCACATTAGCTTTACCGATAAAGATTTTCAGGAGTTATTATCTCAATATCTCAAACCTAAAACCCGCGAATACTTATTTTCAGAATAGCGATGGCAAATTATCACTACATCATCGCGGGACTCCCAGATCTGGTTTTAGACTTCGAGAGCTCAGGATTCGACTTTGATTCATTACAGGATCAGATTGTATCCATGAGTTCCCCTGAGGACTCCCGGTGTATTGAATGGCTTCTCCTTGCGCAGAAAGAGGAGTACCTTAACCACCATTTCTATAGAGCAGCCTTAAAATCCAAGAACAAATTTATAAGAGAATATCTTAAATTTGACCTGGAAATCAGAAATATACAGGCAGCATTTATTGCGCGAAAAAATTCTATAGATATCTCAGAACAGCTTGTTGGCGAAAACGAATTTACCGACCTGCTCAAAATCGGCAAGGGAGCCGACTTTGGTCTATCTTTTATATCTGAGGGCGCGCCCGCTATCATTAAGATTCTCGAGAATGAAAATATTCTGGAAAGAGAGCAGCTTCTTGATAATCTTCGCTGGAACAAAGCGAATGAAATATGCACATTTAACTACTTCGACCTTAACGTTATTCTTTCATTTTTACTTAAAGCATCAATTGTTTCAAGGTGGAACAAGCTTGACAGAAAGAGAGGAGCACAGATATTCAGGCAACTGGTTAACGAGGTAAAAGGTACATACAAATCGGAAAACAATTATTAATATATGAAAACCACAGGAATAGTTACAGGGATTATCTCCAATCTGGTTACCATTGAGGTAGACGGCCCCGTTTCTCAGAATGAAATCTGCTACATTGATCTATCAGGAACAAAGCTGATGGCAGATGTTATCAAAGTAAACGGGAAAGAGGCATTTGTACAGGTTTATGAGAGTACCCGCGGGTTAAAAACGGGGGATAAAGCCGAATTTCAAGGACATATGCTCGAAGTATTATTAGGCCCCGGCATCCTTTCAAGTATTTATGACGGACTTCAGAATAATCTGGTAACAATGGACGGAGTCTTCTTAAAAAGAGGCGAATATACCATTGCATTAGATCAGGATAAGAAATGGGAATTTAAACCTTTGGCTTCACCCGGCGATGTTGTATCTGCCGCAGACTGGTTAGGCGAAGTGAAAGAGGGTTGGCTTCCGCACAAAATAATGGTTCCCTTCACATTTGAAGGCAGCTTCAAAGTGAAATCCATTGCATCTGAAGGTGAATTTACTGTCAACGAAACCATCGCAGTTCTTGTAAATGAATCAGGTGAAGATGTAAATGTTACGATGAGCCAAAAATGGCCTGTAAAGGTGGCTATTACAAAATATGCCGACAAACCAAGGCCATACAGAATAATGGAGACAAGAGTAAGGGTTATTGACACCTTTAATCCTATTGCTGAAGGTGGAACAGGTTTTATCCCAGGTCCATTCGGTAGCGGTAAGACAGTTCTTCAGCACGCAATATCAAAACAGGCCGATGCAGATGTAATCATATTTGCTGCCTGTGGTGAAAGGGCAAACGAGGTTGTGGAAATCTTCACAGAGTTCCCTCTTTTAGAGGACCCAAGAACAGGAAGGATGTTGATGGAGAGAACAACCATTATCTGCAACACATCAAATATGCCTGTTGCTGCCCGTGAAGCATCGGTATACACAGCGATGACAATCGGAGAGTACTACAGGTCAATGGGTCTTAAAGTTCTCCTGCTTGCAGACTCGACATCAAGATGGGCACAGGCACTTAGAGAGATGAGTAACAGAATGGAAGAGCTTCCGGGAGCTGATGCTTTCCCTATGGACCTTCCGGCAATTATCTCAAGCTTCTACGCAAGGGCAGGATTGGTAAATCTGAATAATGGACAAACAGGTTCCGTTACATTTATTGGTACAGTATCTCCAGCCGGAGGTAATCTGAAAGAGCCGGTTACCGAATCAACCAAAAAGGCTGCAAGATGCTTCTTCGCTCTTTCACAAAGCAGAGCTGACAGAAAAAGATATCCTGCTGTTGACCCTATTGATTCATATTCAAAATATCTGGAATACCCCGAAATTATTGAAGATTTTAAAAACAGGATCGGAGAGGAATGGGTTGAGAAAGTACTTAAAGGCAAGAATATTGTACTTAGAGGTAAAGAGGCATATGAGCAGATAAATATTCTGGGAGATGACGGAGTACCTCTCGAATACCACAAAAGGTACTGGAAATCTGAATTGATTGACTTTGTTATTCTTCAGCAGGACGCATTTGATAAAATTGATGCCAACTGTCCTATGGAGAGGCAAAGTTACATGTACTACCTTGTACTTGATATATGCGAAAGGGAGTTCGATTTTGACAACTTCGAGGAGTGCGGCAACTTCTACAAAAAGATCATTAACACTTTGCGTCAGATGAACTATTCAAAATTCAGGAGCGAAGATTTTAACAAATATCTTGAACAACTAAATAACGAGTTAAACGATGGCAAGTAAAGCATTTCAGAAGATATATACTCAACTGGAGTCAATAACAAAGGCAACGGTTGCCCTGAGAGCTCAGGGTATAACAAACGAAGAACTCGCAACAGTCGGTGGAAGACTGGCCCAGGTTGTGAAGATAAAGAGAGATCTTGTTACTCTTCAGGTATTTGCGGGCACTGATGGCATTCCCACAAACGCAGAGGTTGTATTTTTCGGAGAACCCCCTACTCTCAATGTTAGTGAAGATCTGGCAGGACGTTTTTTCAACGCTTACGGCGATCCAATTGATAACGGCCCGTCGGTTGACGGAGAGAAAAGATTTATCGGAGGCCCCTCTGTTAATCCATACAGAAGAAAGCAACCATCTGAACTTATTCCAACCGGTATTGCAGGTATTGACCTGAACAACACACTGGTTTCGGGACAGAAAATACCTTTCTTTGCCGATCCAGATCAACCATATAATCAAGTTATGGCGCAGGTAGCGCTTAGAGCCGATGTTGACAAGATTATTCTTGGCGGTATGGGTCTGACTAACGATGACTACCTTTACTACAAGCAGATATTTGAAAACGCCGGTGCACTCAACAAAATTATAAGCTTTGTTAACACTACAGAGCAACCTCCTGTTGAGAGGCTTCTTATTCCTGACATGGCCCTTACTGCAGCAGAATATTTTGCAGTAGATAAAAACGAGAAGGTCCTTGTTCTGCTCACAGATATGACTCTGTATGCAGATGCCCTGAGTATTGTAAGTCACCGTATGGACCAAATTCCATCAAAAGACTCTATGCCAGGCTCTTTATACTCAGACCTTGCAAAGATTTATGAGAAGGCTGTACAACTACCGGACGGAGGTTCTATTACAATTATTGCCGTAACAACATTGAGCGGCGGTGATATTACCCATGCTATTCCTGACAACACAGGCTACATAACAGAAGGTCAGCTTTTCCTTAGAACAGACTCTGACACAGGAAAAGTTATTGTCGATCCATTCCGCTCTCTTTCAAGGCTTAAGCAGCTGGTTATCGGTAAAAAAACAAGAGAAGATCATAATCACGTCATGAATGCTGCCGTGAGGTTGTATGCTGATGCCGCGAATGCAAAAACAAAAATGGAAAACGGTTTCGATCTCAGCGACTATGACCACAGATGTCTTGAGTTTGCAAAAGACTATTCAAACAAACTTCTGGCTATTGAGGTGAATATCAACACAACCCAGATGCTTGATACTGCATGGGATCTGTTTGGAAAACATTTTACAAAGACAGAGGTTAGTATCAAAGGTGACATTACCGAAAAATACTGGAAAAACTGATAATATTAGAGTATGGCAATAAAATTCCAGTTTAATAAGACATCGCTCAATGACCTTAACAAGCAGCTTAAGATCAGAGTAAATGCCTTGCCTACACTCAAGAATAAAGAGTCAGCACTTCGTCTGGAGGTTAAGCGTGCAAAGGATCGCTCAGATGAACTGGCAGAGAAACTAAAATCTGCTCTTGACTCTTATGATTACCTGGCCGGATTATGGAACGAGTTTGAAGGCGGGCTTATTAAAGTTCTTGATGTAGAGTTGGAGATTATTAAAATTGCCGGAATAAGAACCCCATCACTCAAAGAGGTAAAATATGAGGTTAAACCATTTAATCTCTTTAAAAAGCCACTTTGGTACAACGATGGAATAAATATTCTGAAAACCCTGGCTCAGCTTGGAATTGAATCTGAAATTTACCTTGAAAAAATGAGGCTTCTTGACTATGCAAGAAAGAAGACCACCCAAAAGGTAAACCTTTACGAAAAAGTTCAAATTCCTGGTTATCAGGAGGCAATACTTAAAATTAAACGATTTATGGAAGATGAAGAGAACCTCTCGAAAGCTTCACAGAAAATCGTTAAAAAAAGAAAACAAGAGGAGGACAGCGTATGATAACAAAAATGGACAAATACTCCTTTATTGTATTTCACTCCGATCTTGCCCCGTTTCTGGAGAGTCTCCAGGGACTTGGAATGGTTGATATTACAAGAGATAATAAGGCTGTAGATGCTCGTTCAAAAGAGCTTTTTGATTTGAGCATTCGTTATAACCGTATTATTAAAAAACTAAAATCAACCGTAGCTGAATCTTCTGAAGATGATTTATCAGCTAACAAAACTGGGGAGTCATATTTTAATGAATTCTCTGATTTAGAACTTCTTGAAAAAACAGAACTCTCCTTTTTAAATAAAGAGCAGTGGGAACAGGAGGGAGAACAGCTAAGAAGAGAGCTGTATGATTCATCTGTCTGGGGAGTACTCCACAAAGAAGATTTGGATAAGATTGCAGCTTTAGGATACAAAATACATCTCTTCTCTGTTTCAGAAAAGAGTTTTAAACCACAATGGGAACAAGATTATGCGATTCATAAACTTAATGAGATAAACGGTAAAATTTACTTTATTATACTGTCTCATAAGGATGAAGAGTTTCAATTTGAGATACCAGAAAGCAAACAACCATCAAGGTCTTTTGACATTGTTGAGGAGAAAATTGCCGAACTGAAATTCAGGACAGAACAAAACAACACTCTGATTAACAGCCTTACCGGGGAGATTGAAAGGCTTGAGAGAGAAGCCAAAAAAGTTGGCAGCGATCTGGATCTATATCTTGCCGGTGCAGCTTCTCTAAAAGAGGCAGAGGATACAATTGCTGTTTTGACAGGCTTCGCCCCTTCTGATAACAAAGATGTCGTTCGTGCCTTTCTTGATAATGAGCAGATATATTATCTGACCGAAGATGCTGTGAAAGAGGACAACCCTCCTATTAAACTGAAGAACGGCTTCTTTTCAAGACTGTATGAACCGATAGGAGATTTATATATGCTGCCTAAATATGGCGAAACTGACCTTACTCCCTATTTTGCTCCATTCTACATGCTATTTTTTGGATTATGCCTTGGTGACATGGGTTATGGTCTTGTTTTGTTGATTGGTGCAGGATTGGCTAAGCTGAAGTTTCCAAAATTCAGGAGTTACCTTACTCTTGTTCAGTTTTTGGGTCTCGGTGCAGTACTTATGGCTCTTTTGCCGGGAGTTATTTTTGGTGCCAAGCTTCAGGATATTTTTCATCTACCTGTTTCTGTTAATGAACTTTTCTTCTCCGATCTCAAAATGTTCTGGTTTGCAATTATTTTCGGATTGGTTCAGATTGTATTTGCCCGCATGTTAAATGCTGTTACGGCTATTATTAAGAGCGGGTGGCAATATGGAATGCATAATATTGGATGGTCAATTGTAATAATCTGGGCTGCTTTGAAATATGCCTCCACAATGGTTCCTGAGCTTGTCGTTCCCGCCTTTGCAAATTATATAGCAATAGCAGGGGCACTACTTATACTTTTCTTCTCTGCTGTGAAGGGAAATATTTTTGTAAGGCTTGCAAAAGGAGGTTTGGCATTTTACGACATAACCTCTATATTCGGAGATATGTTGTCTTATATCAGACTCTTCGGACTCGGTACTGCAGGTGCAATTCTTGGAATGGTAGTTAACTCAGTAGCAATGAGCATGGTTGGTATTCCATACCTTGGATGGTTATTTGCCGGAATTATGTTACTAATTGGGCATATTGCAGTTCTTGCTCTGTCCAGTCTAGGAGCATTTGTACACCCGATGCGTCTGACATTTGTTGAATTTTATAAAAATGCAAGTTTCTCCGGAGGAGGAAGGGCATTCAGACCACTTGTAAAAGAAAAAGAATAATAAGATTATAAACTAAAAAACAATTAAAAAAATTATGGAACAATCTTTACCCCTAATCTTAGCTTACTTAGGTATGGCCATAATGCTTGCTCTTGCATGTATTGGAAGTGCCATTGGAGTTACAATCGGCGGAAACGCAGCAATTGGCGCAATGAAAAAGAACCCCGACATTTTCGGATCATCAATGATTCTTTGTGCTCTCCCTTCAACTCAGGGACTGTATGGTTTCGCCGGATTCTTCCTTATGCTTAGCCAGATTAAAGAGATGACAGCCCTTACACTTAATCAGGGTCTGGCTGTTTTTGCAGTTGGTCTTGCTCTTGGATTCGTAGGTCTTTACTCTGCCATCAAACAGGCATCACTTGTTGCCAATGGTATTGTTGAGATGGGTAACGGACATGATGTATTCGGTAAGACTATGATTCTTGGTGTATTCCCTGAATTATACGCTATTCTTGCATTTGCTGCAGCATTCCTTGCACTACCTGCATAAGTAAAATTGCAATAAAAGATTGGGTGTTAGGGTTAAATTTCGTACCTTAACACCCTTATTTTATTATTGAATCTAATTCATAACAGACTAATATCATGACACTTATCAAATCTATATCGGGAATTAGAGGTACTATCGGAGGAGAGGCAGGCAGCTCATTTACCCCGCTGGATATTGTCAAATTTACCTCTGCATATGCAACCCTGATAAAAAACGCATCAGGTCCTAAAAGCAGGTATAAAGTAGTAGTTGGCAGGGATGCAAGGATTTCGGGAGAGATGGCAGAGAGCATTGTTTGCGGAACATTAATGTCATGCGGTATTGATGTCGTTAACGCAGGTCTGGCTTCAACGCCAACTGTAGAGATGGCTGTTGTCTTTGAAAAGGCAGATGGAGGAATAATTCTTACCGCTTCACATAATCCAAAAGAGTGGAACGCACTTAAGCTCTTGAACAGTAAAGGAGAATTCTTAAACGCTTTGGATGGAGAGGCACTTCTATCCCTGATTGAACAAGGGGTATATGGATACGTTGATGTAGATAAACTGGGAATAATTAGTAAAAAGGAGTTT
Organism: Bacteroidales bacterium; assembly: GCA_030695025.1. Taxonomy (GTDB): domain Bacteria; phylum Bacteroidota; class Bacteroidia; order Bacteroidales; family UBA932; genus Bact-08. The sequence continues at coordinate 82,447 of JAUYTX010000009.1, read as the reverse complement.
ACTTCTCAACATATTCAGGCGGTACTATCACACCCTTTGGTTGACACAGAGGCTATTTACAGAGAGGGATTTAAAGTTGTTCTTGACGCTGTAAACTCAGTTGGAGGAATAATAATGCCGGCTCTTCTTGAAGCGCTTGGGGTTAATGTAATTAAGATAAACTGCGAACCTAACGGAAGGTTTCCTCACAATCCCGAACCTCTTCCGGAACACCTTACAGAGCTTTCTGCTGCTGTTGTAAAGGAGAATGCAGATTTGGGCATTGCTGTGGACCCGGATGTTGACAGGCTTGCCCTTATCAGTGAAGATGGTAACACATTTGGAGAAGAGTACACTCTTGTTGCAGTTGCAGATTATGTACTGAGCGCAACAAAAGGACCAACCGTCTCAAACCTCTCTTCAACAAGAGCCTTGAGAGATATAACTGAAATGGCAGGAGAAAAGCATTTCCCCTCTGCTGTCGGTGAGGTTAATGTTGTTGCTGAGATGAAACGCGTTGGTGCTGTTATCGGAGGAGAGGGCAATGGCGGAGTTATTGTTCCCGATTTACATTACGGAAGGGACGCCTTGATTGGCATTGCACTATTTCTTAGCCATCTTGCCAGGGAGAGGGTAACAATGACGGAGCTTAAAGCCAAATACCCTGCCTACTTTATGTCAAAAAAGAGAGTGGAAATCCCCACAACTGCCGATATTGATAAAATATTTGAAGCGATCAAAAGCATTTACTCGAACTGCAAAATCGACATTACAGATGGTGTTAAAATTGACTTTGAAGAGGAAAAAATGTGGGTTCATTTGAGAAGGTCAAACACCGAACCAATAGTCAGAGTATATTCAGAAGCTCTTACTGAACAAATGGCAGAAGATATTGCACAAAAGATTATTGACCAGATAAATAAAACGATATAATATGTTTTCATTCAGAACAACCCCGTTACTGGAACAACCAGATCTGGTACTGAAAGGAGGTAAACTAGGGCTGTTATGCAATCAGGCAGCCTGGCATCCCGAATACGGAGAGTATCTATTCGAAACACTATACAAGAAGGGGCTTCTGAAAAGGGTTTTCATGCCCGAGCACGGCCTTTTCGGCGAACTTCAGGATCAGGTCAAATTAGATAAAACCGATGCCTACAAAAACCTGGGAATGGAAGGTTGTGAATTTGTATCACTGTACGGAACAGGTGAAGATTCACTCAGTGCCAGGGCTGATAAACTGACAGATATTGATGCCCTAATTATAGAGCTACAGGATGTTGGTTCAAGATATTACACATTCAATACTACTATCCTTAATCTTTTTAAAACCTTAAAAAAAGAGAATATTAATCTGCCTGTATATTTGATTGACCGTATTAACCCGGCAGGAAGGCAGGTTGAGGGGACAATGCTTAGAAAAGAGTATGAATCCTTTATCGGAATAGAGGGCATTCTTCACAGACATGGTCTGACCATAGGAGAGGTTGCACATCTATTATATAATGAGTTAAACGCAAAATTTCCTCTTCATATTATCTCATACTCTGCTCAGTCAATTTCCAGAGAGATGCTACCTTGGAGTATCTCCCCATCACCAAATATACCGGGGCTGTTCACCTGCCATTTTTACAGTGGACAATGTCTCTGGGAAGGCACTAATGTTAGTGAAGGAAGAGGTACCACCAGGCCGTTCGAAATATTTGGAGCTCCTTTTATGGAGACTCTTACAAAATACAATCAGTCAAATAATTACTCTAACTGGAACATTCCGGAACACCCTATTCACGACCCTGCTGTTTTTGTAAGATGGACAAAATACATTCCTGTATTTCATAAATATGCCGGCGAAGTTTGCTTTGGATTTCAGCTCCACCCGGTACCTGGTGTTCAATACCACGCACTGGCACACAATTTGCGCATAATCAATTTCGTTCGTGAAAACTGCCCCGAATTCTCTTTCAGAGAGGGAAAATATGAGGCAGGGAACGATAGAACAGCAATTGAACTTCTACTTGGTGATCAGGTTCTTTTAGACTATGTAAATGGCAACAATTCGTGGGAAGAGGCCAGAGAACATATGAAGATAGAAGAGCAGAAGTGGATCAGAAAAGCAAAGAAATTTATGCTTTACGAAGAGCAGCTGTTCAGAAGTAAATAGTGTGAATTATAAAACATTAAGTTTAAAATGGCAAATCCGGTTTTAACAGAAAAAATTTTCAAAGAAGCATCTGCAGATCACGCAAGTGGAGTTATGACGATAGGTGGAACTGCAGTCAAATCTCTTGTATTAGTTCTTATGGTGCTCGCTGGAGCCTCTTACACATGGAAGGTATTTTACGAGGCAATCAATCCGGCATCGGTTAACCCATGGATGTGGGGCGGTGCTATCGGAGGATTTATTACAGCAATAATAATAAGCTTCAAACCAAACCTGGCGCAGTATCTTGCTCCTCTTTATGCTCTCTTGCAGGGCCTCTTCCTTGGGGCAATTTCTGCAATGTTTAATCAGGCATTTGCTGAGAGTGCACCCGGAATAGTAATGAATGCTACCCTGCTTACCATTATAACAGCAATGGTAATGCTGTTGATTTACCGTTCCCGCATAATTAAGGTTGACGGCAAATTTACAAGAATTATGATTATTGCAGTGGGCGCAATTGCTTTCTACTACTTCATAAACATTATCCTGTCGCTGTTTGGTGTCAATTTGACTATGTTGCACAACAGTGGTCCGTTAAGTATTGGAATTAGCATTGTAATTGTGTTTGTTGCAGCATTTAGCCTTTTACTCGATTTTAATTTTATTGAGAAGGCGTCTGCTGCCGGTGCTCCAAAATATATGGAGTGGTATGCGGCTTTTGGCCTTATGGTGACTATCATCTGGCTCTACCTCGAAATCCTCAGACTTCTGGCTAAGTTTGCAGGAAACAGAGATTAATATATGTAAATGTTTGCATAGTTATATTTATTTTGTACTTTTGCAACCCCATAATAATTAAATTTTAAAGTAATGAAAAAAGGAATCCATCCCGAAACCTACCGTCTTGTAGCTTTCAAGGATATGTCAAACGACCATGTATTTATTACACGTTCGTGTGCAAATACAAGAGAGACGCTTACTCATGAAGGTGTTGAATACCCTTTGATTAAGCTTGAGATTTCAAACACATCTCACCCATTCTACACAGGTAAGATGAAGCTGGTAGATACATCAGGTCGCGTTGACAACTTCATCAACAGATACAAGAATGTTAAAAAGTAATTTTTAAATATACACACTCAAAAAAACCATCTGATTTCTCAGGTGGTTTTTTTGTTTTCTGGATATTGGCTCAAATGTAAAGTGTACTTTAGACTAAGGTTACTGCAGATCAATCACTGATCACTCAACTCCGGCAACCGATTGTTTTAGGGTACCCTTTAAATTTTCCTGGTACTTTTCGGCGACTGCGGAACTCCTCCCTGCGGTCGTCAAACAGTCCTCGTCGTTCCCGAAAAGTAGCCGCTGAAAATTCTCGGAAAACAAATGTTGCCTTTGAGTTGAGTGTTTTTTGAATTGCTACGCTTGCAAGCCATTGATATAGACATATTAAGGCAAAGACTTAAAAGTCCTCCATCTTTTGATCGTGATCACTTGTTCGCTCCTTCCGGCTGAGGTGCCTGCAACGCAATTGGCGGATGAAGCAGATGAACTCTGGAAAATACTTTTGAATAGGTTTTGCGAATGGCAGAAGGTTAACTTAAATTTGCACTCTACCTTTTTACTTTATGATAAACCTGCAGGAACTAGCTGACAAATACAATGATCTAAAGTACTTCCGGAATGATCCTGTGATTTATCCTCGTCATTTTAAAGAGCTTTATCTTCAAGGGAAAGCATCTCTGCAGGATGTAGAAATTTCTGCGCTTTTGTGTGCTCATTTGGCATGGGGGCGCAGGGAGATGATTGTGAGAGATTGTAAAAGGCTCATGGATGAGTTGGATTGGCAACCACTTAAATATGTAATGGATGCGAATTACAGATGCGATCAGGCGAGTCTTCACAGAACTATAAAATGGTGCGAAATCTCCCAAATAATGGCTAACCTTAAAGAGTTTTACAGCAAGGAGAGCACTTTGGAAATACTCTCCGTTGATGAAATAAGAGTAAGCATATTTGGCCGCAAACCCGATCCAAAAGCGGCAAATAAAAAGATTCACATGTTCAGAAGATGGATGGTAAGAAATGACAATATTGTTGATCTTGGCCTATGGCGTAATACAGATCCTGCCAATCTGATAATTCCCCTGGATGTTCATGTCCACAGAACAGCTCTTGATCTTGGAATTACGGCAAGAAAGAGTGCTGATATTACAACAGCATTGGAGATAACAAACTATTTAAAAGAGGTTTTTCCCGGTGATCCATGTAAAGGAGACTTTGCCCTGTTTGCAAATCCAGCTTCCAAAAGTGATATTTAATGCGTAACTTTGAAGATAATATTGGCTTTATAAATGGCAAATCTTTATATAATATCCGGGTGCAACGGAGCGGGAAAAACAACCGCTTCATACACTATCTTACCCGAGATGCTATCTTGTAAGGAGTTTGTCAACGCAGATGAGATCGCAAGAGGAATCTCACCCTTTAAACCTGAGAGCGTTGCCATCCAGGCTGGGAGGATTATGGTTGAGCGTATTAAGAACCTGATTGCCAACGGCACAGATTTTGCACTAGAAACTACATTGGCAACACGCACACATGCAAAGGTGATCAGGTATGCGCAGGCCAACGGATATAAAGTGACATTGGTCTTTTTTTGGTTAAGCCTCCCAACACTTGCAATAGAGAGAGTTAAGATGAGAGTGGCCTCGGGGGGGCACAATATTGAAGAAAAAACTATCCGTAGAAGATACGACTTTGGAATAAAAAACTTATTTTCGCTGTATATTCCACTATGTGAATATTGGATGATAATAAATAACTCCTCGATCCCTCAAGAGCTTATTGCTGAGGGAGGTAGTATCTTAGAAACAAAAATTTATAACAAAACCACCTACAACAAAATTGCTAACTATGAGCGAATTAGAGACTAGAGAACTACGAGAAAGTATTCTCAATGGTTTGAATATTGCCCTACATCGCCTTATTCAGGAAAAAAAGAGAAGCAATTCAGAATTGGCCATCTCCACTAAAGGAAAAGTGGTAAAAGTGAGAGCCAGTGAACTGTAATCTTTCATTCGTTATGTTTAAAAGAATAATTTTAACACTACTGCTGGCTTTGACCGGCAGTAGTTTTTTGTTTTCACAGGTCAGAATATCAGCAGATTTCGACACCGGAAGCATTGGAAAATACATACTTATAGACTCTGTGTGGATTAAGAGAGGTTCAAATGATTCCATTCTTAGCCTCACCTATGAAATACATTCCAGGTTTGATCCTCTAAATCCTGTGGACACCGCATTAAGGCCCAGCGCCAGATGGTATCACTTTAAAATGGAAGGAGTTAAGGATAAACAATTTTTTTTGAACATTAAAAATTCAGAAGTTATCCGCCCTTTCTACTCATACGACGGAATCAACTATAATAGGTTCGAAGAGGTAGAAACACCGTTTCGTGGAACCATAAATAAAATCTTTACCTCTGATACTGTTTATATTTCGCATTTTCTGCCATATACCTATACAAGGAATATGCAAAAGATGGACTACTGGAAGTCGCTCGATAATGTAAAATATGAAGTTATCGGAGAGAGTTCACAAGGTCGCCGGATTGAGATGCTGACAGTTACAGACAACTCGTATGATAACTCTGGCAAAAGGCTTATCTGGATTCATGGTCGTTCGCATCCAAGCGAATCTCCTTCAAGCTGGCACTTTGAGGCAATGATTGATGAGATAACATCTGACTCTCCTTTTGCAAAAGAGTTGAGAAAGAATGCTGTCTTTTACATCATTCCCTACATAAATCCTGACGGGGTTTACGGAGGTTATTCAAGATCTACCTCCACCGGTGTTAACATTGAAGTAAACTGGGACAGTCCCGACTCTTTGACAATGCCCGAGGTTAAGGCACTTAAAGCAACTCTGGAAAGGGTTACGAATGAAAGACCTCTGGACCTGCTTCTGAATATGCACTCACAAATAGCCAGCTCTGTTACATACTGGATTCATACTGCAGAGTCAACAACAGATCGCTTTCTTAAGGAGCAGCTGATGTTGTCATCATTAACAATAAATTACACTCCCTACTATCGCCCTAAAGATCAGAGCTTTTCTGCCGTTGCCCCCAGGTATGTAGAGGGATGGATATGGGATCGCTTCAAAGAATCAACATTAGCAATAACCTTTGAAACGCCCTACACGTACTATAACGAGGACAGATCCGGAACCTGGGTATCCTCTGAAAACCTGAAAGTGCTTGGGTACTCTGTACTTTATGCAGTAAGCGATCTTTTGGATCTTGATGGGAAAACCAGAGTATTTGTCAATATGTCCGATCTAAAGAGAACAAAAGGATGGGTTAGAAGTGATGCAGGATTTAAGAGATTATTTTTTGGGGATTCATACCTTATTTCTCAAAGAGAAAACTCAAGACTCAGAGTTGTTATTCCATACCTTGAAAAAGGGGAATACGACCTCTATACGTGGGTTGTTGGTCCATCGGCAGAGGTTTTCCCGAATGATGTAAACAGGTGGCTAAAATCGGCTGAAATTACTCAGAAAAGGGATGGCAGATATATTTGGAGAGCTCGGGCAGTGGGAGAAGGAGATGAACAAAGTGCAATTCTTCTAGTAAGAAGAAAATAGTTTTAACGCGGTAATAGCTCAGTCGGTAGAGCATCAGCTTCCCAAGCTGAGGGTCGTGAGTTCGAACCTCATTTACCGCTCAAAGAGAGATCAGAATTTACTGTTCTCTCTTTTTTTATTCAAAAACATCAAAAAGTCTTTAGATTCCAGCACCTCAACCTCGTTGCACAAACCAAGAACGAACCTCCCTACCCCTTCAAAACTGCATACAAAATCTTCAAAAATATATTCATTATCGGAGATCCTCTTCACTCTCTTCTCAGAGAGGGGAAACTCCTCCATTAAAAGATTGGCAGCCAGCATTGACATCTTCAGTTTTATAGGGAGATGGTCTGTACCTGAGAACCTGAACAAGTCAGTTTTTATACTTTTATGTCTATCCTTATAGCGATAACTGTTCCCGGTTGCAATTGCCTCTTCAATTCTTGAAACTTTGTAAAATTTGCATGAATCACTAGCTACTTCGTAACAAAGAACATCAACCATGTTTATTCCAAAACCAATCGGCTCAACAAGGCGGTCAGAAATTGCAGAACTGTGTGCGGATCGGTAATTTTTAAGAATAACCTGATTTTCGCCGGCAATTGAATCGAGAATGACATTTACAACCCTGCTTTGACCCTTATGAACAACAACTTCAGCCACTCTTTTAAAATCGTAAATTGAATATAGCTTACTCTTTATCCCTGCTATGGCCGGGTTTGTTCCATCAATTGATTCAATAGCTCTCTTGAGGATATATGCCTCCTCTTCAGTGAAATACGCAAGGTCAGCAATTGTTTTGAAGTGCTTTGACTCCTTAGCAAACCACACCTTATTATCATCTTTGTTAACTATAAAACCTACAGATTGAAATGTGTCAATATATCTGTAAACACTTCTGGGTGAAATATCAAGAATTTCAGAAAGTTCTCCAATGGTGTACTTTCTGCTCTTATCTGTCATCAGTTGCATTATTCTCAGAAGTCTCTCCAGTTTTGGCTGATCCATAATCAATTGGTTATAATTTTGCTAAATTAGCCATTTTTCAATTACTTTGTGTAAAATATAAGGATGACTGAGACCGGTAAAATGATGGCCCTGTTCGGAGTTTCCACAGAGGACCTCCAATTTCTTATCAAAACAGCACTTTCCGAAGGGGGTGATTTTGCTGACCTCTATTTTGAGTACAGTACAGCCAACGAACTATCTTTAAGAGATTCTGAAGTTAACTCAACAGGCACTCATATCGATTATGGAATGGGAGTCAGGGTTTTGTATGGCGATCAGACAGGTTATGCCTATACTGAGGTAACAACAATGGAGGAGATGATTAAAGCTGCCAAAGTTGCTTCAAAAATTGCATCTCACAGTAATGCAAACAAATCTTTTATAAACCCCGGCTTGTATAACTTACAGGAAAATCCGGGATATCTATCCCTTTACCGGGTTAAGGAGAACTGGGAAACAACTGCAATTTCTCAAAAAATCCCCTATCTCAAGGAGTTGAATGATCTTATTTTTGAAGCCGACAGCAGAGTTAATAAAGTCATGGCAAGAATATCAGATTCTAACTCTTCAATACTGTACTATAACTCTGAGGGGACCCTTGCATCAGATGTAAGACCAATGTTTTCTCTTGTTGCAACATGTATAATGGAGAAAAACGGCAGAGTTGAGAATGGCAGTTCATCCAGAAGTTTCAGAGCCGGATTTGAATTTCTGACAAAGGAACTTGTTAAAGAAATAGCTCAGGATGTCGTTAAAAGGACCTCTTTTCTGTTTGAAGCTGTTCAGCCAAAAGGTGGAGAGATGCCTGTAGTTATGGGATCAGGCAGTTCCGGAATACTTCTTCATGAAGCTATTGGTCATGCATTTGAGGCTGATTTTAACCGACAGGGAACATCAATCTTTGCAGATAAATTGGGTAAAACAATCTGTTCAAAGGATATCTCCGTTGTTGACGATGGCACAATACCTTTCAATAGAGGTTCAATAAATTTTGATGATGAGGGAATCCCATCTCAAAAAACATATATGGTTACTCAGGGAGTACTTACATCTTACCTGCATGATAGAATAAGTGCTTCATATTACAAAACACCCCCAACAGGAAACGGAAGGCGCGAATCGTTCCGATATATGCCTTTACCAAGGATGCGGGCCACCTACATGGAAAATGGCAATTCAACAGAGAGTGATATAATCGCCTCAGTTAAGCGTGGTATTTTCGCAGATAATTTTTCAAACGGTCAGGTTCAGATTGGTGCCGGGGATTTTACATTTTTTGTTAAATCAGGCTATTTGATAGAAAACGGTAAACTGACAACTCCTGTAAAGGATATAAATATAATCGGGAACGGTCCTGAAGCACTTGCAGATATTGTTGCAGTTGCCAATAACAGCAGGGTTGATAACTCAACATGGACCTGTGGTAAAGAGCAATATTGTGCAGTCTCTTGCGGAATGCCATCTGTACTTGTAAAGAAATTAACTGTTGGCGGAATTGACTAATCAAGAGACTATGATTAAAAACAAGATTAAAAATATTGCCGGATATGCTTTGGACAGTTGTTTAAAAAACGGTTGTACCGCTGCCAGATTAACACTGAATAACAATATTCAAAGCTCGTATTCTGTTAGAAATGATAAATTAGACAGACTTCAACAGGCAAATGGAAGCTCTCTTTATGTACAAATATTTACTGAAGGTAAATATGGAGCATACTCAACAAACAGAATGGAGAGGCATGAGCTTGACAATTTCATTTCAAACGCGGTTGATGCCACAAAGTATCTTACCCCCGACAATTGCAGAGTGCTTCCTGATAAATCATTATATTTTAAAGGCAAAGGAGAAGGCTTAGAGCAGTATGACAGCTCTTTTCCATCAATTGATCCCGATAAAAAATGCGATATTGCATTTAATTGTGCAGCAGAAATTTACAAAAAAGACCCAATGATTATCTCTGTTAACTGTGAATACGGTGATAGTGATGATTATACATATATTATAGACTCTCAGGGATTTGAAGGAGAAGGTAGTCAAACAACATTTACCTTAAGCGCAGAGTGTTCTGTTAAAGGAACCGGTGATTCAAAACCTGAGGGATGGTGGTATGAGAGCTCAATTTTCATTGACAAACTGTTAAAAGAGGGTGTTGGCACAAAAGCTTTTGAAAGGGCAGCCTCAAGGCTAAATCCGAGAAAATTAAAAAGTGGGAAATATAATCTGGTTGTCGAAAACACTGTGTCCAGCAGATTAATTTCACCAATTATATCTGCTCTTAACGGCACATCTATTCAGCAAAACAACTCATTCCTCAAAGGAAAGATTGGGGAAAAGGTGTTTTCTGAGGGCTTTACATTAACAGATAATCCACACCTTAGAGGTGCGTACGGCTCCAGGTTCTTTGATAGTGAGGGGATTGCAACCAAAGAGATGAATATTATTGAAAAGGGAATCGTAACCAATTATTACATAAATACCTACAACTCTCTTAAATTGAAACTACCTGTAACAATTGAAGGACCTTCGGTACCTTCTTGTGTTTTCAATTATCCCGGTAAAACAGTAGAAAGTCACATTAGTCTTGAACATATTCTTACAAAATGCGAAAAAGGGATATTGGTAACAGGATTCAACGGAGGAAACAGCAACAGCTCTACCGGTGATTTTTCATTTGGCGTACAGGGTTTCTATTTCGAAAACGGAATCATTCTTTATCCGATAAAGGAGATGAACATAACAGGGAATATTATTAAGCTGTGGAATGGCATTGCTGAAATTGGCACCGATCCCAGAATGTCAGGCAGATGGCTCATCCCTACACTTGCATTTGAATCTGTAAACTTTAGTGGTATCTGATAAACTTGTACGAAATGAAAAAACCCGGAATCATAATCTCCCTGATCCCAGTAATAATTTTAATTGCAATTATTTTCACAGGCGTTAGGCTGTTTGGCGAAGATGTAACAGCAGGCCCATCTCAGATTGCGCTATTGTTCACAAGCGTTTTAACAGCAATTATTGCAATATATCACCTGAAAATTCCATGGGAAAAGCTAGAAGCAGGAATTATGGATCACCTTACCAAAACTGGTTCGGCCGTTTTCATTCTACTTATGATTGGTGCACTTACAGGTTCCTGGATGATCAGCGGAGTGGTGCCAACAATGATTTATTACGGTCTAAAGATGATCCACCCCTCTGTTTTTCTTGTTGTCTCATTTATTCTTGCCGGAATAGTATCTGTCATGGCTGGAAGTTCCTGGACAACCATAGGCACAATTGGAGTGGCAATGCTTTCAGCGGGTCAGATTCTTGGTTTTTCAGCACCATGGTTGGCAGGAGCAATAATTTCCGGAGCATATTTCGGTGATAAAATATCACCTTTGTCAGATACAACAAACCTCTCTGCCTCTGTAGCCGGAGTTGACCTGTATAAACACGTGAAGTATATGCTAATAACTACAATTCCCGGATTTATACTCACGGTTATATTCTTTACTATTGCAGGGTTTGTAATTCCTGCAGGCAACTCACTTGACATAGAGAATCAACTCCATAATATTTCATCAACTTTTAACATCTCTCCATTTTTGCTTTTGGTACCTGTTCTTACAATTATAATGATTGTTAAGAAGATATCACCATTTATCACACTATTCATCTCTGCCCTTACAGGAGCGGTTGTGGCCTGCATTGCTCAACCAGAAATCTGCAGTCAGATAAGTCCGGCAAATGTTTCAAAAGGAGCTTCTTATATCTATGCCTCTCTAAAAATGCTCTCTGGGAGTGTGTCGATAGAAACAGGCGACCAGATGCTGAATACCCTTACCTCAACCAGAGGAATGGCAGGAATGCTCAACACAGTTTGGATAATATTATGTGTTGTTACATTCGGAGGCATAATGGAGGCTAGTGGCATGATAAAAACGATTACAGAAAAGATGATGTTTATGATGAAAAATACTGTAAGTCTAATCAGTTCAACAGTAGGAACAACAATATTTTTTAACATGACCCTTTCTGACCAATATATGGCAATCCTGCTTCCGGGAAAAATGTTCAGCGAAACCTATGACAAACTCGGATATGAACCCGAGGTTCTGAGCCGGACACTTCAGGATTCAGCGACAGTCACATCAGTGCTTGTACCATGGAATACTTGTGGTGTGGTACAGTCAAGTGTTTTGAATGTAGCAACCCTTGCCTACCTACCCTACTGCTTTTTTAACCTGATTACACCGGTTATCACAATAGGTGTTGCTGCAATAGGCTATAAAATAAGAAGAAAAAAAGTAGCATAATTTTTGCATATAATCACACTTTAAAATATTACCAAAATGAAAATTGAAAAAAACAAAGTTGTCTCTCTTTCATACGTCCTTACAGTAGAGGGAGATACAATCGAAACCGTAAATGCAGAAAACCCATTAAAATTTATATTCGGTACCGGTTACCTTCTTCCAAAGTTTGAGGAGAATGTCCTGAATAAAGTTGTTGGAGACACATTTGACTTTACACTTTCGGCAAAAGAGGGTTATGGAGAAGTTAGCAGCGATGCAATTGTTGAGCTTCCAATTGACATGTTCAAGGTTGACGGAAAAATTGAAGATGGCCTGTTAACAGTAGGTAACGTTCTGCCTATGCAGGATTCAGACGGTAACAGACTTCAGGGAACAATTGACGAAATTAAGGATAGTGTAGTGGTAATGAATTTTAACCATCCACTTGCAGGGTCTGAGCTTCATTTTAAAGGAGCAGTTGTTGAGGTTCGTGAATCTACACCAGAAGAGCTTATCAACGGGCTTCACGGCGAAAAAGCATCATCTTGCAGCAGCGACTCATGCTCAGGATGTTCAGGCGGTTGCTAAACAAATTTTAAAATCTTTAAAAAAGGAGCTACAAAATAGCTCCTTTTTTATTTCATAAAAAAAGGGTGCTCGAAAGCACCCTTAATTATAATCGCAAATCCAGAATTACGCAGGATTTTGTTCCAGGTTAGGATTAGTGTCAATTTCACCTCTTGGAATCATCCATGTCCAGTTGTTAGTTCCAGCCGGCTCAGTAAGTTTAATTGCAAAAGAAGCAACGTGACCACCTTGACCTCCGCTGGCAGCCTCTGGTCTAACCAATGGAAGGCCAAGCCTCTTAAGGTCTGTGAAGTTTCTACCTTCACCCCATAGTTCAACTCTTCTCTGAATTAAAATCTCCTCAATTAACGCCTGTCCACTATTAGCAGATCTTACATACTGAGGATCCCTGTTTTTTGCAAGAAGAAATAGAACATCTTTAGCTTGCTCGACTTTTCCAGTCTGTCTGGCCAAAGCTTCAGCCTCTATAAGATACATCTCAGCAACTCTAATCCAAGGAAAATCTCCCCTTGAATCCGAAACAGATACAGCTTTAAATTTTGAGCTCATGTAGTTAAACCTCAGACCACTAGGAGGAACTGATGGTTGAGCTGAAGCAACTGCTGTAGGATACCAAAACGTCCTTCTTACATCTGTAGGAGAAATCTTATCATAAAGGTCTTTTAGAATGGATTTCGGACTTTGTCTGATTGCTGTTGAGTTGAAGTTATGAGACATATACGCATAGAAAGAGTAAAAATACTGAGTTTGATCTTCCTGCACAAAAGATGCCCACATAAATTCAGGATTACTAATAAGGCTGTAACCATCCTGATGTTGAGCCGTAGTCATGAAACTGAAGCCTTGTCTTGCTGCATTTGCAGCAGTAGCGGCTAAATTCCAGTTACCTTGAACCAATGCAATTTGCGCCTGTATTGCCTGAGCAACCGACTTGTTAATATGCGATTTATTTGCTCTTGTATAACCCTCAAGATTTGTAATTGCAGATGCTATATCAGTGTTTATTTTATTATAAACTTCTGCAACCGAAATTCTTTCCTGGCCTTCAAAAGTGATAGTTTCCATATATGGAACACCTTTCTGAGAGTTTGCAGCTCCAGGAACAAATCTGTCGGCAAATAGCTGAACAAGCATAAAATGAGACCAAGCTCTGTAAGCCAATGCCTGACCCTTTATATGCTTTTTCTCAGATTCCGAACCAGCAATTTTATCAATATTATTTATAATTTGATTTGCATTACTTATCATACGATAGAGATTGGTCCAGTAAAGAACCTGATTAGATCTTTCATTTCTGTGATCCGTCCATCTGTATGTGCCTAAATACCAGCCATTAGAAGTTGTATTAAACAATACATCAGTTCCCATGAAATCAATATATCTAAGCATTCCATCCATACCACCATGAGCCTGAACAGAATTATACTGAATGTACATAGAGCGGTGAACTCCGTTAATTGCACCCCAGGCACCTGTTAATGAGTTAAAGACATCTCCAGCGGCCAGCTGGTCTGTAGGGCGGGTCTCCAGAAAATCTTTTGAGCATGATGTTGGAATTATAAGAAGTCCTGCCACCAATGCTAAAATGTATATTCTTATTTTTTTCATATCGGTTTTTAAATTTAGAAGTTAACATTAATACCAAAGGTAACCACTCTGTTGAATCCAACATCATTCAAAACACTTCCGCTGAAGTTCTGTGTTGGATCAAGACCTTTTCTTGCTGAGAAAAGAGCGAGGTTTTCTGCAGATGCATAAACTTTCAATGCCTTAACATCAATGGCCTTTAATACATTTGGTTTAAAGTTGTACGCAACATTAATATTTCTCAAAGAGACAAATGTTGAACTTACAAGCCATCTGTCAGATGCAGCATTGAAGTTTGTTGTCTGAGCATTATCCATTCTAGGGACATTTGTAATCTGACCGGCAGTCGTCCATCTGTCAAGAATGTCAACATGTTTTGAGGTACCCATTCCTCCTGTTGACATAAGTGAAGCATAGTTGTAATCGTATGCCTTACCGCCAATAGAATAATTAAACTGAACAGATATATCAATACCGTACACTTTAAAGATAGGAGTTATTGAACCGAATACATCCGGAATACTTGTTCCTGACCAGTCATATTTTGCTTTTGCCTGGCTACTTGTAACAAGTGTACCGTCAGGTAAAGTCTTACAATCTGCATCAGCCCATACCGTAATGTAGTTGCCATTTGCATCTTTTGCATCGTTGAACAGATAAAGTGCATTACCGTTTGTAGGGTCTACACCATACCATTTACGAAGCCAGTAATCATAAATTGAACCACCCTCTACACGCTTAAAGTTACCCGAGATAATTCCAAGCTCACGGTTCTCTGCAGGTAACGACTGAATTCTGTTAGTATAGGTAGTTGCATTAAGATTAAGACTAAAACTGAAGTTCTTTGTGTTAACAATACCAGCTGTCAGGTCAAGTTCCCATCCGCGATTGTAAACTGCACCGATGTTTCTGTCCTGTGACACATAACCGGTTGATGGCGCAAGCGGAAGTGAGAAGATCAAATCTTTTGACTCTTTATTGAACCAGTCAACACTACCTCTTAACTTATTGCTGAAAAGAGTGAAATCCAATCCAATATCAGTTTGTACAGAGGTCTCCCATTTTAGAGCCGGATTACCAGGAGCTGTGTCCTGAATGTAACCAGGTTCAGCCGCATTATTTCTGTAGCTGTAAAGAACCTGCCATGCATAGTAGCTGATACCACCATCATTACCGTTAAGACCGTATGAAGCTCTTAGCTTCAAAAAGTCCGCCCAGTTTTGTCCGCTCATAAATGACTCTTTATCAATTCTCCAACCTCCACCTATTGACCAGAAGTTGCCCCATCTTACATCGCTTGAAAACTTCGAAGAACCATCTCTTCTGAACGAACCTTCGGCTGTGTATTTTCCATTGTCATATGAGTAAGTTCCTCTTGCAAGAAAGCCCTCTACAGTATGTCTGTCAAGGTATGAATACAAACTATTTGTTGTAGTGAAGTTTATCAACTCGGTGTTGCCCGGGATTATTTCACCTTGACGGAAGCCATAAAGATACTGGTAGTCATTTTTATAATTTTCATGAGCTGCCATTACATTAATCTCGTGTTTTCCAACTGTCTTGTCATATGTTAACATCTGAACAGTTGTCCATGTATATCTTAATGAATGCTCTTTTCTTGAACGTCCCTGAGGAGCGCCGTCTCCAACCAAAGTATTTTCATAAGTTGAATTCAGAAAATTGTTGATATCAAAAGAGTGCTGTAATCTAAATTTGAAATCTTTCAAAAATGTAAATTCTGCAAATGCTCTTGACTGAATCGTGTTTCTCTGGAAATCTCTTATGTTGAGCATGTGCTCTGCTATACCGTGGCGACCATTGTTCTGTGTTCTGGCACCATAAGTTACTCCACCTTCAACAACCTGAGCACCTAAATCCCATAATTTATTGCCCTGTCCATCAGTAATATAGTCACCATTTACGCGACTGTGCTGATATACTGGATAGATTGGACCCATTGTTCTTGCAAAGTAGATTGGGTTAGCATAACCTGTATTGCTTTCTGTATTTGCCGAAGAAGAGGTATTATAAGAGGTGTTTAAGTTAACACCAAAAGTAATCCACTTTTTAGGAGTGAAATTCAGGTTTGCTCTTGCTGAAATACGATCATAATTAGTTTTTCTTAACCAACCGTTGTCAGTCGTATAACCAACTGACATGTAGTAGTCAGAGTTCTCTGTTCCACCACTGGCCGACACCATAGCCTCAGTTCTCTGGCCAAGTCTTTCAACAGGTGAGTACCAGTCAAGGTCGTCGCCCCAAAGTAGAGAGGTTGCTGCAGGATTAAGTTTTCCGTCAATCCCAACAACTTTGTCATTTGCAATACCTCTGAAAGGGTTGTAACCAAGATTTGTAACAATGCCGTTAGCTGTTGCACCAGATGCAAGAATACTTGCCTGATCTATTGGTCTGGCTGTTGTAATCAAACTGTTTCTAAGTGATTCCCACATAACAGGATAGTAGTCAAAAGCATCAATTCTATCGTATTCAGGAAGTCCTCTGACAGAGAAACCTTGAGTAACGTTAGCAGTGATGTTTAATTTTTCTCTTTTACCTTTTTTTGTAGTAATCATAACCACACCGTTTGAACCCCTAGATCCAAAAAGTGCAGTAGAGGCAGCATCCTTCAAAATACTGATTGACTCAATGTCAGATGGGTTGATGTTAGCCATCGCACCATTGTAAGGAGAGCCGTCAAGTACAATCAGAGGAGAAGACGAATAGTTAATTGAACCAAATCCGCGAATACGGATTGTAGGGTCGGCACCAGGCTGACCATAAGAGGTGTTTACCTGAACACCCGGAGCTGCACCTGCAAGAGCTGCAAGAGCATTGGTAACAGGTCTCTTTTCGATATTTGCTGCACTGACCGATGTTATTGATCCTGTAACACTGGATTTTTTTGCTGTGCCATAAGCTACCATCACCACCTCTTCCAGAGCAACGGCGTCTGTCTCCAGTCGAACATTAATAACGTTTCTGTTGTCAATAGAAACCTCAACTGTTTTGTAGCCAATAAAGCTAAAAATCAGGGTACCTCCGGCAGGAGCGTTTAAAACAAAGGATCCATTGTCCAATGTTGTTGTCCCGGCAGTAGTTCCTTTGACCTGGATACTCACGAATGGAAGCGGAGCTCCCGTTCCCAATTCAGTCACAGTTCCTGTTATTCGTATGTTTTGTGCAAATAGCACATTACCAGCTACAAACAGCAGAGCTGCAATTACAAGGCTGAATTTTTTCATGTAATAAATTTTAAGTTAATAATTAAGTACAAATTGTGTTTGCGTGCACAAAGATAATTTGAATTTTGAATTTTCAAATAGGTATAACGTACAAATAGCAGTTTATTTTGCCGAATTTGCATTATTTTGTTACCTATAATCTGTAGATCTGGAAACAGGGACAATATCAAAAGGGGCTCTGTAACCGGATACAAATTTATAATACCCTGCTATTGCAATCATAGCAGCATTGTCGGTTGTATATTTTATCTCCGGAATAAAGGTTTTCCAACCCCTCTTCAAACCCTCATCAAAGATCCTTTTTCTGAGTAGAGAATTGGCAGAGACACCTCCTGACAATGCTACATCTTTGATATTTTCCTCGTTGGCTGCCTTAATCAGTTTTTCCATTAGAATATCAACAAGATGCCTTTGATAGGAGGCACAGATGTCATTAATATTTTCATCTATGAATTTCTCATTCTCTTTAATTCTGTCACGCAAAAAATAGAGCAAAGAGGTCTTAATTCCGCTGAAACTGTAGTTCAGTCCTGCAATTCTAGGTTTTGAAAACCTAAATTTCATAGAATCACCGGATAAAGCAAGTTTGTCTACAACAGGTCCACCGGGATAGCCAAGGTTAAGCAGTTTGGCACATTTATCAAAAGCCTCCCCTACTGCGTCATCAATTGTCTCTCCAATTACCTCAAATTCAAGAAAATTCTCCACTCTTACTATTTGAGTATGACCTCCCGACACAAGCAGGGTTAAGTAAGGGAATTCAGGATGATCTTTGTCAGAATCGCTCTCTTTAATAAAATGAGACAGAAGGTGACCCTGGAGATGATTAACATCAATTAATGGCTTTCCGATAGCCATGGCAAAACCTTTTGCAAACGATGTTCCAACAAGAAGTGAGCCTAAAAGGCCAGGTCCTCTTGTAAATGCGACAGCATCTATTTGCTCTTTAGTGATTGAGGCACCCTTTAAAGCTGCGTGGACAACAGGAACAATGTTCTGCTGATGAGCTCTTGATGCAAGTTCAGGTATAACACCTCCATATTTTTGGTGAATATCCTGAGTTGCCATTTCATTTGACAATACCACGCCGTCTTTTACAACCGCTGCGGAGGTATCGTCACATGATGACTCTATTGCTAGTATAGTAATACTCATTAACTTTTAAATATTTCGCAAAATTGGTTTTTTTTTAACAATTCGCTCTATTAAAATGATTATTTTTGTTCCAAAATTAATTATATCAAAACATTCAGAAAAATAGCTGTTGCGCTCCTTTTTATTATCGCTTTAGTGCCATTGGGAGCCTACCTTGCTTTACAGATACCTGCTCTGCAGACTTTTGCCGCCAACAAAGCAGCAAAGAACCTTTCAGGGAGACTCAACACAGAGGTATCTATTGGCAGGGTATATTACGTGTTTTTCAATCGTTTGATAGCTAATGATATCCTTATAAAGTATAATGATACTGACACACTTTTTGGTTGCAAAAAGCTATCTGTCAGATTTTCAGCAGGAGATCTGCTAAGAAATAAGATCAGATTAAACCATCTTCACCTCTACGATGGGGTGATAAAAATTGTAAACGAAACAGATTCCACTACCAATCTCTCCAGAATTTTGTCACTGATCCCCAAATCGGAAAAAAGAGACACAACCAAAAAGTTAGCCAATATATTCGCAAGAGAGCTAATTATTGACAACTTCCGATTTACACTTAGCAACCCATTTTCACAAGATGGACTAAGAGACAGCACATCCATTAACTTCAAAGACCTCTCTTTAAGTAAAATAAATTTCAACTTACGCAATATCTCCTACATGGGTGATATTTTAAAAGCTGAGATAAAAAATATATCCTTTGAAGATAAAAGCGGCTTCAGAACAGAAAAACTTGAAGGCAATCTGACTTTAGAGCCTCATAAAATCAACATTCAGAATATTATAATCAACGACGGCTTATCTTTTTTAAAAGGGGAACATCTGAGTTTCAGCTATGATTCTCTCGCTGATTTTAATGATTTTGTGAACAAAGTGGTAATTGATGTACATTTTGAAAATTCTCTTTTAAACTTTCGTACTATATCGAAGTTTGCCCCCTCTCTGAAATCAAACATTCTTAAACTATACATCACTGGTAATATAAGTGGATCGATCTCAAATATCCGCACTCAAAACCTCAAAATAACCTCCGAATCGGGGCTAACCTATGTCGATCTTAACGCCAGAATTTCCGGATTGCCCAATCCGGATGTTACAATGGCTTTTGTTGACATAAACAACAGTGTAACCACAACAACTGACCTTGCTTATATAATTTCTTCTCTCAACAGCACAAAGCCAATGAAGTTGCTGACACAGCTTTCGCCACTTGTCAGATACAATTTCAAAGGAAGACTTGCCGGGTTGCTTGATGATTTTGTAGCCAATGGGCATTTGAATACCAATATCGGTCAACTGTATGTAGATGTTCTCCTTAGAAACAATTTTAAAGAGAAAGGACTTGATCTTCTTGGCAATCTCAGAACTCAGAATTTTAATGTTGGTTCACTTATCAAAAATAGCACAATTGGTGAATTAACGCTTAATACTCATGTAAGTGCCCTTTTAAGAGATGAAAACTTAGGAGGTAGCAGATTTCTGATTGACAGTATGTTTATCCAAAAATTGCATTTTAATGGTTACCCTTACAGTAATATTACAGCAGTTGGAAGTTACACAAACAATACATTTGATGGAAAGGTTATTTGCAGAGACCCTAATCTGGATTTTCTGTTCCAGGGAATCATCGGAATGTCAACCGGAAGAAATTCATATTATGACTTTTATGCCGATATTATTTATGCCGATCTGGCTGCACTTAACTTTGACAAGAGAGATAGTGTATCAAGTGTATCATTAAGGACTCTCGCAAATTTCACTCAGGATAGAAAAGGAGATATTGAAGGTACAATTAATATAAGGAATCTTAATTTTAGAAACAGCAAAGGTGCTTTTCCTATTGGAGATATTAACATACAGTCAAGTTCGGCACAGGATAATTTTTCAATTTACCTGAAATCATCTTTTGCCACTGCCACATATAAAGGCACAGATTTCTTCACTAATTTTATCAACAAATTTTTCAATGTTACCCTTGCGGACAATCTACCGGCGGTTTTTCCTAATCTGATGGGTGATGGGCCTCGTGTAAAAGGCAAAAACTACTCTTTTAACATAGATTTTAACGATACGCGCTCAATTGCTCAATTAATATTACCGGGTTTACAGATTGCCAGTAAGACATCAGTTAAGGTAACCATTGATGCGAAAGATAATATTAAACTCTTTCTGAAAAGCGATAAACTGGGATATAATAAGATTTACGGAGATAAAATAAACCTCAATATACAAGGCAATTCCGAATCTGTAACAGCTCAGATTGAATCTGACAGGATTCATATTGGTGGGTTGAACCTCGACAGCAGCAAAGTTTTTTTGGGGCTGAAGGATAATCTTTTTAGCGTAAAGAGTGAATATACAAATTCCGGGGACCTCGAGAACAGATTGGACTTCACATCAGAAGTACTGTTCACATCAATGGGAGAGGGAAATCCTGCAATTATGGACCTTTCGATTAACCCCTCTGAGATATATCTGAACGGTGTCAATTGGGCCATAGGTAAATCGAAAATAGTTTTTCAGGACAGCACCTATGTATTTCACGACTTTAATTTAAGCAGGGAAAATCAGCTGCTTAATGTTGACGGTATGATATCCCGGAATCCATACGACACTCTTTCGGTAATTATTAAAAATTTGGATATAACCCCTTTCAATTCACTTCTAAACCTCCCTATTCATTTGCAGGGTGTGTTTAACGGGAATGCCATAGCAGTGAATATGCACAATAATCCAAAGATTTTATTTGACATAAAAGGAGATAGTGTAAGCCTTAATCACCATTACTTTGGAAACCTGGAAATAAACAGTGAGTGGGATAATTCTGAAAGCAGTTTTAAGTTGAGTCTACTTAACAGATTAAATGACAGTATCCCTTTAAAGGCTACCGGATTCTATAACCCTTCTGATAATTTTCTAAGTATAAATGCAAATCTCAACAACTTGCAACCAAAATACTTTGAATCGTTTCTTAAAGGCATAGTTTCAGAAACTGCGGGTGGTGTTACAGGAAACCTTGTACTATCAGGCAAAACAGACAAGCTGAACCTTACAGGCAGAAATGTTATGCTTAACAATCTCGCTTTTAAAGTTGATTTTACCAATGTTTTTTACACCCTGAATGGTCCGGTTAATCTGACTGAAACAGGTTTGTATCTCAATAATGCCATTATACGAGACAGGGCTGGTAACAGCGGAAGAGTAAACGGCGGATTGCAGTACAGGCACTTCAGAGACCTTAGGCTCAGTACAACTGTTACCTTTACCAATCTTGAGGCACTGAATACAAGAGAGGAGGATAACTCCTCGTTCTACGGTACGGCATTTGGAACAGGAAGATTAAGCATAAGTGGTCCCCTTGACAAAATTTTAATGGACATTAATGTTACAACCAACAGGAACACCTCTATACACATACCTTTATCCTCTGCAACAGAGGTATCCAGTAACAATCTTCTTACATTTATTCAGCCTGCAGCTGAGTTGTACAGCAACGACCCCACAAACAGTGTTAATGCAAAGCTAAAGTCTGGTACTGAACTACATGTAAAATTAAGGGCAAATATGACTCCTGATGCTGCAATGTTGATTGAGATTGATAAGACAGTGGGAGATGTAATTACCGGTTACGGCAGCGGATTAATCACACTTGACATCAACCCTTCAAAAGATATTTTCAATATGCAGGGAGATTATATTATCCATAGTGGATTTTATAAATTTGTGCTCCAGGGAATTTTTGAGAGGGATTTCACCATTCAGGAGGGGGGAAACATTGGATTCAACGGTAATATAGATCGGACAAATCTAAATATTACTGCAAATTACAGAACTAAAGCATCCATAAACACCCTAATTGCTGACACAAGTTCGGTATCAAACAGAAGAACCGTTGATTGCCAGATTAATATGAGTGGTAATTTAATGAATCCAAATTTGAAATTTGCCATAGATATCCCTGATATTGATCCTGTTACAAAATCAAGAGTTAATGCAGCCCTCAACACAGACGATAAGGTTGTTAAGCAGGTAATGTCTTTGCTGATTTCAGGAAGTTTCATACCTGATGTTCAGTCCAGTATAGTAAATAACTCTACAATACTTTACTCAAATGCAACTGAAGTCTTATCAAACCAGATCAATAAAATATTCAACCAGCTAGATATACCACTTGACCTAAGTTTTAACTATCAGCCCGGGCAGAACGGAAGAAATATGTTCGATGCTGCCGTTTCAGCTCAACTCTTTAACAATCGGGTAATACTGAACGGAAATATTGGAAGCTCGAAATACATGAATAAAGCCGGGGAGGTTGTAGGCGATCTGGATGTTGAGATTAAACTGGACGATAAGGGTAGATTCAGGGCAAAGGCATTTTCTCATTCTGCAGATCAATACTCCAACTATCTGGATAACAGCCAGAGAAACGGAGTTGGTCTTGTGTATCAGGAGGAGTTCAGCTCTTTCAGAGAGCTCTTCAACAGAATGTTTTCAGGAAAGAAAAAAAGGGAGACTACTCTCCCTGACAACTCCCCTGCAATAAAAGAGGACCAGGATTTTCCTGAGGAGAGCGACTCTGTCAGCCTATTACAACTTCGGTAATCTCTCCTATAAGATTCATATCATATTCCCTCTCTACCTTTATGTAGTTTCTGGTATACCCATACATCATGCCCCCTTTTTGAGTACTTTCGTACAGAACCTCCTCTTTTCTTCCAATATTCATCTTTTTAAATTCGAAATAGAGCTTATCAGATAGTTTGGTTAGTCTCTCAACTCTATCACTCTTATCCCTTTCTCTTACCTGACCGGAATATTCGGCAGCGGGAGTATTGGCTCTTCTGGAATATGGAAACACATGAAGAAAAGAGGGATAGACGCTCTCAAGAAATTCGAATGTGTCTTCAAAATCTTCGGACGTTTCTCCCGGAAAACCAACAATCACATCAACTCCAATAAAGGCAAATGGCATATATCTCCTGATTAACAATATCTTCTCCAAAAACAGCTCTCTGTTGTACCGACGCTTCATGGCAGCCAAAATTTTATTAGATCCGGACTGAAGGGGGATATGGAAATGTGGAAGGAATTTTTTACTTTTTGAAATAAATTTTAAAATCTCTTCTGACAGAAGATTGGGTTCTATAGATGAAATTCTTATTCTTTTAAGTCCTTCAACCCCGTCAAGAGCTCTGAGAAGATCTTCGAACCTCTCGCCTGTGCTTTTCCCAAAATCACCCGTATTAACACCCGTTAAAACCACCTCTTTGATGCCTCTTGAAACAATGTCTCCTGCCTCTTTTAAAATGAACTCTATTGAGTGATTTCTGCTTTTACCTCTTGCCAATGGGATAGTGCAGTAAGAGCAATGGTAATCACAACCATCCTGTACTTTTAAAAATGAACGAGTTCTGTCATCAGATGAATAGGCCGGGAAGATTGTTTCTACCTCTGAAATTGCGCAAGAATATGCTCGTGAAGCTGAGTGAACAACCCCCTTTGAATCTTCATCTTTCTTAAGTCCGGAAACCCTCACAAAAAGATTTGATTTTTCGTCGGCTCCAAGAACAAGATCGACACCCTCAATGGATAAGATTTCCTGTGGATTCAGCTGGGCATAACACCCTGTTACTGCAATAATTGCATTCGGATTCAGTTTATGCATTTTTCTTATTGCAGTACGACACTTTTTATCAGCATGTTCGGTAACTGAACATGTGTTTATTACATAAACATCCGCTGTCTCACCTGGCTTTACTTTATTGTAGCCATGCTCAACAAATTGTCTTGCAATTGAAGATGTTTCAGAATAATTCAGTTTACATCCGAGCGTCATAAATGCCACCCGATTTCCTCTGTTGCTTTCCATCAATGTTTAATTATACTTTCTTGAAGAGACAACTCTCGAACATTCTGCTTTTCCCCCCAATGGAGGATTAATTTTGGAAATTACCACTTCTGCCTGAGCAATTGAAGGGAAAAGCTCCCCTGCCCTGTTCAAAATTCTGTAAGCCACATTCTCAAGAAGATTAGAGGGAACAGCCATCTCTCCCTTTATCATATTGTATAACTCCTGATAATTAAGAGCATCTTCAAGTTTATCACTTTTCCCCGGAGTCTCGACATCTGTTTCGGCAGAAAAACTAACCCTGAAATGATTTCCTATAACCTTCTCTTCACTGAAACACCCATGATATGCATAGAACTCAAGATTTATAAGCTCTACTCTGTTTTTATTGTTATCTGTCATAATATAAATACGCAAGGTTTTTTATTTAATTCCGGCTTATGCCTTTTCCACTCGCCAATGCTCTTTGTTTTAATGAATTGGGTTTCACATGTAATTTCAGAAGCTATTGTAAGCGTGGTACTATCTGAACAAATCTGCAAAAAATCGGCCAGAAGAGAATCATTTCTATACGGGGTTTCAATAATTATCTGACTTTGTCCGCTTCTGGATGCAAATTTTTCTAGTTCCTTAATTTTCACCCTTCTCTCCTCTGTCTTGGCAGGAAGATATCCGATAAAAGCAAAATTTTGACCATTTTTCCCGGAAGCCATTAATGCAAGAAATATTGATGAAGGACCTGTAAGGGGTCTCACCTCAATATTGTGTCTGTGAGCACTTTCAACAAGATTTGATCCGGGATCTGCAACAGCAGGCAACCCTGCCTCACTAATAAGCCCTACATCTGTTCCCGAATTCAGAAGTTCAATAATCTCAAATGTCTCCTCAACCTTGGAGTGTTCATTTAACAGATAAAACTGAAGTGTATCAATCTTACCTTTAAACCCGGCCTTGGAGAGGTATCTCCTCGCACTTCTTAACTCCTCCACAACAAAATGGGTTAGAGAGGAGATAACATCAACAGTACCGGCTGGAATTACATCTGAAATATGCCCATCACCCAGAGGAGCAGGTATTAGAAAAAGTCTCCCTTTCACTTTAAAATTTTCGCAAAGGTATAAAATTTCCTACCTTTAATATAACGTAACAGGAAACCACAAGATATGTCAACTATAACTTTTCTGGGAACCGGCACTTCACAAGGAATACCGGTTATCGGTTGCAAGTGTAAGGTTTGTCTATCGAAAGATAATAAGGATAACCGATTAAGATCATCAGTAGTAATTGAACATAACGGTTCAATATTACTAATTGATGCAGGACCTGATTTCAGGCAACAGATGTTACGTGAAGGAATAAGCTGTGTTGATGCTGTACTTCTGACACACGAACATAAAGACCATACCGGAGGGCTTGATGATGTCAGGGCAATCAATTTCATCAGAAAAGAGCCATTTACAATATATTGTGAAGAGAGAGTGATGGAGTCGCTAAGAAGAGAATACTCATACGTTTTTGACGAATATAAATACCCCGGAGCACCCGAATTTGATATAAGAATTATTGATTCTTCACCCTTCAGGATTAACACGGTACAAGTTATACCCATAAGGGCATTTCACTACAAATTGCCAATATTGGGTTTTCGAATAGGTGACATTGCTTACATAACTGATGCTAATTCAATCCCTGATGAGGAATTTGACAAGCTACAAAATCTCTCAATACTGATTTTAAACACCGTACGAAGAGAGAGACACATTTCGCATTTCTCTTTGGATGAGGCTGTTGAAATTGCAAAAAAGGTAAAACCAAAGCAATGTTATCTCACTCACATGTCACATCAGATTGGCATTCACTCAGACTTGGATGCATCGCTTCCTGACTGGATTTCACCTGCATACGACAGATTATCGATTACAGTATAAAAAACAATTTAATGCAAGAGATAAGAAATAGTAAGATTAATGTAGGGATTACAGGAGCTTCCGGACTAATCGGAAGACATCTTACAAAGGCTTTGATTGATAACGAGTATACAGTAACCCCACTGGGAAGAGGGTTTGATGCCGGTTCTGTTAAAAACTGTGACATCATAATTAATCTTGCCGGAGCCAATATTGGCAAGAGATGGACTAAAAAACACAAAAATGAGATTTGGTCAAGCAGAATTAATACAACGAAAAGGCTGTCAGAGATCTTAAATGATCTGTTTCAACATGAGTCATCAATCGGGATTAAAAGAGAGAAAATGCTTATAAGTGCCTCGGCTACCGGTATATACAAATCTGATTCAGACCAGATTTTTACAGAAAAAAGCTACAAATATGGTAGCGACTTTCTGGCAGAACTCTGCAAAGCATGGGAAGAAGAGGCAATGAGGTCTAAAGGTTCAGCCAGAGTTGCAATTGTCCGTTTCGGATTGGTAATGACAAAAGAGGGAGGAGCATTGCCAAAGATGATTCTGCCATCAAAATTTGGGATTAAAATAATATTCGGTACCGGTAATCAGAAAATCTCCTGGATATCGTTGGAGGACCTTATAAGAGGAATACTATTTATTATTGAAAACAGGCTTGAAGGACCATTCAATTTTACTGCCCCGGGATCATTAACTTACAGTGCACTAGCAGATATAATATCTAACCGATACAAAACTTTTATAAAAATTAAAATACCGGACTTAATTCTAGGTATAATCCTTAAAGACGGCTCAAAGGTAGTGACTTCAGGACAGGTAACATATCCTGAAAGGCTAATTGAAAACGGTTTCAAGTTTAACAGCCCCCTTTTAATGGTCTGAAAAAGTAGGAAAAAACGGCATTTTTTTGTAAATTTGTAAGAATGACCCCAAATTTATACAAAGGATGACCAATATTGTTCTTAGAAAATTTCAACATAAATTCCCAGATCTTTGCAAACTGGCAAGCGATTCCGCCGACGAAGAGCACTTTGTCTCTTCCCTTAAAGCCTATTTTTCTATAAAAATTAGCGAAAGCACAAATAATGAGACAATTGAAGCCTGCAAGCTTCTTATAACAATGCTAGATAATGAATCATCATATATTGAAGAGTTATCAAGAGGAGAGAAGATATATATTGAGACCTTTTCGCTGCTTTGGAGTTTTTTGAACGGAGAAGAAAAGAGCGCGGTAACTGATTTGTATGAAGATCTCTTTCATCTATTTTTACAAGCCGAAGGGATGGAGGCAAACAAGCCTTATACCGAAGTTAAGCTCCAGAGGCATATGAAGAGATGGATTTCAGGGCTTGATCGTGAAATAAGGCAAAAACGCATATCAAACAAAGAGAGAATTATCAGGTTACTTGTAAAAAAAATTGACCGTAAACTGATGCTTCCATCAAGGTATCAATTTGACGAGGGGCTCTCGCATGAAGATAAAATTAAAAAAGTGGAGGAGTGGTGGAATGACTTTCGCTTCCACCTCACAATGGCAATTAAGAGTCCTGGCGAGTTAAATACATTTTTGGGTGAAAGCCTCTCAACAGGAACACTCAAGCTCTTAAACAGGGCAAAAAGAAAAAAAATACCATTCTTCATTACTCCTTACTACATATCCCTGTTGAACACAGATCAGGCAGGATTTGACGATAACGCCATAAGAACCTATGTTGTCTATTCAGAATCACTTATTGAAACTTACGGCAACATTAAGGCTTGGGAGCGCGAAGATATGGTTGTACCCGGAGAGCCAAATGCAGCAGGCTGGTTATTACCTGACGGCCACAATATTCACAGACGATATCCCGAAGTTGCTATAATGATTCCCGATACCCGGGGACGCAGCTGTGGAGGTCTTTGTGCTTCATGCCAGAGAATGTATGATTTCCAAAGTGAAAGGCTAAATTTCGACCTGGAAGCACTTAAGCCAAAGGAGAGCTGGGATAGAAAACTGCACAAGCTAATGGACTACTTTGAGTCTGACTCTCAAATAAGAGACATATTGATAACCGGAGGCGACGCTCTAATGAGCAGAAACAAAGTACTCGAAAAAATACTTGATGCCGTTTATAAAATGGCTCTCAGAAAAAGAGAGGCAAACAAACAAAGAGCTGATGGCGAAAAATACTATGAGATACAGAGAGTTCGCCTCGGTTCCAGGTTGCTTGCTTACCTTCCCATGCGGATAGATTCTGAACTAATCACAATACTTAAGGAGTTCAAAAGAAAAGGCAGTGAAGCCGGAATTAAGCAATTTGTTATTCAGACTCACTTCCAGACCCCTTTAGAGGTAACTGTTGAGGCAAAAAAAGCAATAGACGAAATTATTTCAGCCGGATGGATAATCTCCAATCAACTGGTCTTTACAGCTGCTGCATCACGAAGGGGGCACACTGCAAAGTTGCGTCAAACCCTTAATTCCCTTGGCGTTGTGACATACTACACATTTACAGTCAAAGGGTTTGAAGAGAATCAGCAAATGTTTGCGCCAAACTCAAGATCAATTCAGGAACAAAATGAGGAGAAGAGCTTCGGAAAGATTAATGAAGAGAAGCAATCCGAACTGGTATCAATTTTTGAAAAAGGCATAAACACAGCTTCGGAACTCAATCGTTTTATGAAGGAGAATCACCTACCATTTCTACCCACCGACAGAAATGTGCTTAACCTTCCTGCAATTGGCAAGAGCATGACATTTAATATGGTAGGCATCACAAAAGAGGGGTGCAGAATTCTTCGTTTTGACCACGACAGGACAAGGGAACATAGTCCTGTGATTGATAAAATGGGAGAGGTTTATATTGTAGAGAACAGATCCATATCATCATACCTTAGAGAGATAGAGGCTATGGGAGAAAAGAGAGAAGAGTACAATTCCATCTGGAGTTATACATCAGGCGAAACAGAGCAGGTTTTCAAACTATTTGACTACCCGGATCCGGGATTCAAGCCAACAAAAGAGATTACAAATTTCAGAGAGAGTTAACTCATAATCACCCCTGAGCCAATGAGTTCATCGTTTTCATACCATGCAGCAAACTGACCGGGGGTAATGCCTCTCTGAGGCTCGTTAAAGACAACATACAGCCCCTCACTTTTCATGAAAAGCTTAGCCCTTTGAAGCGGCTGACGGTATCTGATTCTCAAAAGATACTCCCGCACCTCTCCTGTAACCATTTTAAGATCAGGTCTTACCCAGTGAATCTCATCTGAGTCAATAAAAAGTGCCTTTCTGAACAAACCTTTGTGGTTTTGACCTTCACCTACAAAAATCAAATTTTCGTTAACATCAGTCGAGATAATAAACAGAGGATCTTTGTGACCACCTATATTAAGCCCCTTCCTCTGCCCTATAGTGTAGAAATGGGCACCCTGATGCTCTCCAATTCTCTTCCCCGACTCCTTTGTGTATATGACAGGCTGAGATGCAGATTTAAGAAACTCATCATCAATGTTTTCATAGCCTGAGAAGTTATAATTAGACTGCTCTTTTTGATCAAAAAACGAAGGAAAAACCTCAATTACATCACCGCTTTTAGTGTGAAGTTTCTGCTGTAGAAATACAGGCAAGTCAACCTTACCCACAAAACAAATACCCTGAGAATCTTTTTTATCGGCAGATGGAAGCTCAGCAATTGAGGCCATCTCCCTTACCTGAGGTTTTAGTAAATCACCTATTGGAAACAGAGCTTTAGAAAGTTGTTTTTGAGTAAGCTGGCATAAAAAATAGCTCTGATCCTTGTTAGGATCTTTACCGGCCAGCAACCTGTATGTTTCTGACCCATCACTGTTTTTTATTGTCTCCTTTCTGCAATAGTGCCCTGTTGCAACATACTCTGCTCCAAGATCCAGAGCGCTTTTTAAGAAAACCTCAAATTTTATCTCTCTGTTGCACAGCACATCAGGATTTGGTGTTCTTCCCTTCTGGTATTCACTGAACATATAATCAACTACCCTTTTACTGTACTCAGAGCTAAGATCAACAAAATGAAAGGGTATGTCAAGTTTTCTGGCAACCATCTCCGCTATGGCTCTATCATCTTTCCATGGACAATCGCCATAAAGTGTGCCAGTAGTGTCATGCCAATTTTGCATAAAGAGAGCAATAACATCGTGTCCCTGATTTTTAAGAATCAATGCAGCAACACTGGAATCAACTCCGCCCGATAAACCAACTGCTATTTTCATTGCCGGGAATGTGTAGTTTATAAAGAAAAAGGGTAAGCTTAATATATCGCACCGCTACAACCACCTACCCTTGCTACCTTCCGATCCTGGGGGAGTTCAGTGGGAGCTGGTCGTATATGACTTACCCCGCACAAAGGTAATACAATTTCCTGAAAAGTTAAAAAACTATTTAGGCAGATTGTCGAAAACAAAGGGAAGAAGTGAATCAGTGCTGTTTACAACCTGTGTAATTTTTTCTCCTCCGATTATTATTTTAATAGGGTGACCTCCTCTTAACTCCGATTCAGCCATTACCTGTCTGCACGCACCACAAGGATACGTAGGGCTTTCGCACTGTTTTCCATCAACCTTGGCTGTAACTGCCAACGATTCAATATAGGCATTGGGATATTTTGCATGAGCGTAAAAAATTGCTACCCTCTCTGCGCACAGTCCTGAGGGATATGCTGCATTCTCCTGATTGTTGGCAGAGATCACCTCCCCGTTACTGAGCCTAACTGCTGCCCCTACATGAAAATTTGAATAGGGCGCATAAGCAGCACCGGCAGCCTCCATAGCAGATTCCAGAAGCTTTTTGTCGTTAATATCAAGCCCCTCGTTTTTTTGATATTCATTATAATGAATAACAATACTCTTTTGCTCCATTTAATTTTATTTGAGATTGTTGCAAAATTAGTAATTTTGCGGATAGAGTTTATCTGTTATGCCATTTTTAGCAAGAAAATTAATTCTCCTTACCACTCTGTTAGTACTTTCAGGCACCCTTCTTGCCCAAAGAATTACAAGAGAAGAGTACATTAAAACATACAAAGACCTTGCAATAAGGCAAATGAAAAGCCATGGAATACCGGCTAGCATTATTCTTGCCCAGGCATGTCTTGAGTCCGGTGACGGTAATTCACGCCTAGCCAGAGAGGCAAATAATCACTTTGGAATCAAATGTCATAATTGGACGGGAGAGACCATCCTTCATGATGATGACGAAAAAAACGAATGTTTCAGAAAATATTCACATCCCGAAGGATCATTTACAGACCACTCTGAATTTTTAAGATACAGAGAGCGATATAAAATACTTTTCGATCTTGACCCACTGGACTACAAAGCATGGGCACATGGTCTTAAGAGTGCAGGATATGCGACCAATCCTGACTATGCAAGGCTACTTATAAAAATAATTGAGGATTACAGACTTTATCTTTTCGATAGCTCCTCTTCGGAGCTTCCACCAAGCCCCTCACAAGTTGAAAATGAGTACGAAATAGATATGAGAGTCGCTTCTGATGTTTATCAATTCTCCTTAGCAAGAAAACTTCTTAACAGAAACGGAATAACATTTATTATTGCAGGTGAAAGAGATTCATATTCATCTCTGGCCAAAGAGTACAATCTATTTACAAGAGAGTTGCTTCGCTTTAACGACCTTAATTCAGAAGTTCCTATTAGTGAAGGTACTATCGTTTACCTTGAGAGAAAGAGAGAGAGAGGAGACAAAGACCTCTCGAAACATATTGCAGAATCAGGCGAGACCATGTATTACATATCACAGAAGTACGCTATAAGGCTTAGCACTCTTTATAAGATTAACAATATGAAAAAGGGAGATGAGCCTTTTGCCGGATATGAAATAAAACTGAGATAATATGAAAAAATATCTGTACCCTACTCTCCTGTTGGTCATAATATCAATCTCACTATTGATACTATCTGTATGGTCAACTCATTTTAAATCAAACACAAACGAAGGCACATCATATATTTTTGTATATCAGAATACAGATTTAACAAAACTTAATGAACAGCTTTATGAAACAGGTAGAATTATAAACCTTAGAAGATTTTCAAAAGCTGCAAAGTATTATAATCTGGAGGGAAACATCAAACCTGGAAGATATAAGATAACCGAGGGCATGAATAATCGCTTGCTTGTCAGAACCTTTCGTCTTGGATGGCAAAGTCCTCACAATCTGGTATTATCGGGAAACATTCGCTCGATGGACAAACTGGCCTCAATTATTGCAGGTAAAACAGAGTGTGATTCACTTGAGATACTGCAAACCCTTACTGACTTTAAAATGGTTGATTCACTTGGATTCACTAAAGAGTCATTTCCTTCAATCTTTCTTTTAAATACATACGAAATTTACTGGACAATAAAACCAAAAGACCTGGTATTGAGGTTCAAGAAAGAGTATGACAGATTTTGGAATGAAAATAGAGCTAGAAAGGCTTCGGAGCTGGGGCTTACTCCTCTTCAGGTGACAACTTTGGCATCTATTGTGGCAGAAGAGAGCAACCTTGCAATTGAGCACCCGGTTATTGCAGGAGTCTATATAAACAGGCTAAAAATTGGAATGCCACTACAGGCCGACCCAACAATAAAATTTGCACTTAATGACCCAACCATTAAAAGAATACTGTATAGGCACCTGGAGATTGATTCTCCATATAACACATATAAAATCAATGGTTTACCTCCAGGACCAATTACACTACCATCACCTGGAGTTATAGATTCTGTTCTTGAGTACAAAAAACACAACTACCTCTATTTTTGTGCTAAAGCTACCCTTGACGGGTCACATATATTTGCATCAAGTCTAACAGAACATAACAGAAATGCACGAGCATATCAGCAGGCTATAAGCCGGTTGAAATAACCTCTAGGGCCTTGGCAAAAATCTGATCGTTTGTGTTGTTAATCACTCTGAAATAGCCGTTGGTACCAAAAAGTGACCTGGCCGTCAGCGCCTTCATAAAGAGTTCAATTTCACTTCTCGATCTGCTCAATTCATCATCTTTGGGCACAACACCCTTCTCTGCAGCAAAAGCAACAAGACTCTGCATCAGAGCGTCATCAATTTTGAACCCTTTAAAGAAAGTGTCAAAATTTTTGTAAGTTGCCTTTAAAGCTTCTCTTTTTGAATCATTGTAATCATTCATGAAGTCAGTAATAATACCCCTTCTTAAAAGATTCCCATAAAAGTTTGTGTAGTATGAAGTATCTGCGGGTATAAATATATCAGGCATTATTCCTCCACCACCGTACACTGTTCTGCCCTTAACAAGAGTTTTAAACTTTAAAGAATCAGGGAAATGTATACTATCTCTGTTGAAAGACTCACCTCTCTGATATCTCTCTAGAATTGATTTGTAATATTTATCTGAAGAACCGGCCTCATAAGGGCTCTGAATTACCCTTCCCGATGGTGTATGATACCTTGCAACGGTAAGTCTCAACTGTGATCCGTCATTCATAGGCAGCATCTGCTGGACAAGACCCTTGCCAAAAGATTTTCTCCCGATTACAACACCTCTGTCCCAGTCCTGGACTGCTCCTGCCACAATTTCGCTCGCAGATGCCGAATTTTCATCAATAAGAACAGCAAGCGGCCCTTTTTTATAGAATCCTGTTCCTTTAGCCCTTTCGGTCATTGTAGGAATTTTGAGACCCTCTGTATATACAATTGTTTGCCCAGATTCAAGAAAGAAATTTGATATCTCGAGAGATGTCCCCAGAAACCCACCTGAGTTACCCCTTAAATCCAGGATAAAACCTTTTATTACACCAATATTCATTTCAATCAGGGAGTTTATAATCTCCTGAACAGAATTTTGCGCAAAACGGCTCAATTTTACATATACAACCCCGGGAGAAACCTCATATGCAGCATCAACACTGTTGATAGGGATCTTATCTCTGACA
This sequence comes from Bacteroidales bacterium, assembly GCA_030695025.1. Classification (GTDB taxonomy): domain Bacteria; phylum Bacteroidota; class Bacteroidia; order Bacteroidales; family UBA932; genus Bact-08. The sequence continues at coordinate 48,123 of JAUYTX010000009.1, read as the reverse complement.
ACCTCAAAATTAATAAGCTCATCAAAACCTCTTCTTACAATGGAGAGGTTAACCTTAGTGCCCTTTGGTCCCCTTAGGTACTTAAATACCATGTCATTTGTCAGCCCTACAGAGGCAATATTTTTTCCATCTATCTGTACAATTTTGTCTCCTGTTCTTAATCCCACTTTTTCAGAAGGGCCTCCCGAAATTGGAGTAGCGACTGTAAGTGTGTCGCGTACGATAGAGAACTCAATACCCACCCCTTCGAAGTTTCCCTCAAGAGGTTCATTCATAGCCTTCACATCTTTGGCAGAAATGTACGATGAATGTGGGTCAAGTTGTTGCAATACCCTTTTAATTGCCTCTTCTGTAAGCTTTTCGTTATCAAGAGTGTCAAGATAGTAATTGTTAATATAAAACAGTAACTGGCTGAACTTTGTAACCTGTCTGTTAAATTCGTCTGACTGACCGGTCAGTTTTGCGGGTACAAGAGCAATAAATGCTACCGCAATAAATAATATTATCCTTTTGTTCATTTTTGTCAAATTTCTTTATGCACTCTCTGGTTTTACAAGATCTACTTCGTATTCCTTTCCTGCCTCTGCCGCTTCGCTGTTGTTAAAAATAGCACCGGCCTCATGCAATATAGTTATATAATCCTTATATCTTGATGAAAAGTGACCCATTAACAGTCTTTTAGCACCTGCATTTAATGCACATTGGGCTGCATCTGTTGCTGTTGAGTGATAGGTCTCTTTTGCCATCACTTTCAGATCATCTGCAAATGTTGCTTCGTGATATAAAATATCTACGCCTTTAACATATTCCGGCAACTTATCAAACGGTGCAGTATCGCAACAATAGGCAAAAGATCTTGGAATAAAGGGTTGGTATGTAAATTCACTGTTTATAAGCATATCTCCATTTTCTCTAACAACATCCATGCCCTCTTTTAGCCGGGCAATTTCATACAGAGTAAGAGAATCAGATTCAATTTTGTATTTATGAACATTTCTCATGGGCATCTTTTCTCTGAAAAGAAAACCGTAACACTCTATTCTATGGTTAAGAGGAAATGCCAGAACTTCAATTTTTCTGGTTTCAAATATGAGTTTTGGTTCACTGCACTTGATTACAATATGATTGACCTTGAAATTAATTGATGCACCAAAGTGTTCCATAAATGATTTCAAAACCCCTGCAAAGGCACCCGGCGCAAATATATCAATTTGTGAATTTCTTCCCAGTAAAGACATGGTCGATAAAAGTCCGTAAATACCAAACAGATGGTCTCCATGTATATGGCTAATGAAAATTTCGCTGATCTTCAGAAATGAAAATCCTGCCCTTCTTATCTGCATCTGGCAACCCTCTCCGCAATCGATTAAAAACAAACGCTCATGAACATTAAGAACATGAGCGCTTGGAAATCTATTCACGGTAGGGAGTGCTGATGCACAACCCAGCGGTGTGAACGAAAATTTCATCTATAAGGTTTACTTCTGAGAATCCTTGTTTTCCATCTCACTCTTAAGTGCTGCAAGTTCGCTGATGTCACCCAGGGTTGTCTTCTCCAAGTTGGCTTTTAGTTTCTTTACAGCCTTTTGAGTTGTGTCACCTTCTGATGATTTCTCCTTTGGCTCTTCTCTTTTTTGCTCTTCAAACATCCTACTGTGAGACAATACAATTCTCTTGGTGGTTTTGTTGAACTCAACCACTTTGAACTCGAGTTTATCTTCCAGTTTTGCCTGACTACCATCCTCTTTGACAAGGTTTTTCTGGCTAACGTAACCCTCTACACCGTAAGGTAGGGCAATTGTAGCTCCCTTATCTACAAAGGCAGTTATGGTACCTTCGTGAACCGAACCGTTTGAAAATACAGTTTCAAAAACATCCCAAGGGTTCTCCTCAAGTTGTTTGTGACCAAGACTCAAACGACGATTTTCCTGATCTACTTCAAGAACCACAACCTCAAGAGCTTCACCTACCGAAGTAAATTCAGATGGATGCTTAATCTTTTTGGTCCATGACAGATCACTTATGTGAACAAGTCCGTCAACTCCCTCTTCAAGTTCTACAAATACACCAAAGTTGGTGAAGTTGCGTACTGTTGCTGTGCATTTTGTGCCTACCGGGAATTTTTCGTTAATGCTTGTCCAAGGATCGCTCTTAAGTTGTTTGATACCAAGAGACATCTTTCTCTCATCTCTGTCAAGCGTAAGAATCACTGCTTCTACCTCATCGCTAACTTTCAGGAAGTCCTGAGCGCTGCGCAGGTGAAGTGACCATGACATTTCAGAAACGTGAATAAGACCCTCTACACCCGGCTGAACTTCGATAAAAGCACCGTAATCAGCTATAACAACAACTTTACCTTTAACTGTATCGCCTACCTGAAGATTCTGGTCAAGTGAATCCCATGGATGCGAGCTAAGTTGCTTCAGACCAAGTGCAATTCTCTTCTTGGTATCATCAAAGTCAAGAATAACAACATTGATCTTTTCGTCAAGTTGTACAACCTCTTCAGGGTGGTTAATTCTGCCCCATGAAAGGTCCGTGATGTGAATAAGTCCATCAACACCTCCAAGGTCAACAAATACACCATAAGAGGTAATATTTTTAACAATACCTTCAAGTATCTGTCCTTTTTCAAGTTTACCGATAATATCCGCCTTCTGAGCTTCAAGTTCTGCCTCGATAAGAGCTTTGTGAGAAACGACAACATTGCGGAATTCGTGATTAATCTTAACAATTTTGAACTCCATTGTCTTGTTGACATAGATATCGTAATCGCGGATAGGCTTAACATCAATTTGCGAACCAGGAAGGAATGCCTCAATACCAAACACATCCACAATCATACCACCTTTTGTTCTGCACTTGATGTAACCTTTTACGATTTCATCTTTTTCGAATGCCTCATTAACTCTGTCCCAAGAACGTAGTGAACGGGCCTTTTTATGAGAGAGAAGCAATTGACCTTTTTTGTCTTCGGCATTCTCTACATAAACTTCAACTTTATCTCCGGCAGCAAGCTCCGGATTGTAACGAAACTCATTAATACTGATAACGCCTTCGCTTTTGTAACCAATATTAACAATAACCTCTCTTTTATTAAGGGCAACAACAGTTCCCTCAACAACTTCATTTTCAATTACTTTTGAAAGGGTCTGACTGTACATATCCTCGATAACCTTCTTGTCGGTATCGTAAACATGCTCTTTTTCGAAAGATTCCCAGTCAAATTTGTCAGTAGCAACAGAGACGTTGCTTTTTCTTTTTTTACCACCTTCTACAACAGGTGCAGCATCATCTTCGATGAAAGCTTCAAGTTTTTCGTCAGCTTTATTGACGATTTCAATTTGCTCTTCTTGATCGAGCAGCTCTTTTTTCTCTTTTGTCATTTTTGTAAATAATTAAACAACTAGTAGTTAGACTTTATGTATAAGCCCAAAAATGGGAATCCCAAAAGTATAGTTTTTTTTACAATTTGACAAATATTAAAAACAACTTATCTTTGAAAAGCAAAAATATTAACCTTAAACTATGACAAATCAAAAATCAGGGATTAAATCATTCCCGAAAAACTTCTGGACAGTAATTGTAATGGAATTCCTTGAAAGGGGGTCCTACTATGGTGTAATGTCTGTGCTCTCGGTATTTCTAATACTGGGGCATGAAAGTGGAGGGCTTGGATTCAGCAAGGAGCAGGCAGGCGCAGTACTGGGAACAATACCCCCGCTGCTTTACTTTTTGCCAATTATTTCAGGTGCCATAGCAGATAGGTACGGCTATAAAAAGGTTCTCTCCTTCGCATTTGTATGCATGATCCTGGGGTACTCACTTACCGGTATTGCAAACAGTTATGCTCTCATATTCGGATCACTGATAATTATGGCAATCGGAGCAGGGTTCTTCAAACCTGTCATATCAGGCACAATTGCCAGAACAACCAATGAATCAAACTCAGGCCTGGGTTTTGGAATTTTTTACTGGTCAATAAATCTTGGAGCATTTCTTTTCCCGCTTATACTGGTTCCAATACTTAAAAAACACTCTTACAGCTATATATTTTATATGGCAGCTATAACAGGTATAGTTCTGCTAATTGTTAACCTGTTTGTATATAAAGAACCGCACAGGGAGAAGAGTGATAAGACATTGGGGAAAGTATTCAAAGATATGGTTCTTGTTCTAAAAGACTGGAGGTTTATTCTTATGATCTTCCTCTACTCTGCATTCTGGATTCTCTATTTTCAGATGTTTGGAACTGTACTCTGGTATGTAAGAGACTTCATAGATATGACTGCAGTAAACAATTCGGTGAATTCATTTTTGGGGCTTTTCGTAAACAACCCTTCGTGGGAATTTGATGTTGAGCATGTTACTGTAATAAACGCCGGCGTTATCATTGTGTTACAACTCCTTGTTTCGAATGTTGTAAAGAAATGGGCAGCATTACCAACAATGATTACGGGAATTGGATTTGGGACTCTTGGTATGGCAATACTCTCTATCTCTTCTGCTCCGTGGATATTCATTGCAGGCATAATGGTGTTCACTCTCGGAGAGATGACAACGCACCCGAAGTTTATCTCCTATATTGGACTTATTGCTCCTCCTGACAAAAAGGCACTCTACCTTGGATACTCTTTCCTTTACGGAGTGATTGGAAGCAGCATAGGTGGATTTTTAGGATCTCACCTCTATGTCAAATATGTTGATGAATTGAACAGACCCCAGACTTTATGGTTGATTTTTGCCTCCATCGGCGTGGTGAGTATGATTTCTCTAGTTCTCTACAACAAGTTTATAGCAAAGGGTGTTGGGAAAAATTAAAAAACTGAAAGAATTAATTATATCTAAAGAAAAAGATGCTCTATTTGAGCATCTTTTTTCTTTTAAACAGTATAGATACTGTTACAACCGATATCATCATAACAAGCATAATGAGGGCAAAGTCAACCATTCCACCCATAATTGGCAGATCCACATTCATTCCGTAAATACTGGCGATTACGGTAGGTGGCATGAATAAGAGGGAGACAAAGGTAAATATCTTCATTATCCTGTTCTGCTCCAAATTAATAAGGCCAAGAACCGTATTCTGCATATATTCAAGCCTTTCAAAGCTAAAATTGGTGTGATTTATAAGCGAGTTAACGTCTTTTATCAGCACATTAAGCTTAGCGTAAACGTCTCTCGGAAATTTATCACTTTTAAGAATACTAGAAATCATCCTCTGCTTATCAACAATATTCTCTCTCACCAACATAGTATTTTCCTGTAGCTGGTTAATATCCAGGATGAACTCCTCCCCCATCTCACCACCATGGCCTACTTTCTTGCTAAACAGAGCTATCTCCTTAGACATAAGCTCTATCATATCAGCATCCAGGTCAATTCTATTCTCCAGAACTCCTATCAATATGTGGTAGCCGGTAGGCATCGATTTGTAATTTATAACCAACCTCCTCTGAACATCTGTAAAACTTCTTAAAGGAACATGCCTTATTGAAACGATTATACCTTCACACAAAATGAAGGATACTGCCTCCATGCTATAATTATCAGGACCTGGAATCAGGAAGTTTGTGTTTATAAAAATTGTGGTTTCAGATTCGGAATAACGTGATGAACTCTCGATCTCTTCTGCCTGTGCACGGCTCTGTAAAGTTGTATTGAGATAACTTTCTATTCCTCTCTTCTCTTCACCTGAAGGGGATAAAAGATCTATCCAGAGGATATCATCATATCCAAGGTTGTCAAGCGCACTTAACTCATTTGTCGTTACAAGCTGACCTTTGTTTTTGTAGAATATTTCGAGCATAATTAATCCGTTTTTAAGGTTTGTACTTTGGTTTATCGGTCAAACCATCGGACTTTTGATTTAAGCTCTTCAAGTGCAAGGCACCAAAATTCAGAGAGACCTGCTCTTTTGTCGGGACTTAGATTATATGATATATTCTTTGTAAGATAATTGTAGGCTGTTTGGTAGTCAAACTTGTGAGGGATAGTTGTCAGGGCTTTTTCAATGTTGTTCAGCCCAAACCTCAAAGCATCGTTAAATTCCTCTTTGAATGTGCTGTTTAACTTCTTGTTTGCTGCCCAACAGGCAAAAACAAAGGGCATGTTTTTAAATTTGATCCACTCGGCGGCCAAATCATAGCAAAAGCTGAATTTATGCGCATTCAGCATAGCTTTATCCCCTATAAGCACGTAAGATTCAGAAGGGTTCAGCTCATTTGCCGAAAAATTAAATTTAGCAAACTCCGGATCGATTTTCCAGTATTTTCTGCATAGAATCCTTGCAAGCAAAACAGAGGTCATAGATTCTGTATCAAGATAAATTCTATCAATCTGCTCTATTGGTTTTTCACTGCATAACAATACGCTAGCTACGTCTGTATCTGCAGCGATACAAAATTCAGAGATAATTCTACCGTTTTTCAGTTGTGGAATAACGGCCGAAGGGACAATACCAATATCCGAGGTTCCTTCAATAAGAGAGCGGGCAGCCTCTTCCGGGGTTGTCAGTTTCAGCTCAATCTTTTCCGAAACAGGATGATTCATCAACCCGTACACAAAAGGCAGAGTGTTTAAATATGATATTGCAGATATACGAACGAGCATTATCTTAACTTTTGCGGGGGCAAAGTTAAGATAATTTTCTAAAAGCTCAACTAAAGTTACTAGGCCTTAACCTTGCCCTCTCTAAGCAGATACATTCCTGCAAAAGTAAAGAGCCCGTTCATGATTAAAATGGTGAAGCCAAATCCGAAACCCAGGTATTGCTTGCCAAAAACATCCAGCATGTAACACAGTATAGGTGAACCAATAGCTACGTAAGGCATATATTTATCCTTAACCTGATATTTTGTAAGCAAACCAAAGAAGAAGAATCCAAGCAGAGGGCCATATGTATAAGCAGCAAGCATATAAACCAGATCAATTACTGCCTGATTATTAACAATATGCAGTATAACAATAATTATAAAAAAGAGCACTGCAAAACCGGCATGAGCCATTTGGCGAATTCTTTTCTTTCTTGTTTCTGTAAGGTCGTTTCTACTGTTGAAGCCAACAAAGTCAATACAAAATGAAGTTGTAAGTGAAGTAAGAGCACCTCCCGCACTAGGGTACGATGCTGAAATTAACCCTATTATAAAGAATAGACCGACTCCGAGTCCCAGATACTGGCTTGCAATGGTTGGAAATAACTTGTCTGTTTGTGCCTTCGTAAACTCTCCAAGGTCGTTAGCAAGTCCTATGCCCTCCATTCCACCATGTTTTGAACTTACATAAAGAGCAAGTACAGCACCAAGCAGCAAAAAGAAGTAATTTACAACCACAATGGTTACACTTGTTGTGTAAACATTCTTTTGAGCCTCCCTTATGTTTTTGCATGAGAGGTTTTTCTGCATCATCTCCTGATCAAGACCTGTCATTACAATTGTGATGAAAATACCGGCAACAAACTGCTTAATAACATTGGTGGTGCTACTCCACTCCCAGTCAATCCAGTTTGAAAAGGTTGACTTTCTCACTTCGGTAAGCATCTCCCCTACACTCCAGTCCATTGCTCTTGCAATTGAGAAAATGGTAAGAAATACAGCCAGAAGCATAAATGTTGTTTGCAATACATCTGTCCATATAATGGTTTTTACACCACCTTTAAACGTATAAAGAAATATCAGGAACATGAATATAAACGCCACGACCCAGAATGGAACAGAGTCCTCCGGCAGAAAAGTGTGCAGCACGAGAACTACAACAAAAATCCTTACGGCAGCTCCAAGAATTCTGGATACCATAAAAACTGATGCGCCTGTTTTGTAGGTGAAAAATCCAAATCTCTTCTCCAGATAGGTATAAATGGAGGTAAGGTTCATCTTATAATACAGTGGTATCAACACCTGGGCAATCAACACATAACCTAATAAAAAACCTAGAACAAGTGGCATGTAGTAAAAATTCTGGTTAAGCACATTACCCGGAACCGAAATAAAGGTCACTCCGGAGATGGATGTTCCAACCATGCCGTATGCCACTATGTACCAAGGAGATTTCTTATTGCCAAGAAAATATGACCCTGTATCGGCCTTTCTTGACGTCAGCCATGAAACAAAAAACAGTAAAGCTGTGTAAACTGTAAAGGCCGTTAAAAGCCATGAAAGCGGGAATGCATGCATAATATTACTTTTTTACGAATTTGACGGAATAAAAGGTTGTCTGTTTGAAACAGACCTGCCAAGAGTTACTTCATCAGTATACTCCAACTCATCTCCAAATCCAACACCTCTGGCTGTAGTGCTGATTCTTAGCGAAAATCTGCTTAATTTTTTATAAATATAAAACGAAGTTGTCTCACCCTCCATTGTTGTGTTAAGGGCCAGAAATACCTCATTTATTTGAGAATTTTCAACTCGTTTAATAAGTGATTCTATAGCAATGTCAGATGGTGAGATTCCATCCATGGGAGAGATAATTCCTCCCAAAACATGGTACAGCCCATTAAACTCCCCGGTGTTCTCGATGCTCAGAACATCTCTTATACTTTCAACAACACATATCAAACCTTGTTCACGAGTCTTGTCACTGCAAACCGGACATACCGGTACATCCGAAATCATATTGCATACTTTGCAATACTGAATCCCTTCCCTGAGTTTAATTATTGATTTTCCGAATCTGTCCACATTCTCTTTAGGCTGCTTGAGCAAATGTAGTGCGAATCTCAAAGCACTTCTTCTGCCAACCCCGGGAAGAGCAGCAAGCTCATCTACGGCAGCAGATAATAAAGTTGATGAGAGATTCTGTCTTGACATTGAGCTTTTTATTGTTGATTTATATAAAAATCAACTGCTTTACGAACAGAACCATGGGTAAGCAGAAGCTGTTTTGCAAGATCATAATCTGTTATTGAGGCCTCCTCCATTATCATTTTGGTTCCCCTGTCAACAAGTTTTGCATTTGTAAGCTGCATATCAACCATCTTATTTCCTTTAACGTGTCCCAGGCGAATCATTGTGGTGGTAGTGATCATGTTAAGAACCAGCTTCTGAGCTGTTCCTGATTTCATTCTTGTGCTTCCGGTTAAAAACTCAGGTCCCACAACAGCCTCTATTGGAATATCAACCTCAGCCGAAAGAGGGCTGTCAGGATTACATGTTACACAAGCTGTCAGAATACCCCTTGCCCTAGCCTCTTTAACTGCTCCGATAACATAAGGAGTTGTGCCTGAAGCTGCAATACCTATTACAACATCGTCTTTTCCAACACCATACTGCTGCATATCACTCCATCCACCTTCCCAACTATCTTCAGCAGCCTCTACAGCTCTTCTGATAGCAGAATCACCCCCTGCGATAAGACCTATTACCAGATCAAAAGGGGCACCAAAGGTTGGAGGAATCTCCGACGCATCAAGTATACCCAGTCGACCGCTTGTGCCTGCTCCAAGATAGAACAGACGACCTCCTTTTATAATTCTTTCTACTATCTCTTCAACAAGCTTTTCGATTTGAGGAATGCATTTCTCAACTGCATACGGTACAGTTTTATCCTCATTATTCATATTGATTAGAAGATCCAGAGTGGACATTTTGTCCAGATGATCGTATTTTGATGATTGTTCAGTTACTTTCATAATTCAATTACAGGGATTTATGATACTCAGCAAGACCATCAATCGGAGACTGAAGAATGTTTCCGATTTTTACACCGAGACCTTTTGCAACATCTTTTATAATATCTTCATAATGGAATGCAACAGAGCCCACAAGGTTCACAGGATACTTTTTATAATCATACTGCATTACATTCCTTGTGAAGAACTCTTCAAAGCTGTTTGTGAGCAACTTTAAAACATATGGATTGGTTTTGTTCTGATGTAAAAACACCGAGAATGTTGCCAGATACCTATTAGGGAATGGCTGTCTGTAAACCCTTTCAATAATTGAGTTGTAATTAAGGTTGTATTTTTGATCAAACAGCGTATTCAAATCCGAAGGAAGCTGTCTTTTAAGGTAATCAGAGATAAATTTCTTTCCAAGAACAGCACCGCTACCTTCATCACCCAAAATAAAGCCACACGCCGGAACATTATCTACTATCTCGTTACCATCATAAAAACAAGAATTTGCACCGGTTCCCAGGATAGCGGCAATTCCGGGCTTTTTACCACAAAGCGCCCTGGCTGCTGCCAGAAGATCGGTATATGCATTTGACCTTGCTTTTGGGAATACCTTCCTGAAGCAATTTTGTAAAACCAAAACCTTTTCAGGTGAGGATACGCCGGCACCGTAAAAATGAATTTCATTAACCGAAGCACTGATATCAGGCAGAAGATTCTGCTGAAGTTCGTAAACAATCTGCTCCTCTGTCTGGAAAAACGGGTTAATACCTGCCGTAGCTATCTCCTGAACTGAACCATCACTGTGGATGGCTCTCCAATCTACCTTTGTAGAGCCGGAATCTGCAATTAGACGCATATTTCAATTATTTAGTGGGGCAAAAATAGGAATTTTAGGGACTAATTCAAAACCCGCCTGAACTTTCTCCAGTGAATATAACCTACAACTGCGGCAACCGTGTATATAATATAAAGAACAGTAGTGGCATAGAGTCCCTGATTTAAATACATATAAACAGCAATAATATCGGCGACTATCCATAAGAGCCAGTGATAAATGTATCTGTTGGCAACCCAGTATGTAGCCAACATACTTATAGCGGCAATCGAGGCATCGCTTACCGGCATTGGATCGGAACTGAACGTGGCTAGAAGGTACCAAACAACAAAGAATCCTGCAAGAGCAAGCACAGATGACATAATCACCTTTTTAACAGGCATATCCACTACCATAGGTTTATCATCACCCTCAACCTTGCTCTGCCTGTTCCAGACAAACCAACCATAAAAACTCGCCCACAGATAATAAAACTGAAGTGCAGCTGCAGCATAGAGTGATGCATTAAAAAAGAGGGCTATGTAGAAAAGAGCCGAAACCCCGCCTACAATCCACATAGCCTTTTTTTGTTTAATCTCCAGGATTACAAACAGAAATCCCGCAGCAGCACCTATAATCTCAGTTATATCCATAATAAAACCTATCCAAATTAAAATCTTAAAGATGCTTTTACAGTAAAATTAATTCCTGCCTGAGGGTAAAGCCCCTCCTCCACATAAGGGACTCCATTTGTAAATACTGCACTATATACCCATCCGTTGGAAAAGTAACTCTTATTGAGCAAATTATCTGCAAAAAAGAACAAATCAAGATATCTGCTATTCTTAAGCTCAAAGCTTCTTGTGGCTGAAAAGCCAGTCAGAAAATATGAGGGAACAGATTTGCTTTCATTAGATGTATTGTCTAAAAACTGCTTTCCAACATATTTGCCATTCAGAGAAAAAGTTGTTTTTGCAAAGGGATGTATTGTAACCATAACCATACCTGTGGCAGAGGGTGAAAAAGAGATATCTGTTTTTGAATATGTTACCTGTTTTTGAGTAATGAAGTTCCAATCACCGTCAAACTGATCAAGAAACTGTGTATAATCCAGTATTTTATTACTACTTAATGTGAGGTTTCCATCAAATGAGAGCAAGCTTAACGGCCTCCAAGATGTTGTTATCTCTAACCCTCTCCTGTAGGATTTGTCTACATTTTCTTTAATTACATAACCTGTTTCACTTAATCTTCCGGTAGGGACAAGCTGGTCTCTGTACTCCATAAAATAGAGATTTGCAGAGAGAGATAAATTCTTGAGTGCCAAACGGTAACCCATTTCGTAATCAGTTAGCCTTTCAGGACTTAAATATGATGCTCTTTGTGCCTTAACTGACTCTTTAATATCAGATCTACTTGGTTCTTTGTGACCTATAGCAACAGATGCATAAAATTGTCCTGCTCCTGTATTAACAGTAATCCCTGTTTTTGGGTTGAAAAAACTATATACTTTATCCCACTCCAGCGAAACAAAATCTTTATCATCGCCTCTGAGGGAGTAGTTAACCCTTCTGAATTGAAGATCTCCGTATGCAACAATGTGATCTCCGATACTTATCTCCGATCGGATAAATGATGAGAGGTCACCTTTGAAGCCCTTGTTCATATACCATGTAAAATCATTTGGTATGTTTCCGTTGTACATTGCCCACAAAACCTTGCCAAAGTGATCTCCGTCATAGTAAGAATATGATATTCCTGCTGCTGAACTTATATTTTCCAGATTGTGTTTTAATGTCCCGTTAAAAGCATAAAAATTGTTATCCAGAGCTTGCCTTATAATAATGTCAGATCTGCTGTATGTATTTGCCCCCAATGTTTGCGAGGGTAATCCATAAGAAGTAAACTTTCTGTTGGTTTTATAATTTTCATAATAACCATCTCCTTTGGTATAATGAAAAGTGCCGGAAAAAAGAAGCCTTTCGCTAAAACTGTGTGAATAGACAAGCTGAATATGGTGTTGTGTATAATTATCCGTTTCATTATCGTAATAGCGTGCATTACCTGCAGCGTCATAATACTCACCGGCACGATTATACCTTCTGTCCAGAGCCATTTGTTCTCTTGAAATCCCCTCCCAGGTTATTCCTGTCTTCTGATCACCATAAATGTAATTTAGTTTAATTGACTTTTTGGTGGTGTGGTAACCTGCTGATGCAAACAATGATTTGACATCAGCCTTGGCATTTCTGATATATCCATCGGTTGTATTTCGCGAAAATTTGACATCAAATGAAAAGCCCTTGTCAGATATGCCTGTGCCTGCCCCAATAGATGTCAGAAAAGTATTATAGCTGCCTGCACCAAAGTCAGCTACAGCATATGCATCCGAAGAGGGATGTATGGATCTCATGTTAATGCTTGCACCAAATGCACCCGGCCCGTTTGTAGATGTGCCTACTCCTCTTTGAACCTGAATATCCTGGATGAAAGAGCTGAAAGATGGGATATTAACCCAGAAAACCTCTTGTGATTCAGAATCATTAAGTGAAATACCATTAAGTGTAACATTAATTCTGGAACCCTCGCTACCTCTGATTCTCATCGAAGAGTAACCAAGGCCGTTACCCCCTTCTGAAGATGAGACAACCGATGGAAGTAGGGAGAGAATCATTGGAACAGAGTGTGCCGGGGAGCTTTTTAAAATCTCCTCTCTGTTTTTAAATGAATAGCTTACAGGTGTATTCTTGCCGGCTCTAAAGGCCTCAACAATTACACTGTCAAGCTTTGTCTCCTCTGTTTTCGTGTTTTGCCCCAATAGATGAGGCTGGGATAGAAAAGTAAATAAAAAAACCCCGCTTAATAAAGTTAATTTTCTCATAATTAATAATTTATTAAATGCAGGAGGGTTGTGTAAAAGAGACCGGCTTTCCCTTCGCAGGCATTATCCTGATCAGGTGAAAAGGGTATAATCTCAGCCCAAAGGGCACCCCCAAGCATGTTAAATGCATCGCAAATATATAAAATATTATCTTTTGACCCCATTTTTTCTAACTTTGCACCCGGTGGGCCGCTCTGTCGCCTTCGTTTTTCGGGGGAGGAAAGTCCGGACAGGATAGAGCAAGGCTCTGTGGAAAGCACAGTCGGGGGAAACTTCGGGTAATCCGTAACAGAAAAAAACCGCCTTCGGGTAAGGGTGAAAACGCGGGGTAAGAGCCCACGACCGTTATTGGCGACAATGACGGGGTACGGACAGCCTCCTGCAAGGCCATGTATACCGGCGTATAGGACTGCTCGTCTGTTGCCGGGGGGTAGGCTGCATCAGATAGATGACAGAGGCTCGTAAGAGTACAGAATCCGGCTTACAGGCCCGCCTTTTTTTATTAAATATGATTTGTTTTTCAGAACAGTTTAGGATGATCTTCGTCAAACTGTTTAAGAATTGTTGAGATAATAGCCTCTCTGCAGAATTTTGTTTTGGACTTAACCTTGTATTTACTACAATAAAGCTCCAGCGCAGCAAGTTCCTTATCATTAAAAAGAACTGTCCTGCGATGCTTTCGTTTAGCTGCCTCTTTTTTATCTGGTGCTTTTTTCAAGCTTTTCTGTCAATAGCTGTTTATAATCTGAGACGCCAGGAAGGACGTATCTTTTAAGGGAGAATTCGGCCCATTCAAGAGCCAATTCATGTCTGTCCGTCAGTTCACATGCTATGGCAATGTTGTACGCTGCTACCGCAGCCTTTACAGGGTCTTTGTCTTTAGACTGTTTCAACCAAAAATCCATTGCCTCTTTCCATTTAAACTCTTTGGCATAATTGGCAGCATTTATCCAAGCCTGAGTAGGATATAAGTAAAGTGTTCGCTTCTGTGCCTGCCATGTCGGAAAGAGAGCTTTAACAACCTCTTCTCCAATTGAGCGGGAAACGTTTGGCATTGATTGTCTGGCTCTTACAGCCATAACCTCCGGACGCAGATCATTTTTTGAGAGTATCTCCCAGAAAACAGTATCACTTTGGTTAATATATGCAAGACTCTTAGCGGTAATTCCGTCGTACACCTTTATGGATGAGCGGAAAGGTGCGAAAATATATCTTGAAATATAGTTGGTCGTAAAATTGTGTTTAACTCCATCTAGCAGACCTATATGGCCTACTTCGACAGAATCTACTATTATTATAATGTCAGAATTTGAGTTAAAAGATAACTCATGAATATATGACATGTCATAAACTGTGTTAGCATCAGGAAAGTGTTTAAAAACAAACACACCTCCTTCGTCCAGTAAAAGATTCTTCTCTATTGTAGAGGCTATTCCTGTCGCCAGTTGTTGCATAAGAATAGAGTCATTTTTATAGAGAAACGATTCGTCAGGCATCTCATCAGTTACCGAAAAGAATACTGCCACCGATTTTTCATTAAAATCAATCGGATACTCAGCAGGAATTCTGGCCTCTACGTTGATAATTTCCGTAACAGGTGCACAGGCACATAAAAGATATGTAAGCACCGGTACAAGTATAACAAACTTTAATAATGCTCTTTTCATATATTAAATTTTTTCCCAAAATTTCTTCATAACAACTTCAAGGGTGTCTGATGTGTAAGAATATGTCTCAATGCTCCCCGGCTCCTCTCCCTTTACTTTAACCTCCATACGGTATGGCTTTTCCATGGTAAAGACCTTTGCCTTGTTCAGGTTTTTTAATGATCTTTCAACACCTGTTCTGATTTCTGCATACACAATCTCAGGTGATTTGCTTGTTGCACAGGTTCTTCCGAAAGAGTATTTTGTTGTAACTGTTTCTATATCTCCAAAATTCTCAATTGCCTCACGGCAGGCTGCATCATCACCGGCCAAAAAGACAGCAGGCACACCAAACTGACCGGCATAAAGGGCATTATACGCAGCTTCGAAAAGAGGTTTGTCATTTATGGAGAAATCCAGCACCTTAAGTGACATAGTATGTGACAGAGTACCATTCTCTACACCAGCCCTTGCGTGGGCTCCGATAAACAATAGTGCATCAAAAGTGGAGTCAATCCCGAGAACCATTGTGTGAGGCGTCCCGGGAAGTCTTCCCCTTGTGAGCTTTGCTCTTTTGTCAAGTAATACCGGGTTAACGTTTATGTTTCCGGCATGACCATCTCGTACAATTACCTCAGAGGCACCGGCAGCAAAGGCACCCTCTACTGCGGCATTAATCTCCCTGGTAAGTATATCGCAATTCCTGTCAAAATGTATGTGGCCGGGGTAAATTTCGTCAAAATTTACAACCCCTGTTACACCCTCAAAATCGGTCTGAATCATTACTTTAAAACCATCTTTTGATAATTTTTCTGTATTGTTGGAAGTGTTGCAGGAGAGCAATAGCAACCCCGCACAAATTACTGACAAGAATTTTTTCATATTTTAAAAATTACATTTTCATTCCACCGCAAACCGAAATAACCTGTCCGGTAACATAACCTGACATATCGGAAGCCAAAAACAGACACACATTTGCTACATCTTCAGGGGTACCGCCTCTTCTGAGAGGAATTTGCTCTGCCCATAATTTTTTCACCTCTTCCGGCAACTTATCTGTCATCTCGGTAATTATGAATCCGGGTGCAACAGCATTTGCTCGAACACCTCTTGAACCCAGCTCCTGAGCAATAGATTTTGCCAAACCAATCATTCCGGCTTTTGATGCAGAATAATTCGACTGACCTGCATTCCCTCCTACTCCCACTACAGAACTCATATTTATTATAGAACCGCTTTTTTGCTTCATCATAACGGGCGTTACTGCGTGAACATAGTTAAATGCACTTTTAAGGTTTACGTTGATAACCATATCCCACTGCTGTTCAGACATTCTCATCATGAGCCCGTCTTTGGTTATCCCGGCATTATTTACCAGTATGTCAACTCTCCCAAACTCCTTAACAACATCCTCAACAACTTTATGAGCCTCTTCGAAAGAGGCAGCATTTGATGATATTGCAAGAACTTTTACTCCGTATCCTTCCAGCTCTTTTTTGGTGGCCATAGCATTCTCATCTATAACAAGATCGGTGAAAGCTATATTGGCACCTTCCGATGCATATTTTACTGCAATTGCCTTGCCAATTCCTCTGGCCGCACCGGTAACTATAGCTACTTTTCCTTCTAATAGTTTCATTTTCTTAGGTTTATAGTAAAATTAAAGTTTTAAAAATTTTGCCATCAAGTCATACTCATCTGCATTTTCGATGGTTACATGAGCAAATGTACCAATTATTTCTTTAGAATTTGCCTCCGAATGGAATCTGTCAGGGGCAATCAAAATCTCTCCGTCAACCTCAGGACTCTCATTTTTGCTTCTTCCGACAAACACACCATCGTTAAAATTGTCAATCAGTACCAACTCGTTCTGACCTTTTCTTGACAAATTGTAATCTAAAGAAATCTCTGATTGTAATTCCATTAGCTGCAGGTATCTCTCCTGTTTTTCCTTCTCTCTGACGGTATCCTTAAGATTGTTAGCACCCCATGTTCCCTCCTCCTCTGAATATGTAAATGCTCCAAGTCGTTCAAACTTAGCCTCGGAGACAAATTGCAGAAGCTCTTTGAAAGCGGACTTTGTCTCACCGGGGTGACCAATAATCATTGTGGTTCTCAGCACAATTCCAGGTACTTTTTCCCTGAAATTTTCGACAAGACGTCTGGTTGCATCACCGTTTATATTTCTTCTCATGTTAGAGAGGACCTTGTCATTAATATGCTGTAACGGGATGTCAAGATATTTGCATATTTTTGGATTTGAAGCCATTACATCTAAAACTCTCTCCGGAAAGGCGGCCGGGTATGAATAGAGTAATCTTATCCACTCAATGCCTTGTATTTTAGAAAGATTTTCCAGTAATGATGCAAGTTTTCGTTCTTTATAAAGATCTATCCCGTAGTACGTTGTGTCCTGAGCTACCACTATAAGCTCCTTAACTCCCATTTCTGCCAGGTGTTTAGCCTCGTCAATCAGATCAATTTCCGGCACTGATATGTGTGGCCCCCTAATAAGTGGAATTGAACAGTAAGAGCAAATCCTGTCGCACCCTTCAGATATTTTCAGATATGCATAATGTGATGGCGTCGTAAGGTATCGTCGGTTATTTAGCTCCTCGTTCCAGGTGTGACCCAATGCAGAGATTACCGATCTGGAATCAAAAGCACCAAAAAAACCATCAACTTCGGGGATTTGTTCTTTGAGCTCCTCTCTGTATCTTTGTGAAAGACAACCGAATACAAATATTTTTTGAATATATCCTCTGCTTTTGGCCTCACAAGCATTTAAAATAGTTTCAACAGACTCCTCCTTGGCATCTTTGATAAAACCGCAGGTGTTAATTATTACAGTATCGGCGCCGGCTACAGACAAGTCCTCTCCTTCTGGTAAAATGGAGACTCCACCTGAATAAATTTGGCGCAACAGATGCTCTGAATCAACCCTGTTTTTTGAGCAACCAAGTGTGATAAGTTGTACTTTAACAGCCATTACTCTTCAGTTGTACTATCCTTTTTCTCTGGCTTTTCAAAATCAAGTGAAGCATACTTTTTAAGGAGGTTATACCAATCTACCACCTTTTTCATATGAGAAACATAGAATCTTTCTCTGTCATAATCAGGCAGAACTTTTTCAAAAAATGCCTTTAACTCATCTGGTTTTGACTTTGCCTCAGGTGCGTATTCCTCTCCCAGAGACTCTTTCATCTTCTCAAAAACAGAGACAAGGGTTACCTCCTCAGATTCTGTGTAAATAGAAATATCCGATAACGAAGTCAGCTTGGCACTCATCCCAAACATGTTTCTTGTCTTTGATGATAGCGATTCTGCAATAACTCCCGCATTAGCCTGTGCAACAAAATGAAATAGTCCGGGTTGGCCCGATACTGCCAGAATCTTCTGTAAATTTGTCTTCTCCATCTATAATTGATTATTTATTAATTTATTAAACAATTCCTCTCTCTCTCTTAATTGTTTCATAGGCAAGAGAAATGCTTTTAAAGCGCTCCTCGGCTGCCCTCTGTACGTCTGGACCAAGATTTGAAACTTTGTCAGGGTGGTGTTTTACAGCAAGTTTCCTGTAAGCTCTTTTAATCTCTTCGTCTGAAGCGTTTCTGTCAACCTCCAGAACTCTGTAAAGTGCATCTTGGTCCACTTTAAACATTGCAAATACCGCTTCACTCTCTCTTTGAGAAATTCCCATTGCTATGGATATTTGCCTGAGGACTCCGAGCTCATTGTCACTCACCCTTCCATCTGCTTTTGCAATGCCTGTGAGATAATGCAGTAACTGGATTCTGGCTTCATACTCCATGTTCATCCCGATTTGGGAACCCACTGCTGTGATGTCAATCTCTTTGACTAATAATTCCTTAAGATATAAGAGCGCCTCAGTAGCTGCATCAGCTCCAAAATTAGTAATCAAAAAGGCTTTAACGTACTCTAGTTCCGATTTTAAAACCTTTCCGTCAGCCTTCATTACGGCAGATGACAAAACCAGCAGACTTACTAGAAAACTATTTCGCTGTTCATTTCCATTTCCGGAAATAAATTTACCGTTCTCTAAAATTGACGCCATAGCAAAACCCAAAATCCCACCGATTGGCCCTGCTACGGCCCAGCCTATTGCCCCACTAATCCACTTGCTGAAACCCATAATTATTAAACTTTTTCTTTTACACTCTTTAAAATCTCTGAAATTTGCGGTAAAACTGCTTTTATACCGTCTGTATAAATTACAAAATCGGCCTCTTTTAGTCTCTCCTCATCTGAACATTGTCGGCTCATTCTTTCTCTTACCTCATCTTCGGTAATACCGTCTCTCTTCATTACGCGCTTAATTCTTACATCTTCAGGGGCTGTTACCACAATTACCTTATCTTCAATCCCGTGAAAAATTGGTGTTTCGAAAAAGATAGCACTTTCGAATACAACAACCTCTTCACCCATAGATTTTTGGCTCTCCCTCCAAATTAGAAAATCCGATAATACCCTGGGATGTACAATCTCATTAACCTTTTTTAAAAGATTTGGATTTGGGAATATTCTCAGAGCCATCTCCCTTTTATCCAAACGTCCCTCTCTGATGATACCTTTGCCTAACCAACTGACCAGTTCATCCAGCAAAACACTGTCAGTTTCGTATAGCTCCTTAGCCCTCTGATCAGCAATATATGATGGTACCCCCAAAGCCTTAAAAACTTTGATGGCATATGATTTTCCACTGCCAATACCTCCTGTGCAGACTAAGCAGATCATTAGAATAGTTTTATTGCTGATGTGTATGTTTTGGAATTTCCAGAGTTATAGTGTCGGAATTGATGTATTCAAGGAGAACCTTATCACCAAGACTTTCAATTATCATTGCTCTGACATCGTTTGAGAGAATATAGAACTTATCGTTATCTCCAGGAATTCTTCGAAAAAATCTGTTTTCGGGTGTAATATAAAGAGTTTTACTCTTTCTGCCGTATCTCTGCTGCAGTATATAAAAACCGGAAGCCCTCCCTCTGATAGAAATCATCTGTTCAGAAGCAGACTCACCTGATCTGCCGGGCAAAGTGCTCTTAACTACAACATTGTATTGGAAAAAGTGGCTGTAATTTCCTGATAATTTGTGTACAGACCAAATTATAAATGCAAGAAAGAGACAGAACAGGAATAACAATATCTTTCTGCCTCTTTCGTAACTTACCAGCTTTTTGTAAATATTTCTCATAGAGCCCGCGTCTCTATTTTCCGGCAGGTATGTCTGTTATATCTTTTACAATTGCCGATTTGTCAATTCTGAGTTTAACATTACTGTCAACCTCCACCAGAATGTACTGATCTTTAACCTCAGATACAACTCCGTATATACCGCCTAAGGTTACAACTTTGTCTCCTTTTGCAAGACTGCTGCGGAACCTGGCCAGCTCTTTTTGTTTCTTCTGTTGTGGTCTTATCATGAAAAAGTACATTACGACAAATATAAGACCCATCATAATCAGAAAACTCCAGTTTCCTGTTTGAGCTGCCTCAGCTAAAAAAACATTAAAATTCATTTTTATTTTGATTTATTTATTTATACAAAATTAACTATTCTGATGACCCCACCAAACCTCTGCCCCTCTTTTCTATCTTGCCCTCCTCTTTCAATGAAATAAGAATCTTATCCAGCATTCCGTTTACAAAGACTTTGCTGTTGGGTGTACTGTAATATTTTGAAAGTTCTACATATTCATTTATGGTAACTTTTAAAGGAATATCATGGAATGTGATAGCCTCGGTAATTCCCATTACTATGAGTGCAATGTCGGTTGACGCAAGTCTGTCGGTTTCCCAATTAAGTACATATTTTGAGATCAGTTCTGTATATTCAGAATATCTTATCAATGCTACATTTAATAGCCTGAGTGCGTAATCTCTGTCGTCATCTTTCATGAAAACCTGAGGGTGCTCTAATTTTGCATCAGGATCAAGTTGAGATATTTTTTTAAGTATTATGTTTATTACATAGGCTAGATCATCTGACCAATAAAGATTGGCATCCTCAACAAAACTGTTTAGCTCTTCACAATCTTCAAGCTCCTCTTCAAAAATTGAGGTTATCAGTTTCAAATCATGCTCAAAACTATCTTCTGCAGACGCCATGTACGATTTATAGTACTCCTTCTTAAGCAGAGAGCTGAAAATTCTCTTGGCAACTGAACTGTGATCGGCCCATCCAAGGCCTCTCTTACTGCAAAAGTCCCAAATCCTTGAGTCCTCCTCCAAAAGAGAGATTACTCTGTTGTCTAAAAATTTCCTGTTGGGATTTATCTCTTCCGGTGAAGGATGATACTTCTTAAGACCTAAATCGATTTTATTTTCTGCTGTAGTTTTTTGTGCTCCGGGGAGGGTAAGAAGGAGATAATACAACTCCTGAGTTTTACTGCAGCTCATTAAGAGTTCCTTTTCGGCTCCTGTTATGGAGTCCGAGCCTGAACTAATACGACTGAAAAGAACTTTAAAGACCTTGATACGAATCAATCTCCTGCTTATCATAAATGGACAAATTATCAAATATTTCACAAAGATAGATTTTTGTGCTTAAAAAATAATTTTATCTTTGTAAAACAAATTTAAATATGACAAAAATGTACTTCGAGGATTTTGACAACACGGATACGCATGAGCGCAACGGAGATGATGTTTTTTCAAAACCGGTAAGAGCAGGAAAAAGAACCTATTTCTTTGACGTGAAGGCCACTAAGAACAGCGATTATTACCTTACAATTACTGAAAGTAAAAGAAGAATCGACAAAGATGGCAGGTTTGTTTACGACAAACACAAGATATTTCTTTACAAAGAGGATTTTGAAAAATTCAGTCAGGGCCTTGAAGAGATAATACAATACATTCGTGAAAGAATCCCGACAATCAATGAGAGAGGCCCGAAAGAGGCAGTTGCAAACTCGTTCTCAGATGTCAATTTCGAAGAACTTTAATATTAAGGTTATATAAAAAAAGCCGGCTTTTACAAAGTCGGCTTTTTTTGGAGGTACCCAGCAGATTCGAACTGCTGTACACGGTTTTGCAGACCGTTGCCTAACCACTCGGCCAGGGTACCATTAAGAGTGCGCAAAGATAGCCTTTTTTTTTTACCCTCCAAAAGGATTAATCTTGTTTTGCAAATTTAATGCTGCTGAACAATATACCCCCTATTATCAAAAACAGACCAACAACTGTTGCAATGCCAATACTCTCTCCAAGAACGAAATGAATAAGGAAAAGGGAGAGAACTGGCGAAAGATAGGTTAATTGCGTGACTGTGACTCTGTTCGTAGCAATATTAAGTGCTTTGCCCCATAAGATAAAGGTGAGTCCCATCTCAAAAACACCTACGTAGATCCCTGCAAAAAGACCCTTAAAAGAGGGCATCTCAGGTTGTGTAAACATTAATATGACAATAAGATAGATGCTGCCAAAGAGAAAATTTGCAAACAATCCGGCAGAGGGATCATATTTGGTATCGATTTTTGATAACCAGTATGTTGCCCAAATAAATGCACTTCCAAGAGCAAGTATAATTCCGGTTAACGAGAGTTTCCCATCGGCAGATGCTGAATTGTTTCCCGACAACATTAAAATACCAGCGAAGCTTATTATAATTCCCAAAACCTGATACCATTTCATTTTCTGTTTTAGAAATATTGATATCATAATTATGAGAACAACCTGCCAGGAGTAGTTCAAAGGTTGAGCAATCTGTGCGGGAAGTAAAGAGTAAGCTTTAAACAGAACCATGTAATACAAAAATGGATTTAACAAGCCCATGAATGCGCTTTTACCTAATGCTTTCGGCTCTGAGAAAATTGCAGTTATACTATTCACTTTACCTCTAATGAGAAGGTCTGCAAAGGAGACTAAAAGAGCCGTTACAGAAGATATCAAAAGAAGCATTGTAAAATGCATCTCTTCAAGTGCAATTTTAAAGGCAGTAGCAACAGTCGACCAAAATAGCACTACAAGTCCTGCCAGTAAAAGTGCTTTAGTTTGCCCTGTAATCCTTTTCATTTCTGTAAAGATGATTTGATTGCTGTCGTATTTTTGAAACGAGCATAGGATTCAATTCTGGATTATCGTTCAGAAAACTTGCTACCATATCGCGGGCAACAGATGAGTTATGAGATCCCAAAAGCGATCTCAGCCAGTCTTTCGGGAAAAAGATATCTCCGGTTTTTTGAATCTCCTCTAGAATTTCAAGAGAGGGGGTAATATATTTTACAGCCTCATCTCTTCTTAAATGGTGATTAAGCAGAGCAAGCGAAGCCGATGTCCATGGCTCAACTCCTCTGTTTTGGGCATTTTTAAGTGAATTAAAGACCGGATCCCTCACGGTGGATAACGGAGATGTTGCTGGGTAAATAAATTTGAACTCTCCCCTTCTAAGGTCACTTTTTAATCTTAAATATTGCTTCCGGTAAATATATTGCCATTGCCCTATATCTCTAACGGCCAGCTCGTATGAGAGTCTCATCAGGTCCCTCTCTCCAAGAGTAACCAGCTTTTGGTTATCCGGATTTTCCCACATTTCAAATATATACCTGGTAATTTCCGGGGAGACTGAGATTTCAGCCAACACTCTTAGAGCCTGCATTTTTCTTTGTCTGTCAGGATCTTGCACGAGAACATCCATCAGGCATTTTTCCACCTCAACAGGCAATAGATACTTTTGAGCTGATGCAGAAATGTAACCAAGTAATCTTGAGAATATTAATGGATTTTTCTCAATGATCAGCAAGTCGCAGGCATTAACCATGAATTCGTGTGCGCCAAGATAGCCCTCCTCCATATTTTCATAGAGGTTAATTATCATTGATAGTCTGGTTATGTCGCTACTTACTGCCCCGGATTTGATTTTATTAAACTGCTCTCTTGCTTCATCTTTTGTCAGCAAAAAGAGCCCATATCCAATTCCGTCTGAATTGATTATAGTATCAGAATTAATATCTTGCTCCCAAACCAACCCTCGTTCAAACGGATCATACTGTCTATAAAGTATATTCCCGTTTTCCCTGACTACTCTGATGTGCGGTCTGCCTCTCTCTTCAATCCAAACACTGCTCC
This sequence comes from Bacteroidales bacterium, assembly GCA_030695025.1. Lineage (GTDB taxonomy): Bacteria > Bacteroidota > Bacteroidia > Bacteroidales > UBA932 > Bact-08. The sequence goes on along the minus strand of JAUYTX010000009.1, from coordinate 24,076 downwards.
ACATTTTGAGGTCTTCATCAGAAAGTTTGTCCAAAATTTCAATAAGCTGGTTCCATGATGCATTGGAATAGGCATAGGTATCTAAATACTCTTTTATTCCCTTCCTGAAATTATTATATCCGACTTTCACAACAAGCTTTTCCATCACAATTGGAGCCTTATTGTAGATAATATTACCATATACCAGTCCTGCATTTTTCAAATTATCCAGTCGCTGTTGTACCGGGTTAGCTCCTGAAGTTCTGTCTTCGGCATATGATGCGGGATAATAGGCGTTTACAAAATTAACCCTATGATCAACATCAGGGTATAATGGTGATACAATCTGAGATGCAAACCAATTCGCAAATACCTCTTTAGTCCAAACATCGTCAAACCACGGCATTGTTACATAATCGCCAAACCACATATGTGCTGTTTCATGGGCAATAAGCTTGGCTCTGTCCATTCTCTCGTTTAGGGTAGCCTCCTTTTCAAGGAACATTGTCCTGTCAGAGTATAGTGTTGCTCCGGTATGTTCCATTCCTCCGTACTGAAAACCGGGTATTATGGCAATGTCATATTTTTCAAAAGGATATTTTATACCAGTGTACTCTTCCATCCACTCCAGCGAATGAAAAATCTGGTCTGAGATTTCTTTCCATTGAGAAATTTTTTCGATATCGCTCTCCTGATGATAGCTATTAATTACTCTGCCATCCTTCTCTGCTCTCATGATATTTAATTTGCCGGCAACAAATGAAAAGAGATAGGTAGGAATCGGATCAGTCAGATTATATTTTATATTTACTCTGCTATTATCTAAAGTGTCTGATTTAAAGAGGCCCCCGTTGGCAACAGCATTCCATCCAAGGGGAATCGTTAAAGATAGGTTATAACCGGCCTTAAGATCAGGTTGGTCAAAACATGGGAAGAGGGTCCTTGCTCTATCCGGAACCAGTAGAGTGTATAGTAAATCCTCTCTTCTGTTTAACGACTGTTCTCCTGCCCGAAAGTCAAATTTCAGCACGTTATTTCCCCTTCTAAGATATTTTTTGGATATTATAATATGCTCATTTTTAAAATCCGGGTCGATAGATACACCATTTACCTCAAGCTTTCCTATAATTCCGGAACCCTCGTACTCGGGTTTAAAGTCAAGTATAACCATCTCTTTTTGTGATAAGGAAAAGCTTATCCGGGCACTTGCGGTTATCCCGGTTGTTTTCTCTTCAGGTATTTCAAAATGGAGGTTGTAAACCAAACTGTCTATCATATTTTTTCTGAAAATGGCCAGTTCATGGCTCACGCCTTCATCAAAAAGCTTGTCATTTGGTCCGGAGCAACCTGTCAAAAACAGAGATGCTATTATTAAACATTTGCGAAATTTAGTCATCATATTCAACTGATTAACCCCTATACATTATTAATAATCAACCCAGAAAGCATCTCTTCAAGAAATAAAGCATCGGTTTGGTCGAATGAGTTTAATTCATCACTATCAATATCCAGAACGGCTACGACAGTATTGTTATGAAAAACAGGGACAACAATCTCTGACTTTGAGAGTGAGCTGCACGCTATATGACCGGGAAATTTGTCTACATCAGGAATAACAAGAGTCTTTTGCTCTTTCCACGCGGTGCCGCAAACACCTTTTCCGTAAGCGATTCTTGTGCAAGCAACCGGCCCTTGAAAAGGACCTAAGACGAGTACCTCTTTATTCTCTTTACTATCTCTCTTTACAAGATAAAAGCCCACCCAGAAAAATCCAAATGCCTCTTTGAGTGCTGCAGCAATATTTGCAAGGTTGGCTATTGTATCAGACTCGTATGCTGTAAGGGATTTAATCTGAGGAATCAGCTCTTTGTAAACATCCGATTTTTCAGATGATGAAATCTCTATCTTTTCCATAAATGCAGTTTAGGTTTATTTACCGCAAATATATGAAAAGAGAGGATAAATTACTCAACGTATAGTACAAGGCCTTTCAGGTATTCACCTTCCGGGTGATATATGCTCACCGGGTGATCGGCAGGTTGAGATAGTCTTCCAATTATTCTCACCTCTCTTCCTGACAGGGCTGCCGCCGAAAAGACAGCCTCTGTAAATGACTTTCTGTCTACAACCTGAGAACAGCTATAGGTAAAGACAACTCCTCTGGGAGAGACTTTACTGATCGCCTCAAAATTTAATCTTTGGTATGCTCTTAATGCATTTTGGAGCGAATCTCTGTGCTTGGCAAAAGCAGGAGGGTCAACGATTATCATATCATATTGATCTATCTGAGATTGCTTTAAAAATTCAATTGCATCTGTACAGTATGAATTGTGTATCTGTCCTGTGCTGATAAGAGAAGCCTCTCTGTTGAGGGCAACATTCTTTTCTAGCATTTCGACAGCAGGTTTTGAACTATCGACAGAGTCAACTAATTGGGCACCTCCGGCCAAAGCGTAGATTGAAAAACCTCCTGTATAGGAGAATAGATTAAGAACCCTCTTACCATTGGAATGGCTTTTAACAAGCATTCTGTTTACTCTCTGATCAAGAAAAAATCCGGTCTTCTGACCACCTTCCCAGTCGATCATAAAGTGGTGGCCATTCTCTTTAATAATTGATTTTGCTAAGGACTCTCCCCATATATATCCATCTCCAAGATTAAGGCCTGCTTTGAATGGTGCAGTTGAAGAGCTTTTATCATAAACGGCTCTCAGAGAGCTACCGTAAACATCCCTTAATGCGTCGGATATTGACTTCCGAGAATGGAACATTCCGGCAGAATGAGCCTGCATTACCGCAACCCCGTCATAATAGTCAATAATTAAGCCGGGGAGCATATCACCTTCACCGTGGATAAGTCTGTAGGCATTGGTTTCAGAAGTTCCATTTAAAACCTCTTTTTCTCTCAGTTTAAGAGCAGAATAGAGTCTGTTTCTCCAAAAATTATCCTCGAATACAGACTGGTCAAAGCAAAGCATTCGTACCGCAATACTTCCCCTCTGGAAATGGCCTGCTCCAAAACACTCTCCATCTGACGATATAACCTCACAAATGTCACCCTCCTCAGGGTTCCCTTCAACTTTGTGTATGGCTCCGGAAAAGATCCAGGGATGGAATCGTTTTAAAGACTCTTCTCTTCCCCTCTTAAGGTAAATTTTTGACATCAGGTTTTGGGGTGCTTAGTAATTTAAGGTACATTTTAAGGCAAATCCAGGCATCAATGGCTGCGTAATTTATTTGAGCAGGAGAGAGTTCTGACGTTTCCCAGTTTGATAACTGCTGAGACTTTGAAACTCTGATGCCAAGAATAATCGCTGCCATTTTTCTTACGCTCTTATCCATAATTCCCCATCCCGATGCAATTGTCTGCAAATCAACAAATCCTCTGGCAATAAATTTAGTATGAAACTGTAATGATTTTATGTCGTCATTTACCGCAGCACCTACTTTTAAAATTTTTGTTGTTGAGAGAATCTTTGCAAGTTCAGGAGGAATTCCTGTATTGTGAAGTCTGAATATATAAACCCTCTCTACACCTGCCAACTGAAGTAATGCAACACTATTCCTTTTGGAGTTAGCTGTAAATGATGGCTTGGTTTCGGTGTCAAATCCAATAATTTTCTGCGTATTTAAGTAGCTTACAGCCTCGTAATAAAGGGTGCCTATTTCATCAACAACCTTTACAGGACCATTAAATTCTGCAGTATGTAAAACCTCAACCTCTTCGGGCATAATCTTGGGACTAAAACTCATCACTGTCCAAATAATTCTTAATTAGTGCGTAACTGTATGGTAACCTCTCTTTTATTCGTGAAAGATTATCAGAATTTATGTTTTTTACCGAAAATGGCACAACCTGCACAGATGGTTCATATGAACCGATATTTCTTCCGTATTTGTATTCAAACTTCAGGTTTCCGTTCGCGTCCTTAAATTCAGCAGATAATTCCGGATGAGCTATTGATATATAACCCTTTAATGTATTACCAACAGTGGTTCTTTTCATGTTTTTATCTGCGAAAAGTGTTTTAAAAGCCTCTTTGGCAGTATTAACCGCCGGATCTATAAAAACGACCTCTTCGGCAAGAACCTCATCATAAATATTTAGACCATCCTGAGAGTAAGCTCTGAGTTCATCAACAACTTTAATCAGAGTATCGATAAGGAACGGATAGTGAGTACATCCCAGAATTACACTGCTCATCTTAACTCCCGGATTCTCTCTTCTGTGTTTTTCAATCAGGGTTACCATATGGAATCTGGCATAATTGCCTGAAGAATTCAATTGTATATTTGCAACCTCACCTTTTTCATTTTTACTTATCAGTAAAGAGTTTTCAGAGGTGTTAAACTTGTATAATGCCAATAAATTTGTGTCAATACCATCAGGAAACTCACCCAGCCCGGGGCCTCGGTAATTCTCCCTTGGTTGTGAAGCGCCTCTTAGTATATAATCTGTCTCTGAGTCAACTGCTTCTGCGAAACCAAGACCTCCCTGATTAACAACTTTCAGGGGAGCTTTGTATCTCTTTCCTGCGACATATTTCACCAATGCATTTTCATATCCTCCTGAAGATATTGTACCTACAGTTGCCAATACACCTACGGCAAAAGGACCTGAAGATGAAGGTGAAATTACCGACATCGCACCATCTACACCTGCCTCAATTACTCCAATTGGCTTTACACCTGTACCGCTTAAACTAAGGAGAACCTTTATATCCTCCAGACCATAGGCAGTAGCAGTATTACAAGCTATTACAACCATTTTTGTTCGGTTGGGCTCAGTAGTCAGAAAAAGGGCATCTTTAATTATGAGTTCACGTAAATAGTCTGTCTTATTTTGAGACGAGTATACACCGTATGGCATATTCGCCTGATCAGCAAGATATATAAAATCCTCTCCGTCAAAATCAGGAATCCCATCCGGGACCTCTTCTCCCGTTTTATTATCAAAATAGTCCACTGACAGGAATTGTTCCATAACGGTTAACCCTCCTGTGCCGGAATCAAACATTCCTATCGGCAGGTTTTTAAGCTTTGCCGGGTAATTATTGTAAGAGGCATAAAATATTGAAGAGAGGTCGTTGAGTGCTTTTTCTGAAAGGGCTACTTCGATTTTTTTTGTATCTGTTGCACAGGATAATAATACCCCTATACAGACCGCCAATAGTGTTAATTTACTTTTCATAGCTAAATTCTCCGTTTTCGGTTACTAATATAACTTCGGGAGCAGAAGATTTCTCTACTCTTCCAATAATCCTTGCATCAACACCATATTTTTTTGATATGGCAATAATTTCGTCAGCTGACTCAGGTTTAACATAAAGTTCAAGTCTGTGACCCATGTTAAACACCTTGTACATCTCACTCCATGAGGCAGATGACTCTTGTTGGATATATCTGAATAGTGGAGGAACAGGAAACATGTTATCCTTTATGACTCTGTTTTTATCAATAAAATTTAGCACTTTGGTCTGACCGCCTCCAGAACAATGAACCATTCCATTCACAGAGTCTCTGAACTTGGATAAAACCTCCTTGATAACCGGTGCATAGGTTCTGGTTGGTGATAATAATAACTTTCCGAAGGTTAAACCGGTTTCGGGATCAGTCTCATCAAGTTTTCTTGAGCCTGTATATGCCAAATCTTTAGGAATTTGTGAATTGTAACTCTCAGGGTACTTTTCTCCTACATATGATGCAAACAGATCATGTCTGGCAGATGTAAGCCCGTTGCTTCCGGTGCCTCCGTTGTACTCATCCTCATATTCCGCCTTGCCAAATGAGGCCAGGCCAATAATCACATTTCCGGCCACTATTTTTGAGTTGTCTATAATATCAGACCTCTTAATTCTTGCACATACCGTACTGTCTACAATAACTGTCCTCACAAGGTCGCCTACATCGGCAGTTTCACCTCCGGTAAGGTGGATATTTATGCCATATTTAGCCATTTTACAAGCAAAAGATTCAGAACCTGATATAATAGCTGCAATAACTTCGCCCGGTATTCTGTGTTTATTACGGCCTATAGTAGATGATAGCATTATGTTATCAACAACACCGACACAAATAAGGTCATCGGTGTTCATGACAATGGCATCCTGTGCAATTCCGGCCCAAACACTCATATCAGAGGTCTCTTTCCAGTAAACATAGGCAAGAGCAGATTTGGTACCAGCACCATCGGCATGCATTACTATGCTGTAATCGGGATCGTTGGAGAGAAAATCGGGCACAATTTTGCAGAATGCTTTTGGAAAAAGCCCTTTATCAACATTCTCTATTGCTTTGTGTACGTCCTCTTTGGAAGATGAAACTCCTCTGCGAGCATATTTCAATGCGTCTTTACTGGCTTCGGTCATATTTATTATCTTAAAAAGAGTAGTTCCCTGTACTTTGGTAAAGGCCATAACTCATCATCAACCAGCATCTCCAGTTTGTCGACCGTTATTCTGATTTTTGATATGTACGGAAGTACATTTGCAGAGTAAGACTCTGCTCTTTCGGGATAAGATGCAATTACGTTAGCCTCTTTTCTAGCCTGTACCAGTGCGTGAAAATCCTCTCTTAGTTGCTGAATATAGCCGGAAATTTTACGGATGCTGACAAGCTGACGTTCCGACATAACTTTGTATTCCTCTTCAGAGAAGAGCTCTTTAAGTCCCAAAACATTTTGAATCAGTGAATTTTGAAACTTAATTGCAGTTGGAATTATGTGATTAACAGTTAGGTCTCCTATAACACGGGCCTCTATCTGCAATTTTTTGATGAAAATTTCATTCAAAACCTCATATCTCGCCTCTACCTCTCTTACACTCAACACCTCGGTCTCTTCCATCAACTTGATTGTTTTCGGGTCAAGATAGGCCCTGAATGCTTCAGGCAAATCAGATATTCCCTTAAGACCCCTTCTTGCAGCCTCTTTATGCCACTCCTCACTGTAACCGTTACCCTCAAATCTTATAGCCTTTGATTCTATAATAAACTGGCGGATAATTTTTAACAGAGCTTCATCTTTTGTCAGCCCTTCGGAGATCTCCTTTTCTACCAAAGACTTAAATTTCGACAACTGCTGTGCGACTGCTGCATTAAGGACAAACATAGAGGATGCTACATTAACAGAAGAGCCTACTGCCCTGAATTCAAACCTGTTGCCTGTAAATGCAAAAGGAGATGTCCTATTTCTGTCAGTGTTGTCCGGTAGAATTTCAGGAATTTTCCCTACAATATCCAGTTTGATTGCTTTATTTTCGACAGAGTCGTCTGTAATCAACATGTTCTCAATTGAGTCAAGCAGCTCAGTAAGCGTCGTTCCGCAAAAAACAGACATTATTGCCGGAGGAGCTTCGCTTCCACCTAAACGATACGAATTGTTAAGAGAGGCAGCACTTGCCATAAGCAGGTGATGGTGTTCATAAACAGCCTTAATCACAGAGACAAAAAAGCTGAGGAATTGTATGTTGTTTCTTGGAGTTTTCCCCGGGGACAATAGATTAACTCCCTGATTTGTAAACATAGACCAGTTACAGTGCTTACCAGAGCCGTTTATCCCGGCAAAGGGTTTTTCATGGAAAATAACCTTAAGTTTATGTTTCTTGGCTATCTTTCTCATAAGAATCATCATCATAAGATTATGATCTACAGAGAGGTTAGCTTCCGCAAAATAAGGTGCAAATTCAAACTGGTTAGGAGCAACTTCATTGTGTCTTGTTTTCAAAACAACACCCAATTTAAATGCCTCTGTCTCGAAATCTTTCATAAAGCACATAACCCTTGAAGGTATGGCTCCAAAATAATGATCTTCAAGTTGCTGATCCTTTGCAGATGTGTGACCAATAAGAGTTCGGTTACAAAGCATAAGGTCAGGTCTGGCTCTGAATAGTGCCTCGTCCACAACAAAATACTCCTGTTCTATTCCAAGCATCACATTAACCCTGGAGGTTTTTGTATCAAACATTTTGGCAAGATCGGTTGCTGCCTTGTCAAGTTGTTGCAGTGATTTCAGGTGAGGAGTCTTCATATCAAGAGATTCCCCGGTATAGGCAACAAAGACAGAAGGAATACACAACGTCTGATCAATAATGAATGCAGGTGAAGTAGGGTCCCATGCGGTGTAACCTCTTGCTTCAAAAGTATTCCTTAAACCACCGTTCGGAAAGCTTGATGCATCAGGCTCCTGCTGAACAAGGGCTTCTCCTTTGAAATTTTCGAACACACCCCCGTTTTTTGAGGGATCTACAAAAGCTTCATGCTTCTCTGCTGTTGCGTCAGTGAGAGGATGAAACCAGTGAGTGTAATGAGTCGCTCCCCTTTCAATTGCCCATGCTTTCATTCCGGAAGCAATTTGGTTAGCAACTCCTCTGTCTATCTTAACTCCGTCATTGACTGCCAGTTGTACTGCATCAAAAGCTTCTGCCGAAAGATATCGGCGCATCTTCTCTACATCAAAGACATTCTGACCGAAGTATTGAGAAACAGGTGCGTTTTCAAGGTAAAATCTTTCGGCCTTATGGCTCGAAAACTCATCTAATGCCCTTTTTCTGAAACTACTCATTGTCTTTACGAATTAACCTGATTTATTAACCCGCAAATGTAATTATAATTTTATAAAGAGATGATATTTTTTGTACTTTTGCTCCAATAACTAAACTCATTAAAAATGAAACAGACTGCCACTTTCCTGACAATTATCATGTGCTTTCTATTTGAAAGTTCACTAAGTGCTCAAAACAACAACATTCAGAAGTATATCGAATCACTTAAGCAAGATACCCTTTTTACCGACGCTGTGGTTGGAATAATGGTTACTGATTCAAAGGGGAAGACAATTGCCTCCTGGAACCCTGACATGCCCTTACTGACGGCATCAACAATGAAAACAATCAGCACAGGAATGGCACTTACTGTTCTTGGAAAAGATTACCGCTTTTCCACAAAGCTTGCCCATGACGGCTACATAAAAGACGGGGTTCTTTATGGCAATTTGTACATTATCGGTGGTGCAGACCCAACTCTTGGGTCGACGGATACTTTGGCTACTCCTGTAGGAACGTTGTTTGAAAAATGGAAAGAGGCAGTTGTTGCAAACGGCATCAAACGCATAAACGGTAATATTGTAGCTGATGACCGATTTTTTGAACCTGAAATTGTTCCTGAGAGTTGGGCATGGAACAACATAGGTCCATCTTACGGTGGTGGAACATCAGGATTGTCATTTAACGAGAATTTGCAATATTTCAACTTCAGACCCGGCCTTAACAAAGGAGACAAGGTCTTTTTTAACAAGGTTTATCCGGAAATTCCGGAAATGAAGTACATCATTAATCTAACGACTGCAGAGAGAGAGAGAGGCAGGTCGTCATATCATGTATCTGACCTTGCAAGGGTGGGTCGTTTTTCAGGTAGTGCAGCCCTGGGAGCAGATTCAGCAATAATAACAGTCGCTAATAAATATCCACATTTAAGTTGTGCTCTCGAATTTCGTAAATATCTTGAAACGTGGGGAATACACAGTAATTCAGAAATATTAGATGCAAGAGAAAGAGATTTACCTGCAGAGGAAAGCCTGATTGTGATTGACGTAACATACTCTCCTTCACTTGCTTCAATTATCAATGTAACTAATCGGATCAGCAACAATTTTTATGCAGAGACACTTCTCAAGATGGTCGGCAAACAGGTGACAGGCACTGGTTCATATGACTCTTCCAGAGTTGCGGTGCAAAGGCTTTTAAAGGAGATGGGGCTTAAAACAAAAGGATATACTCAGGCTGACGGAAGCGGTCTTTCCAGACAGAACTATGTATCAGCGAGATTTTTCTGTAATTATTTCGCAAAGATGAAAGAAAACCCTAACTTTGATTTGTTTTTCAACTCTCTGCCACAACCGGGACAGCCGGGAACACTCAGAAGTGTACTCAGCAATGAAAAACCGTCTGACAAAGAGAGAATTCACGCCAAAAGCGGTTCTCTGGCCAACGTCAGGTGTTATGCAGGATATACAGTAAGAAAGAATGGGGAGATAATTCATTTTGCCATTCTTACGAACAATTTTTCTGCCAGGACTGCCCAAATGCAGATAGGGATTGAGGGATTTATGAGAGAACTAACGAAATATTAAAATAAATAAAACCAACATGTTAACACTTTCCAAAAAAGCAAATGAAATGCCGGCTTCTCCAATCAGGAAGCTTGTTCCTTATGCAGATCTGGCCAAAAAAAGAGGAGTAAAAGTTTATCACCTGAACATCGGTCAGCCTGATATCGCCTCTCCTAAAGAGGCTCTTGATGCCGTTAAAAACATTAAACTGGATTTGATCTCATACCCGCATTCTGCAGGTATTGAATCATACAGAGATGGTCTTGTTAAATACTACGAATCTGTAAACATTCATGTGACAGCATCTGAAATAAACATTACCAACGGTGGCAGCGAGGCACTTCAAATAGCACTTGCCGTTACCTGCAACCCTGATGATGAGGTAATTGTTATGGAGCCTTTCTATACCAATTATAACTCCTTTGCCGTTCAGAACAGTGTTAAATTGGTTCCTATAGCAACAAGCATCGATAATGGATTTGCCCTGCCTGAAATCAGCGAATTCGAAAAACTCATTACTCCAAAGACGAAAGGAATAATTATTTGCAGTCCGGGAAATCCTACCGGAACCCTATATCCAAAAGAGGCAATTGCAAAACTTGGCGAAATTGCCAAAAAACATGAACTTTTTATATACTCAGATGAGGTTTACAGAGAGTTCTGTTACACAGATGACCCTCACTTTTCGTGCATGCACCTTAAGGGATTGGAGAACAATGTAATTTTAATTGACTCCGTTTCAAAAAGATACAGCTTATGCGGAGTAAGAATCGGAGCTATTGTTTCAAAAAACAAAGAGGTGATGAGTGCTGTTCTCAGATACGCACAGGCAAGACTTTGCTCTCCTGCACTAGGTCAGATTGCATCTGAGGGAGCGCTTGCCACACCAAAAGAGTACTTTGAGGCTGTTCGCACTGAGTACATGAACAGAAGAGATGTAATGGTTGAAATGCTTAACAAAATGGAGGGTGTTAAAACGCCTATGCCTATGGGAGCATTCTATACAATTGCCAAGCTTCCTGTTGACGACAGCGACAAATTTGCTCAATGGCTTCTTGAAGAGTTTCAGTACGAAAACCAAACAGTTATGGTTGCCCCTGCAGCTGGTTTCTATGCCACCAAGGGTAAAGGTACTGATGAGGTTAGAATTGCTTATGTTCTGAAGATAGAGGATCTGAAAAATGCTATGAAATGTCTGGAAGTTGCTCTAAAACAGTATCCCGGACGTACAATTTAATATCGAATTTTTAAATATGGATTACCGGCTTAAAGAAATTTAAGCCGGTTTTTTATATTAAAGCAGACAGTCTGTTAATAGCAATCAATATGAGTAGAACCAGAAATTCAACTCTTCTGTTTGAAGATGTTGACTCATGGGTCACATATTCAGAAACTAACAGGGAAAATGGAATTGAAATTAGAAAAAAGATGCCAGGCTGTACAGCGGGGTATAAAACAGATACAATGCTCAAAATTATTAAGAAAGCAACATTTCTGGAAACAGCTGCCGACTTAAGAATTTTGTAGGTACCAGATAATTTTCCAACCATAATTATTGACCTCCAAAAAATTAGCAAAAAGGATAGCATAAGTACTCCTCCGGCAACATTGTCTACTTTTATGACAGGGGCCGAAATATCCCTGAAGTCATTTACAATGCTATCTATTATGACTCCCGAATCACCAAAAAAAAGATGCCTTGCAGATATTGTAAACACATATGGTAAAGCAAGCATAAGCAGAGCAATTACTATGTTTCTGAGCTCAAAGGAGCTTGATTGAAGCGAATAGTAAAAGATCAGAGGAACAATTAAAAGCAGGTGAAAGTCAAACAATGTAGCAGTAGATATCAGGAAAACAGAAAAAACAATGTTCCTGTCATTATCCTTTGTAAAGAGCGAAATGTAAATTGAGGTCAGGACAAGAGGTGCGGCGAGGAAACTACCGGAAAAGACAAGAGTAGAAGGTGGGGTCAGCACAAAAATTATAAAAATTAACGGCGCAGTTAATGCCGGTTTTCCACAATTGAATACTTTGGTGTTAAAAAAATACAAAAGAGCTGATGTCAGTAGAATTAACCCTATCACAACAACTGCCGACCAAACATGTGTGAGTGATTCAGTATTAAATATTTTTGAGAGAAGAGGAAGGGTTTCCGGCTTTAATGTTTCAAAATTTAAAACATTCAGATTAATCGAAGAGACCAGCATCAGAATTACATACAAGCCCAAAAAGATAGGCGAGTAAACAAATCTGTATCTTGCTATTTCCCTCATATCAAGTCAAGACCAATATCCCTCCTGAAATATTTATCTTTAAAATCAATCAGTTCAATCAGATTATAAAGTCTCTCCCTACCCCTTATTATGTCTGATTCGGTAACGGTAAGAGCCATAACTCTACCTCCGTTTGTTACAACCTTACCCTCTTTATCGGCTGTTCCGGAATGGAAAAGAGTTTCACCCTTAAATGACTCAATCCCTGTAATCTCATATCCTTTCTGGTACTCCTGAGGATAACCTCCGGAAACCATAACCAGAGTAAGAGCCGTGTGGTTATATATTTCTATTTTTTCTTTATCTAACTCGCCTTTTCCTAAAGCAATAAGATGGGAGAGCAAATCACTTTTAATTCTTGGCATCACAGCCTCTGTTTCAGGATCTCCCATTCTGACATTGTACTCAATCACATATGGAGAACCTCCACAATTCATAAGTCCGATAAATACAAAACCTTTATAATCCGGGCACTCCCTCTTTAGCCCCTCAACAGTTGGCTTGATTACTCTCTCTTCAACTCTCGTCATAAAGAGTTTATCAGCAAAAGGTACCGGTGAAACAGCACCCATGCCTCCGGTGTTAAGCCCTTTGTCACCATCACAAATTCTCTTGTAATCCTTTGCTTCAGGAAGAATAAGGTAATTTTCCCCGTCTGTGAGTACAAAAACCGACAATTCAATGCCTTGTAGAAACTCTTCAATAACAACCTTATCACCGGCTTTACCGAATTTTCCGGACAAAATCTCACGTAATTCCGATTTTGCCTCCCTAAGGTTATCAATGATAAGAACACCTTTACCTGCTGCAAGCCCATCTGCCTTTAAAACATAAGGAGCTCTGAGAGATTCCAGAAAACGATCAGCATCATTAACCGATGATGAATCAAATGATTTATATTTGGCAGTAGGTATTCCCCATCTTTGCATAAAAGCCTTGGCAAAGTCTTTACTCCCCTCAAGTCTTGCTCCGCAGGAGCCGGGTCCGATAAAAATTACCTCTTTAAGCTGTGAATCAGATTCGAAAAAGTCTCTTAATCCATTTACCAGAGGATCTTCGGGACCTACAACAACCATCTGAATTGAATTGTCAATGACGACTTTTTTAATAGATTCAAAGTCCTCAATATCAATCATAAGATTCTCGGAAACAGCCAATGTACCCGGGTTACCAGGTGCGCAGAAAAGTTTTGTTAAAAGGGGACTTTTAGAAATTTTCCAGGCAATTGCATGTTCCCTGCCTCCGGAACCGATAATCAGAACTCTCATCTTTTTTGGGCAAAAATAATAATAAATTACCTTTGTGGGACATTTTAGAAAAGCGATGAAGCATATTCCATACCTGTTGACAATTTTTACCCTATCCTTTTTCTCCTGCTCAGGAGATTTGATTCCGACTAAGGATATGCCAAAGATCATAGCTGACATCTATATGGCCGACAGATATGTAACATCAAATTATAAGATGGTTTTAATGGCCGATACTGCCCGGATTTACGAGGCAATATTCAGCAAATATGGCTATACATCAAAGCAATTCACAAAAACAATAGATTTCTATATCGCCCGTCCGGTTAAACTGAAAGAGTTTTATACAAAGGCTAAGGCAATTCTTGAAGAACAGGAGAAAGAGATCTCTTTATTTTTGGAAATGAAGAGGTTAGAAGAGCAGAAATTGGCTTCATATAAAAAAATCATTAATGGGGCAGGTGAGATAACGCTTTACAAAACAAACGAGAGAGCAATGAGGTGGATTTTAGTTCCGGATAGCTATCCCCGCTTAAATATTTCGGCGGGAGATTCTTTGTCTGAGATCTTCGAGACACCCCTAATGGCAAAGTGGTGGATAAACAACTTTAAACAAGACACCACAAAATTTACAATGATTCTGAAAAATGAGAAAAATCGCAGCACAATACATATTCCCTCTGAATTCACAGAGTCCGGTCCAAAGAGGGACAGTGACCTTAGATAATGATGGCACAATACTCGAAACAGGGGTGTTGGAAGATGAGACAGAAAGTACTGAATTTTATAACGGAATAATTATTCCCGGGTTTGTAAATTCTCACTGCCATATTGAACTCTCCCACCTGAAAGGTCACTTTGCAAAAAGAACAGGCATGGCAGGCTTTATAAGCCAGATAAGAGAACTTCGCTATGTGGCAGACGAAAATGGCAGGTCAGTTGCTATTGCTGCCGAGATGGAAAAACTTTACAATTCAGGTGTTTCTGCCATGGCAGATATAAGCAACAGCTCCGAAAGTTTTGGTGCAAAATCAAGGTCAAAGATGTACACAAGAACCTTTCTTGAAGTTTTTGGCAGCGAAGAGGCAGACATGCCCAAAATCATGTCATCGGTTAGAGAACTAACAAGATTGGCCGCTGAGTTTGGAATAGACGCAGCACCAACCCCTCACTCATGTTACACAATGAGTCCTTCTCTTTTAAAGGAGTCCTCGTCTGATGCGATTAAGGCAGGGTGGCTATCTTACCACAACCAGGAGAGTTGGGAAGAGGAGGAGCTGATAATGAAAGGTAGCGGCCCTCTTCACAATGATTATAAATCAAGAGGACTTAGCACTCCACCTGTTACCGGAAAACCATCACTTTTCTATTTTCTTGATATTCTTGAAAAAATAAAGGGCGAGATCTTAGAGAATATTCTGCTTGTTCACAACACCTATACCGATGAGCAAAGTGTCAGGAGCGCAATTCAGAGAGTGCCTAACCTTTACTGGGCAGTTTGTCCTTTGTCAAACCTCTTTATTCATGATGCACTCCCGCCACTTGGTCTGCTGAGAAGACTAAATGCAACGATAACTCTGGGAACAGACTCATTATCAAGCAATGATACATTATCTATGGTTGATGAGATAAACTGCATTCATAGGTTCTTCCCTACGATTCCGCTGAGCGAAATACTTGAGTGGAGTTCATTTAATGGTGCACGTTTTTTGGGGATTGAAGATAAATTCGGATCTTTGGAAAAAGGCAAGAGGCCTGGCATAGTTTTGGTTGATAACATTGACTGGAACACCATGAAACTTACCGAAAAGAGTAAATCAGTAAGGCTTGCTTAAATTGAGAAATCTATGTCAACGATTCTGTTCAATGAAATAGTATTCGGGCCGTTAATAAGCCGCAGATTGGGAGTTTCGCTGGGAGTGAATCTGCTCCCGAGATTCGGTAAATATTGCAATTTTGACTGCATCTACTGCGAATGCGGCTTTAACAGTGACGGCAGATCAGACACCAAACTTCCCGAAATTCTGCAGGTAAGAGAGGCTCTTCTCAATAAAATAGCAAACCATGACAGAACATTGGGAGATATAGACACCGTAACCTTTTCAGGAAATGGAGAGCCTACAATGCACCCCTCATTCAGTGAGATTATTGATCTGACACTGGAGATAAGAGACCTGTATGCACCAAAAGCAAAAGTTTCTGTACTGACAAATGGGTCTGGGCTATCAAAACCAAAAATAAAAGAGGCCTTAAAGAGAGTTGATAATGCAATCATAAAGATTGACTCAGCCTTTGACAAAACAGTCAATCTTATAGACAGACCTCAATTCCCCTACTCTGTTGAAAAAGTAATAAAAGATCTGGATGACCTTAAAGGACTCTTTGTATTACAGACAATGTTTCTGAGAGGAGAGTACAACGGAGCTATAATTAATAATACCACAAAAGAGGAGATTGAGGGTTGGTGCAAAGTTGTTAGAAGAATTAACCCAAGAGAGATCATGGTTTATACCATTGACAGAGATACTCCGGCAAAAGATCTTCAAAAGGTAACAGTTGAAGAAATGGAGCTGATAGTCAACCCTCTGAGAAATTCCGGCTTTAAAATTTCGGTAAGCGGATAGCAATAAAAACAAAATCAATTATGAGAATTCTAATCCAGAGAGTCACATCTGCATCCGTTATTTCAAACGGATTAGAAACAGGTGAGATAGGAGAAGGTTTGCTGCTTCTGGTAGGATTTGAAGAATCAGACACCCTCTCTGACATTGATTATGCGGTAAGAAAATGCGCAAATCTTCGTATATTTGATGATGAGGCAGGGGTAATGAACCATTCTGTAAAAGATATCAATGGTGAGATTTTAATTGTAAGTCAGTTCACACTTCATGCACTTACAAGAAAAGGGAACAGGCCCTCCTACATTAAAGCAGCAAAACCTGATAAAGCAATTCCGCTTTATGAAAGTTTTATTTCTGCTATGAATTCCCAGACAGGAAAGAGCTGTCCATGTGGAATTTTTGGAGCCGATATGAAGGTGTCGCTTGTAAACGACGGTCCGGTAACAATCTGGATAGATACAAAAGAAGAGAAAGAATAGAAAGAAGTAAAGTAAAAAAGAATAAAAGAATTATTAAGATATGCAATTGAATTTAAATGAACTTGACGCAGTAAAGGCGAATCTCGACAGGTGGAACAGGCCTGAGATTCTTTCAAACTGTATCGGACTGATGGATCTTACATCCTTGAATCATACCGACACAGTTTCAAAAATAGAATCTATGGTTCATAAGGTAAACCTTTTTAAAGAGCAGTTTCCAAACTACCCACAGGTTGCCGCAATTTGCGTATATCCAAATTTCACAAAAACAGTAAGAGAGATATTAAAAGATGAAAACGTGAAACTTGCGGTTGTAGCCGGAGTTTTTCCAAGTTCACAAAGCTTTCCTGAAATTAAATGTGCCGAATGTAAAATGGCCTCAGAAGCTGGTGCTGACGAAATAGACATAGTATTGTCTTTGAATCACTTTATGGGAGGCCAATACGAACTAGCATCAGAAGATATAAAGGAGATTAAAAAAGCTGCAGGAAAGGCTCATTTGAAAGTTATTATTGAATCAGGCACTCTTAAAGATCCTGAGCAAATTTACAAGGCATCAATGCTTGCAATGGAAGCAGGTGCGGACTTTATTAAAACATCAACCGGGAAAACAGAACCGTCCGCCACTCCCGAAGCTGCGTATGTTATGTGTTGTGCGATTAAGGATTTTCATGATAAAACCGGCATTAAAGTAGGTTTTAAACCGGCAGGAGGTATAGTAACTCCCAAAGATGCAATTCTTTACTACGCAATCGTAGACTCTGTTCTTGGAGAAGATTGGTTGAACCCTCATCTTTTCAGGCTGGGAGCCAGCAGGCTTGCAAACAACATATTATCAGAGCTTGAAAATCAAACAATATCCTATTATTAACTGTTGTTAATTAATGACCAACATTAAAATATAAAAATATGAAAAAGAGATTACTTATCAGTTTTTTAATGATGAGCATTACTACATTGGCCTTTTCACAGGATTACACCAGAGCAATCGGACTCAGGTTGGGTTCTAGTGTTGGTGCCAGTTACAGGCAATTTTTAAGTCCTGGAAATGCTATAGAGGGTATACTTGACCTTGACATTCTACATAAAGATCATATGAAGATTAAGGTGACAGGTATTTATCAATTTCACAAAAACATCAATGTTGACGGGCTGTCATTCTACTTCGGTCCGGGTGCATCAGCAGGCATATATGTGGGAGATTCAAGCGGCTTCCTTATGGCAATAGATGGTATGCTTGGAATAGAGTACAAGTTCCCTAATGCCCCAATTGCTCTGTCATTCGACTGGAATCCTAAGGTTCAGATAATTACCAATGCAGGTTTTAAGACTGATAACTTTGGGCTTACGGTAAGATTTACACTGTAAATAATTAATAACTAAATATATAAGAGATGAAAAATTACATTCAGGAGAACAATGAGCGATTCCTTACGGAGCTCTTCGAACTTTTAAGAATCCCATCAATCAGCTCAATGGCAGATCATAAGCCCGATATGCAAAAGGCTGCAGAGAAGTACGTTCAGTTTTTACTCGCAGCAGGTTGTGACAGAGCAGAAATTTATCCTACCAAAGGGCACCCTGTTGTGTTTGCAGAGAAGATAATTGACAAAACAAAGCCTACAATTCTGGTTTACGCACACTACGATGTACAGCCTGCTGACCCCCTCAATCTTTGGACAACACCACCGTTTGAACCACAAATCAGAGACGGCGCCATTTATGCAAGAGGTGCAAACGACGATAAAGGTCAGGGATTTATGCACGTAAAAGCATTTGAGTATCTGGTTAAAACAAATCAGCTTAAATGTAATGTCAAATTCATAATTGACGGTGAGGAGGAGATAGGCTCTCCTAGTTTACCTGAATGGGCAATTGCACACAAAGAGATGCTGGCATGTGACGATATTCTCGTTTCTGACACAACAATGATTGATGAGAAGATTCCTTCAATTAATGTAGGTATGAGAGGTCTTGCATATCTTGAGGTAGAGGTTAACGGTCCAAATAAAGACCTGCACTCAGGTCACTACGGAGGAGCTATTGCCAACCCGGTTAATGTTCTCTGCGGAATGATCGACAAACTTATAGACGAAAAAGGCAGAATAACAGTTAAAGGATTTTACGATGATGTTGTTGAACTCACCAAAGCTGAAAGAGAGATGCTTGGAAGAGCACCATTTAATGAAGAGGAGTTCAAACATTTCCTTGATATAGATGCAGTTACCGGTGAAGAGGGATACACAACTATGGAGAGGACAGGAATACGCCCTTGCCTTGATGTTAACGGAATCTGGGGTGGTTACACAGGGGAGGGAGCTAAGACTGTACTTCCTTCAAAGGCAACTGCAAAAATTTCCATGAGAATCGTTCCAAATCAAGATAACAAGAAGATTGCCAAGCTATTCGAAGAGCACTTCATCTCTTTGGCACCAAAGGGTGTTAAGGTTAAGGTGACACCTCATCACGGTGGTCAGGGATTCCTTTGCCCAATATCGTCAACCGTTTATAAATCTGCAGCCAGAGCAATAGGTGAGGTTTACGGCATAGAACCAGTTCCAAGCCGCGGAGGGGGAAGTATTCCGGTACTTGCTGACCTTCAGCAGATTCTTAACGCTAATCCATTACTAATGGGATTCGGTCTTGAAAGAGATGTTATACACTCTCCAAACGAAAGCTATCTTTTAAGCCAATTCCACAAAGGTATTGAATCAATTGCGCTGTTTTACAAATATTATACAGAATAACGCTTGATAATCTGTTAGTTATAACTATTTTTGCAAAATTTTTAAAATTTTGCTTTCATATTTTAAATTAATATATAACTTCGCAGCCAAATGAGAGCTATCAATTCATATTATTTCTTCTTTTTCTTTTACTTTTTTCACACGAAAGAGGGACTAATATGTTATTGAATATGATAAACTAATAATGTAGAGGTCCCTTGATGAGGGGCCTCTTTTTTTTGTAACAATATGAAAGCAGAAGAGAATTCAGAGGTAAGCGTGGCAATTCAAGGTGGGTTCGGTGCATTCCACGAAATTGCGGCAAAAGAGTTTTTTAACGGGAACAACCTGAAAATAGTCCCATGTGACACATTTACAGATCTTTTTGATGAACTTAAAGAGAATAAAACTGACTGCGGAATTGTAGCGGTAGAAAACTCTGTTGCCGGAAGCCTGCTTCAAAATCATACATTTCTTCACGAGTGCAATCTTCCGATAGTCGGAGAACAATACCTTAGAATTGTTCAGAACCTGATTGCCCTGCCGGGGCAAAGGATTGAAGATATGAAGGAGATACACTCCCACCCCATTGCAATTCAGCAATGCTATCTATTTCTGAATGAATTGAGAAAAAAGGGAGTCAAGATTATAGACTCTGTAGATACTGCATTAAGCGCAAAAAGAATCAGAGAGGAGAATCTTAACGGAGTGGGAGCTCTCGCAAGCACTATGGCGGCTGAAATGTATAACCTTGAGATAATAAAGCCATCTGTAGAGAGCAACAAGAGAAATTTCACAAGGTTCGTAATTGTAACCACAAACGGAAAAGTAAAAAAGATCCTCAATATTACTCCCGAATCCATTAATAAAGCCTCTATTTGCTTCTCTCTCCCACACCTGCAGGGAAAACTCTCCCATGTTCTATCTGTATTGTCCATTTACGGAATGAATCTTACAAAGATTCAATCTCTCCCGATTATGGGAATGGAGTGGCAATATCTCTTTTACGTTGACCTTATGTTTGATGTTTATGACCGCTACAGACAAGCTCTTGTGGCAATAAAACCAATAACAGAAAACCTTAAAATACTTGGAGAATACAGAAATGGAACGCAACCAATTCAAAATTGAACCGGCAGCCAGAACTACACTGGTCAATGAGTATTATTTCTCGTCAAAGCTAAGGGAGGTTGCTGAATTGAGAGCGCAGGGGAGAGATATCATTAACCTTGGAATAGGCAGTCCAGACCTAGCTCCCTCCGAAGTCACTCTTAGCACCCTCTGTGGGGATTCTGCTAGATCAGGAGTTCACGGATACCAAAGCTACACTGGAATTGAACCCCTAAGAAGAGCGTTTGCAGATTGGTACAAACGATATTTCAATGTAACCCTCAATCCGGATAATGAAATCTTACCACTTATCGGTTCAAAAGAGGGAATAATGCATATAAGCATGGCATTTCTTAACCCTGGAGATAAGGTTTTGGTTCCGGATCCTGGATATCCCGCATACCGTTCTGCTTCACTGCTTGCCGGTGGAGAGGTAGAGAGCTACAATCTGAAGAGAGCGAATAATTGGTATCCTGACTTTGAAGAGTTGGCAGGAAGAGATCTGTCAAAAGTGAAAATCATGTGGATTAACTACCCTCACATGCCAACCGGTCAACCTGCAAACATTAAGGTTTACGAGAGGCTGGTCCAGTTGGCACATGACAATAACTTCTTAATATGCAGCGATAACCCCTACTCTTTTATCCTAAACAACAATCACAAAAGTATTCTGTCAGTAGATGGAGCAAAGGATGTTGCCATCGAGTTAAATTCACTTAGCAAATCTCATAATATGCCTGGTTGGAGAGTTGGCATGGTTGCGGGAAAAAACGAATACATCTCTGCAATCCTCAAGGTAAAAAGCAATATGGATTCAGGAATGTTTTACCCTCTCCAGACTGCAGCAGCTGTGGCACTTAGCGCAGATAACGATTGGTATGAGAAACTTAATACAGTGTATTCGGGCCGAAGAAAAAAGGCAGAGCAAATGATGGATATATTAGGTTGTAACTACGATAAATCTCAAACAGGGCTCTTCCTTTGGGGAGAGATTCCAGATAATATTGAAACAGGAGAAGAGATGTGCGATAAATTACTTTATGAGAAAAGTATATTCATTACACCGGGTTCTGTTTTTGGCAAAGAGGGAAAAAGGTATATAAGAATCTCTCTTTGTACTGACGAGAAGATATTTGACATAGGCTTATCACGAATAAAAAATTAAACTTTAATATGGAAAAGATGGTCGAAATTATCCCCATTAAGGAGTGGGAAATTTACAAACAGGCACCCCTTTTGATTACCGGCCCCTGCAGTGCAGAGACCGAAGAGCAACTCTATGATGCTGCAAATGAACTGATAAAATATAACAGAGTTGATGTTTTCAGGGCAGGTATATGGAAACCCAGAACTCGCCCGGATACCTTCGAGGGTGTTGGTAGAGAGGGGCTAAAGTGGTTAAGAAACATTAAGAGGGACCTTGGCCTCCCGATTGCAACCGAGGTGGCAAATCAATATCATGTTAATGAGGCGCTTAAGTTTGGAGTTGATGTTCTCTGGATAGGTGCCAGAACCTCTGCCAACCCTTTTGCTCTTCAAGAGATTGCAGATGCTCTGCAGGGAGTGGATGTCACTGTTCTAATTAAGAACCCAATCACTCCGGATCTTGATCTTTGGATAGGTGCAATTGAGAGAATTTACAAGGCAGGAATAAGAAAAGTTGCAGCCGTACACCGTGGATTTTCATCCTACGAAAAGAGCAGATACCGTAACCAACCAATATTTCAGCTGCCCATTGAACTTAGAAGAGCTATCCCTGAAATTTCTCTTATTTGTGATCCAAGTCACATTGGAGGAAGCAGAGAGTATATTTATGAACTCTCTCAAAAATCGATGGATCTCAATTATGACGGATTGATGATAGAATCTCACTGCAATCCGGACATGGCCCTAAGCGACAGCAAACAGCAGGTAACCCCTACAGATCTTGATGCAATTCTCACAAGAATAACATTAAGGCAACCCGATACAGATAATCCTGTATATAAGGATGTAATCGCTGAACTAAGATCCAGGATAGATCAGTATGACGACCAGCTGCTTGATCTGCTTGAGACTAGAATGAATACAGCAGAGACAATAGGTAAATACAAAAGAGAGAATAATATAACTATTTTGCAGAGCAACAGATGGGAACAAATTATTAACAAAGCTGTTGGCAAAGGAAAAGATAAAGGATTGAGTGAAGAGTTCATTTGCAAAGTATTTGAAGCCCTTCACCAGGAATCCATAAACCACCAGAATCAGGTAATGAACAGCTAAAAACCGTTATTGATTATTGATTCCTAGAGTCGAAAGAGGCGATTGCATCATTTGTATTAACCTAAGCGATTACATAATTTTTATTCAGAAGGTTGCTCCGGGTTAATCCAGGCAACCTTTTGTACAGATTTGTGGTCTTGCCCGATAATTTTGGAATAGAGCTCCGGCCTTCTGGCCTCTGTATAGCGATGTCCACCTGCAAGAGTAAGTTTATCTTTGGATAACTCTGCTGTAACCAAACAGTCGCCCAATTCGGTACACTCTGCAATTATGTCACCAAAAGGGTCAAGAATCATAGAGCACCCGTTTTTAAGCTGATCGTCGTCCATCCCTATAGGATTTGAAAATACCGAATATACCGCATTATCGTGTGCCCGTGAAGGAAGCCACTTCATAAGCCACTCCCTACCCTTTGGCCCGTTAAACTCACTTCTTAACATCTCCTGATTCTCAGCCCTGTTTAACCACAGTTGTGGATCAACAAAACCTGATCCGGGCCTTGCAGAAGGGGTACACATTGTTACATGTGGCATAAAGATAACTTCTGCTCCCAGAAGCTTGGTAGCCCTCACATTTTCCACTACATTATTGTCATAGCAAATTAGAATACCACACCTCCATCCCCTGAGGTCAAATATTGTGTAGGAGTTTCCCGGTTTAATTACAGGATTAATAAAAGGATGAAGTTTTCTGTGTTTGGCAATCAATTTGCCATCATCTACACATATATAGGCTTTGTATATATCGTTGTTCTCATCCCTTTCAAACAGACCGGCCAGCAAAGCAATTTTATACTTAGCCGAAATCTGCTCCAGCCTCTTAACTGAAGGACCACCGGGAACAGACTCAGATAAATCTAACATCTCAGCAGGAGAGAGGTTCCTTGCAAAAGTATATCCGGTTACCGAACACTCATGAAATACCACTGCATCTGCACCGGCTTGGGCAGCAGCTGCAGCAAAACGCTCTATAACATCAAGGTTGTACCCCTTATCACCCGAACGATTCTCAAATTGGACTGTAGAGATTTTAATATTCATATTTACAAAAGTAAGAAAAAAAATCTCCGCGCCAGTTTGTGGTAACTTACTGTATTTTAGCTAAATAAAAATGAGCCAATTCTTGGATTAGTAACCGTTCATTGAGCCCCGCCTTGGTATTACAAAAAAAAGGATCTTCAAAATTGAGGATCCTTTATTATTAGCTTGTCTTCTAGTGGTTTCCATTTATTTGGGAGTAGTTCATGAAGCTTGAGGTGATTGTGGTCCATA
>JAUYTX010000088.1 GCA_030695025.1 Bacteroidales bacterium | reverse complement strand
CAAATACTGGTTCTTGTTCTGGGCATGATGGTCAGCTTCCTGACCCTCTTCCTTCTTAACACTCTCACCCGGACTGCCGATAAGGCAAAACATCTTGCCGGCACATTAACAGCCTCTCTAACCGAAAGTGAAACTAAGCTTCGCCAGATAACAGAGAATATGTCCGACGTGGTTTTTACCACAGATCAAAACCTCAACACAATATACATAAGTCCCTCTATCATGAGGCTCACAGGACACTCCCCTGAGGATTATCTTAAGTTGACTATTGAGCAAAGGCATCCAAAACACTCTATTGAGCGTATAAGAGCAGCATTCAAAGAGGAGATGATAAATGAGCTTAATCCTGAATCAGACAAATCTCGGACAAGAATAATCGAAATAGATCATTATAAGATTGATGGCTCGATAATTACAACCTCTATGCACTTATCTTTTATAAGAGATAATGATGGGCAGATGATAGGCATTCAGGGGGTAACACGTGATATTACCGAACAGAAGAGGGCAGAAAAGGAGTTGCATGAGAAGTCTTCATATTTAGAAAACCTCGTAAACTATGCAAATGCACCAATAATTGTTTGGGACTCAAATAATATAATTACAAGATTTAACGGTGCCTTTGAACAACTTACAGGAAGAGCCTCCTCTGAGGTTATAGGTAAAAACATAGAATTGCTTTTCCCTGATAATTCGAGAGAGAGTTCTGTTAAACTTATAAATCTTACTAAAGCAGGCGAAAGATGGGAGGGTGTTGAGATTGAAATTCTTTGCAAAGACTCCTCCGTAAAAACTCTGTTATGGAATTCGGCAAACATTTATGAACAAGCCCATGGAGTATTAAATGCCACAATTGCTCATGGTTTTGACATTACAGAGGTTAAAAAAACCAACGCAGCTCTTCTGGTGGCTAAAGAGAGGGCTGAGCAGAGTAATCGCCTGAAAACTGCCTTCATCAATAATATTTCACATGAGATAAGGACTCCACTTAATGGAATTATTGGTTTCGGGCAACTTCTTAACGACAGTAGTCTTACTGTTGAGGAGCGTCAAAGTTACTATGATATGCTTAAGAATAGCAGTGACAGATTGATTCAGGCTATTGAAGATAATCTGGATATTGCACAAATCTCCTCAGGCACTCTGGCTGTAAACAATACCTCCTTTCCCTTAAAACCTCTTTTGAATGAAGTTATTGAGCTGGCTATCGGACAAACCGGAAGATCTGCCGAAACAGAGATTGTAGGAGATATTCCTTCTATGGTCAATAATCTGTCAATTCTAACTGACAGAGAGCTTCTCAGAAAAGCACTTGAACACCTTGTCTCTAACGCAGTTAAATTTACCGAAAAGGGAACAATTACAATTGGAATCAACTTAGGAGAGCACAGTATTGAGTTTTACGTTAGTGATACCGGAATTGGCATTGCTCCCGAAAAGATGGAAGATATGTTCAGGCCATATATTCAAGAAGTTACCGACATGACTCGTGGTTACGAAGGGAGTGGTCTTGGTCTTGCAATTGTTAAGGGAATTGCAGAATTGCTTGATGGGGACGTGCTTGCAGAGTCTGAGAAGGGAGTTGGTACTACATTTTATTTTACCATTCCTCGCAGAGAGCTGTCTGTAAAGAAAAAATCGCCTGCGTTTATGAATAAAGAGGCTTTTTCTCCTGGCAAACCTCTCATATTGATTGCCGAGGATGATGAGTCGAGTTATCTTTTCCAGTCGGTTGTTGTAAAGAGGGCTGGCTATAACGTCTTAAGGGCCGTTAATGGAGTTGAGGCTGTAGAGTATTGCAAAAGCAAGCCCGAAATCTCCCTGGTTCTGATGGATATAAAGATGCCTCTTTTAAATGGCATTGAGGCAACCGAACAGATTAGAGATTTCAGAAAAGATTTGCCTATTATTGCCGTAACCGCCTACGCCCAGTCTGACGACGAATACCGCATTCTTCAATCGGGATGCAACGACTACATCACCAAACCGATTAAATCAGAGACCCTGCTTGAAAAAATTCGCAAATTCATTACATGAATAGATAATTCAAGTGTAATAATAAAGCTTAAGTGAACGATTTATTTTCAAATTCAATTAAATCGGATTATTTTTATACGAGTTTCCAATACTAAACTTAACCGATCTATGAAAGATGAGAAACATTTATTGTCAGATTCGGCAGAATGGATGACAAGTTCGGAGTTTGTTGACAAAGAGGGAAAGATATTTAAAGCAATTGGGGAGTCAAAAATAACTCACGAATGCGATTGCATCACAAACGAAAGCTGGGCCTGTATTGAGGGAAGAAAGGTTTACAACACCTACAAGATTGCCAGGGAGACCGAACTTAAATACAAGTTCGAATCGGAAAATCCCGACCTGGGCACCCAAACCGGAGAGTTTAATGTCGACAGAAACGTAGTCTATTCAAAATTCACAGTTAAAGACTCCACCCTAAACGGTTTCGAAATCATAATCAAAGACGAAGACGAATGCAACGTTTACGGCACCCTCTTCAACGGCACCGAACTCGTCAACACCTGGCGCACCATCATGGTGCGAATTTTATAACCCATCATCAATAAGCCACACACAATGAAAAACGAAAATTACAACCACAGCGCACCAAGCGGCGCATTTTACGGCCTTGGCATGATCGGAGCCGCAATATTCTTCGTAATGCAGGCAACCTCCTTCTGGACAGTCGTACTCGGAATCCTCAAAGCCATTATCTGGCCCGTATTCTTCGTCCTCGAATCATTCAAACACTTCTCTATGTAATTCCAATTTACATTTGAAAGCAACCTTTCTAAAGCAACCTTTCTAATACAATTATTTTATTGTAAACACTTGAATAAATGAATTTTGCGCTTCAACACATAATCCCAAGCACTTAAATCGTATACCTACACAATACACTTAACGCAAATACATTAAGAAATATGAAATACCTTAAATTACTTGTACCTGCGCTTTTTCTACTGACGGCCGCAAACGCTCAAGAGCAAAAACCTCAAATAGACAAAATAATGAAATCAACCGAAGAGGGTAAAACCGTATATCACTTGCCTGCCCCAAGCATCAAAGGAACAATATCGCTCGAAGAGACCCTCAACTCCCGAAGGTCCAGAAGAAATTTCCACCCCGATGGAGTCACTCCGGCACATCTCTCACAAATCCTTTGGGCAGCCTACGGAATAACCAGGCCAATGGAGGCCCCGACAGTTAGAGGCGGACTCAGAACAGCACCATCTGCAGGAGCCCGCTATCCACTTGAAATTTATGCAGTTATTGGCAATGTTCCCGGTATCGACCCGGGCGTTTACAGGTATGATCCCAAAGCGCACAAAATAACCATGACAAATCCGGCAGACGTTAGAAAAGAGCTCACGGCTGCGGCCCTCAATCAAAAAATGATTAACGACGCACCATTCTCTGTCTTTTTCAGCGCCATTTACGAAAGGATTACCGAACGCTACGGTGACAGAGGTCGCGACCGCTACGTATGCATGGATTTGGGGCACTCCGCACAAAACGTATATCTGCAAGCCGAAGCCCTCGGCCTCGGCACCTGCGCAATCGGTGCATTTACCGACAGCAAAGTTACCGAAGTGATGCAGCTTCCCGAAAACGAAGTACCACTCTACATAATGCCAATCGGCCGCAGTAAATAGATTCTCCTTCTAACTTACAATGTGTTAACATTTTGTTTGGATTTCTAAATTAAACATAGCAGAAAAGGCAGTTTATTGTATGTTTTTGTTACATTTGCTGTTGAAACTACTTTTTTTACAATTTTACTACTTTAATTTAATCCATTCAAAATGAAACTAAAAGGTTTACTAGTAATCATTTTGGGTTTTATGTCGCTGCAGCTAAGTGCTCAGGACAAGATGCTCGATCTTCTTAAGGGCGAGCTTAAAAGCCAAATGACAATTCTCCAAAAGGGTGAGTATCCGCCCTACTACATGAACTACAGGGTGATAGACAACTACACCCGCACAATTAGAACTGCAATGGGGGCTACCATTAGTTCTGACGAAGAGAAACAGATAATATTCGTTCCTCAGATCAGAATCGGCTCGCCCGAATTTGACAATTTTCATGAATCACAAAACGGAGTGGCCATAAACAGGTTCTCCGGCGCTCCTACAATTCTTCTGCCCGCCGATCTGCAAAATGGCATTGAGGCTATGCGCGAGATTATGAGAGAGGAGGTTAACACTCGTTACAGGTTTGCGGTAACCAGTCTCGAGAGAGCCAACGCCAAAAAAGGTGTTCAAATTGAGAACGAAGATCAGTCTCCCGACTTCACAAAGGCAAAAGCTGAAAAGTATTTTGAGCCTGCACTTAAGAAAGAGAAGGTTGATCTTGACACTAAAGCATGGGAAGCAAAACTGAATAAATTCAGCGCACTGCTTTCAGAAAACAAAGACATTATATCTGCAAACACTACCCTCACCTACAGAATATGGCGGAAATATTTTGTATCTACCGAGGGAGCAGAGATTGCAGAAAACAGAACTTATGCAATTTTAAGCGTAAGAGCCACCACAATGGCAGAAGACGGTATGGAGCTTCCGTTAAACACAAGCTACTTTGCCTACTTCCCTGACGAACTTCCTTCAGCTGAAGATATTATGAACGATCTTAGGAAACTATCTTCAAAACTATCTGAATTGAAGGTGGCTCCGTTGGTTCAGCCATATACAGGCCCTGCCCTGCTTTCAGGATCAGCAAGCGGAGTATTTTTCCACGAGATCTTCGGCCACAGAATTGAGGGACAGAAGATGAAGAGCGAACGAGATGGACAAACATTCAAGAATATGGTTGGCGAAAGCGTACTTCCTGCAGCCTTGAGTGTTTATTGCGACCCATCTATGAAAAAGTATCACGGAAACGCCCTTAACGGCTACTATATTTTTGACGATCAGGGTGTTCGCGGCGAAAGAGTTGAGGTTGTTAAAGATGGTATTCTTAAGAATTTCCTTATGACAAGAACAGGACTTGATGGTTTCCCTAAATCGAATGGTCACGCAAGAGCCGAATTTGAATATGACCCAACTTCAAGGCAATCAAATCTTATAGTTGAGACAAACAATTATAAAACCGATGCCCAACTGAGACAACTTCTGATTGACGAGGCTAAGAGGCAGGAGAAGGAGTATGGCTATTTCTTCAAAACCGTAACAGGTGGATTCACACAGACAGGCAGAACCGGAGCAAATTCATTTAATGTTACACCTCTTGAGGTTTACAGAATTTATGTTGACGGAAGACCTGATGAACTGGTTAGAGGAGTCGATATGATTGGCACACCGCTGAGTATGTTCTCGAATATTGAGTACGCAGGCGGAGAGTTTGAGATCTTTACAGGAACCTGCGGAGCCTCTTCGGGCAACGTGCCGGTTACTGCAATTTCACCTACAATCTTTGTGAATAAGGTAGAGCTGCAGAAAAAGGCAAAACCGACAGTAACTCCTGCGCTTCTGCCACGCCCTTAATCAAATGTTAAATTGTGATTTTAATCAATCACAAGCATTTAACGTAACAGAAAAAATCTCAAATTTTAACAATATCAGAAAATGAAATATTTTAAAAATATATATAGGTTCGCCCTTCTTTTTGTTGCCCTGAACATAACAGTTCTGGCATCACTACAGGGGCAGGGCAACAACTCTATCCTCTTCAAAGCAATGGAAGATGAGATGAACCGCAGCAAAACCGAGTTAACACTCCCGAATTCACCCTCTCCCTTTTTTGTGGCATACACTGTGGGAGATATCAGCTACACATCTGTAATCAGTTCAAAAGGAACCACCATTTACACAAAGGTTAGTCCAAAAGAGAGGCTCCACTCTGTAAACCTCTACGTGGGTGACAGTAAATTTTCGAGCGATTACGCCTATTCGGGAAACGGCATTCTTACAACATCAATGACCGTTACCGAGAATAACTACGACCAGCTTAGAAGAAGTTTTTGGCAAACCTCCGACATAGCCTACAAAATGGCAGTTGAGGTTTTCAATTCAAAGCAGAATGCAATCAAGAGTGCAAACCTTACAGAGCAGGAGAAGAACCTTCCTGACATGTTGCCGCTGGCCAAAACGGTTGTAAACACCGATCAATACATTCAAAATCTTGCAACTAACAAATATGAAGAGCTGGCCAATAAACTCTCTGCTGAATTGGCAAAATACAACTCTGTATTTGATTCAAGGGTAGAGATTGACGCCATTGTGAGCAATTACCATTACATTTCAACAGAGGGCACCAAAACCGTTGAGCCTGCAGGATATGTTGCAGTAACTTTCAAAGGTAAGGTTAGGAATGCCAAGGGTCAGGTACTAAGAGACGAAGAGGTTTTATACTCAAAATCGTTCGAAACTCTGCCTGCCGAGAACGAGCTTACATTGGTAGCCGCTAAGTTCGCAGCTAAACTTACAGCTCTTATCAATAGCAGTGAGATGGAGGAGTACTATTTGGGCCCTGTTCTTTTTATTGAAGACGCAGCTGCTCAGATTCTTGCCGAAAATCTTATCTCCCCGGCGGGTGTTTTTGCCTACAGAAGACCAATCCAGGTGATGGCAACTGCAGGAAGACCCGAAAATGTATCTGCCAGAAGAGATATCAAAGCACTGGAGGAGAGAATAAACAAAAAGGTGATTGACAGCCGTATCTCTGTGAAAAACATGACAGACTCAAAAACTTTTGGAGACACACCGCTTATAGGCTATTACAGCATTGATGCACAAGGTGTTATTCCTCAGAAAGAGACCTCACTAATAGAAAACGGAATTCTTAGAAACCTTTTAAGCACAAGAGTGCCTACCAAAACCTCAAGCGCATCAACAGGAAGTTTGAGATATGGTGTAAGACCAAGAGCAATTCCATTGGAGGTTGCTCCGGGTAACCTAATAATCTCTCTTAAAGAGGGAACCACAACAGAACAGCTTAAGAAAGACCTAATCAAAGCTGCCATCGAAGAGGGCCTTGACTATGCATACATTGTTAAAAAGATTGCAAATCAGACAGATCAGTATATCTACAAAGTGTTTGTAAAAGATGGTTCAGAGATTCTTGTTACAGGAGCAGAGGTAACCCCTGTCCCACTTACCAAACTTAAAAGAGTTCTTGGACTGAATCAGAATCAGAAAATTTATAATTATCTTTATCAGGGTACAGTTCCGGTTTCGGTTGTCTATCCTGACGGCATTTTAATTGAAGATATTGAGATAAACAGAAAACCGGTTAACGTACAAAAAGATTCGCCTCTTATTGTAAAAAAATAGTTAACCTTATAAACATTGGATTATATCTATGTTTTTGTAGTACTTGTAGTGGTCCTGGGGCTTTTCGTCTGGGGTAAAATAAGGCACGATTTTGTTGCCTTGCTCGCCCTCTTCGCACTTGTAATCCCGGGGATCATTCCAGCCGAAAAGGCCTTTCAGGGCCTGGGTCATCCCGCTGTCATTACCGTGGCAGCGGTTTTGATTATCGGCAAGGCACTTGAAAAATCGGGTATAGTTGATATGCTTGGGAAATGGGTCTCTTCACTGAGCAGTAATCTGACCATTCAGATTTTTACCCTCTGTTCACTTGTGGCAGTTGCATCGGCATTCATGAACAACGTTGGTGCATTGGCCATAGTGATGCCGGTTGCAATTAACATAGCCTATAAAAGCAAAAAATCACCGTCTCTGTTCCTGATGCCCATTGCCTTCGCATCGCTGTTCGGAGGCCTAATGACGCTAATAGGTACTCCGCCCAATATCATTATCTCGACCTTTAGGGAGGCCCAAACCGGCACCCCGTTTGGAATGTTCTCTTTTGCCCCGGTCGGAGCAATTCTTACATTGGCAGGTGTATTGTTTATCTCGCTTCTGGGATGGAGATTGCTCCCTGGAAGAGCTTCAGAAAAATCCAATGCACATGCCTTTAACATTGACGACTATATCACCGAAATGATTGTTAATGAGGACTCTATAGTTAACGGCAAAACAATTGGAGAGTTAAGCATTTTATCAAAATCTGATGTTCAGATACTTGGCCTTGTGAGGAACAATATTAGAGTACACGCCCCGGATGAAGATGAAATACTGCAAATCAATGATATACTCATACTTGAAGGAGATGCCCACTCTTTTAAAGAGTTCATGGATGATACCGGCGTTAAGTTAGCCGGAGGTAAAAAATTCAGAAAGGATGCAATTGGTTCAGATAGTATCTCTTTTGTAGAAGCTGTGGTGATGGCAGATTCACCACTTGTAGGACAAACCTCTGCAGGATTGAAAATTAGGGGCAGATATGGAATTAACCTTGTAGCTGTTTCCCGAAAAGAGGAGAAGATTCACAGAAGGCTGGGCAAGGTAATATTTCGTAACGGCGATGTTGTAATGTTTCAGGGCAGAGAACATCTTATATGGGAGACCATCACCTCCATCGGATGCCTTCCCCTGGCAAAGAGAGGAGTCTCATTTGCTTCGGAAAAAAAGATATTGCTGAGTCTGGCTATTTTCGGAGTCTCAATTCTGGCAATAGTTTTTGGACTTTTACCTGTCCATGTTGCATTTCCCCTAGCAGCAGTTGTTCTGATTCTTACAAAGGTTCTGCCCGTTAAAGATATGTACACCAGCATTGACTGGCCCGTGATAATTTTGCTGGGTGCAATGCTTCCCGTAGGCGAAGCTCTTGAGACATCGGGAGGTGCCAAATTAATTGCAGATTACATTCTTAACATTGCAGGAGACCTCTCACCACAAATAACATTAACAATTCTCATTGTTGTTACCATGCTCCTGTCAGGAATAATCAACAATGCTGCAACAGTCGTACTAATGGCCCCTATCGCTATGGGAATTGCACACGGTATGAACTATTCGCCCGACCCGTTTTTGATGACAGTCGCAATTGGCGCATCAGCCTCTTTCCTAACACCAATCGGCCACCAGTCAAACACACTGGTCATGGGCCCCGGAGGCTATCGTTTTGGCGACTACATTCGAATGGGGTTACCGGTATCGATACTGGTTGTACTTTTGGCAGTACCCCTGATTTTATATTTCTGGCCATTTTAATAATATGAAAATTGCAATCACAGGAGGAGGAGCAGCAGGTTTCTTTGCGGCAATAACAGCAGCAGAGATGCACGTTGGCTCATCCGTTACAATATTTGAAAAGGGGCATGTAACCCTTGCTAAAGTGAGAATATCGGGGGGAGGCAGGTGCAACCTGACAAACAGCTGCGAGTCACGGGATGAGTTTGCTGCGGCCTACCCCAGAGGAGGCAGAGTAATGAAGAGGTTGCTTCAGGAGTTTGGTAATAACGAGACAATAGAGTGGTTTGAATCCAGAGGAGTTCCGCTTGTAAATCAGGAGGATGGATGTATTTTCCCCGAATCACAAAACTCTGAATCAATTATCGATTGTTTTCACAGGGAGTGTTACAGACTCAATATTAATATAGTGACACAAGCGGAGGTTGCTGAAATAACTCCTCAGCCAGCAGGATCATTGCTCTTATCGTTTGATAACCCTAATCTGGAGCCACAAACCTTTGATAAGGTTATTGTAACTACCGGAGGCAGCCCAAAAAGAAGAGGTCTTGACTGGCTTGAAAAACTGGGACACAAAATTGAAGAGCCTGTTCCCTCTCTCTTTTCACTGAACTTACCCACAGACCAAATCACATCGTTGATGGGAATAGTGGCCGAAAAGACAACAGTCAGCCTTCCGGGCACAAAAATTAAATCTCAGGGAGCCTTGCTCATTACCCATTGGGGCTTCAGCGGCCCGGCAATTTTAAAACTCTCATCATATGGTGCCCGTGTAATGAAAGAGAGGGACTACAACTTTCCCGTTTTGGTAAATTGGATTGATGTCAGCAACGAAGACTCTGTTAAGGAGCATATTAAAGATATTATCAAAACATCTCCGGGAAAACTGCTCAACTCTGTCAGACCTTTTGACATACCGTCAAGACTTTGGAACCACCTCGTTTCAAAGTGTGAATTTCAGGGTAATGTCCGCTGGGGAGATATCGGAAGCAAAGGGGTCACCAAAATCGTCACAATTCTCACAGCCGACTTATACCGGGTAAATGGCAAGTCGTCCTACAAAGATGAATTCGTTACCTGTGGAGGCATCAGCCTCGACAGTGTAAATATAAAGACCCTCCAAAGCAAGGTAGTAAAGAACCTCTATTTTGCCGGAGAGCTTCTTGACATCGATGCAATCACAGGCGGATACAATCTGCAGTGCGCCTGGACTACCGGCTATGTAAGCGGCCTTCTAAGGGATTAACCCCAAAATATAACCCTACAAACCTGATTTAGATTTATTTATCACAATTTACCCCAATTGTGATTTCTCACAATTTTATTTTCCTACTGAACATATTTACCTCCTCATACTACTATTGTTATAGGATTTATATATTTTTTATTTATCTTTGTACAAAATTTAAGCAGTGTAATTATGAAGTTAAACACAAAAATCAGGTATGGCCTCAGAACGGTAATAGAAATTGCTAATTCTGACGATCCCAACGGAGTGCTTCAAAAGGATATTGCCCTCAAACAGAATATCTCTGTAAAGTACCTCGACACTATTATATCATCCCTAAAATTAAAGGGGATTATTGCCAATGCAAGAGGAAGAGGAAGCGGGTACAGGCTCACCAGAGCTGCAGAAGAGATATCTGTATTAGATGTGTATACTGCATTTGAACCAATAACTGTGGTTGAATGCATAGAGAATAAAGATTTTTGCGACCAGGCTTGTGACTGTGTTTCTAGGGACTATTGGATTGAGTTTAGGCAAAACTATACTGCCTTGTTGGCAAATAAGAGCCTGGCGCAAATAATTTCAGATAAAGCAACCAAGAATAATTTAAAAAATTAAAAAACCAATTTAAAAATTTAAGAACAGCCATGTATAAGTTAAAAATCAAGAAGCTTTTTATGCTTGCATTGACAGGGGTAATCCTCCTCTCTGCAAACACTCTCTTCTCGCAGAGTCAGAAAGCAACCACTTTTACATCAACCATCACAATTAACGGGACTTCAAACCTTCACGACTGGAACACCAAAGTTGAACAGATTAAGGGAGAGTTTATAGTTAGCGGATCAAATGTAATTCAGACTTTAAACGTACAATTTCCCGTACAGAACATTAAAAGCGGTGACAGACTGATGGATAAAAAGACTTATGAGACTCTGAATTCAAGTAAAAACCCAACCATCGCCTTTACACTAACCGAACCCTCAACAGCCATTATCGGGAACAATAACGACATACAGGTTACACTAACAGGTAATCTTACCGTTGCGGGAGTTACAAAAAAAGTGAGCTTTAAATCAATCGGCACAAAAACCACAAACGGATACCAGGTTAGCGGAACTGTTCCGCTTAAACTTAGTGATTTTAGCATGAAAGCTCCAACTGCACTTTTGGGGATGTTAAAGACAGGTGATGCAGTTACTATTAAGATTGAGGTCAATGTACCTGAACAAAATCTCGTGGCTATCTATTAATAACATAATTAGCACAATTAAACAAACAACTACTAACTACAAAATGAAAAAGAATCTATTTACGCTCACAGCACTTATCCTTATTGCAGGAGTAAGTTTTGCGCAGCAACGACCGTATGACCAACGCGGTATAAATGTTTTTGAAACACCTAAGGGTACAACAAAACCTTTTGAAAAAGTTAAACTCAATATTGGAGGAAGCTTTACTCAAGGTTTTCAGGCACTTAGTCAAAGCAACACAGCTTCGCCTAACATGTCAGGAACAACAAATCTTAACAAACCTGTTGAGATGGTACCGGGCTTCAACACCGCGTATGCAAATCTCTATTTTGACACCTACCTTGCAGATGGTGTTACTTTAAACATGACTCTCTATTTGTCATCAAGACACCACAACGAAACCTGGGTAAAAGGTGGTTACATTCAGTTTGACAAACTTCCGTTTCTGAAGAGTAATGCTATTGACAACATTATGAAATTCACCACCATAAAGGTTGGTCACATGGAGATAAACTACGGTGATTCTCACTTCCGCAGATCGGACAACGGTAATTCAATTTACAATCCATTTATCGAAAACTACATCATGGATGCCTTCACAACCGAAATCGGAGCAGAATTTATATTTCAGCATAAAGGATTTCTGGGTGTAGCCTCTGTTACAAATGGTAAAATCAAAGGTGATGTTATAAAAGCCACTCCTGTACCGGGAGCAAGCGATGGTAAGCACCACCCTGCATTTATCGGTAAATTCGGTTACGATGGCCAGTTGATGGAAAACCTCCGTCTTCGTGCAACAGTTTCAGGATACCACACTGCAGGTTCAGTTGCCAACACACTTTTTAATGGTGACCGTGCAGGTTCTCACTACTTTGGTGTTATGGATAACGCAATTACAACATCTACCTTTACTTCAGGCCGCTTCAACCCTGGTTTTTCAGACAAGTTAAGCACTGTTGTGGGTAATTTGTTTGTTCAATTCGGAGGTCTTGAGTGGTTTACTACTCTTGAGAGCGCAAAGGGAAGAAACAGAACAGAACAGTCTGAAAGAAGTGCAAACCAGTTTGCTACAGATCTTCTTTACAGATTTGGTTCAACTAAGAATTTCTGGATCGGAGGTCGTTACAACACTGTAAGTGCACAAATGGCAGCATCAGATATTGACATAAACAGAGTAGCTGTGAGTGGTGGCTGGTTTATTACCAAAAACATACTTGCCAAAGCAGAATATGTTAGTCAGAAATATAATGGTTTCGTACCTACTGACATACGTAACGGTGGAAAATTCAACGGAATCGTATTTGAAGCAGTAATTGGTTTTTAACAGTAATATTGATAAATTTAAACCGGTAAGTAACCCTTGCCGGTTTTATTTTTAATCTATGATGAGAAATATAACCATAATATCACTGTTGCTTCTATTGTTACCGGCTTTTCAGTCAGGTATCTATTCTCAAGAGAGGTTTAGTGCAAACTTTCTTGAAAATAGCGTAATTACCGTTTACGGGTCTACAAACATAAATGAGTTTAAACTAACCATAAACGAAACTGGCATTCCTGCAAACAGTTACAAGGGTGCCTTTAACAAAAACGGCAGTCGCATTACTGCTTTAGCCGATTCAGTGATAATTCCCGTTAAAAATTTCAAATCCAAAGACCCTTTGGCATATAGTGGATTTTTGAAGCTGGTTAACGAAAAGAGGTATCCTAACATATATCTGAAACTTAATTATCTGGAGATTCCGGCCACATCATTAAAAACATCTGCTCAAAACACAAACACAACTCTTCAAACAATTAATGCAAATGGAAACATTTCAATTGCAGGTAAAACAAAAACCTATATGTTTCCGCTTACCCTGGAGCCAAAGGGAGCCGACAAATACAATGTTAAGACTCGCATAAGACTTACAATCAGAGATTTTGGCCTTGAACCCCCGGTTGAGTTTTTTGGACTGGTAAAAATTAGTGAATGGGTTGAAATTGAGCTGAACACCAACATTCGCATTTCATTGTAAGGACAGCACATTTTATTGTAACAAATATTAGTCTAAATTTGCCGGGAATTCTATGCTCCAAAACTGATGATCAATTCAAAATCTATACGAGAGGCATCCGATGTAATTAAAAACGGAGGTTTAGTGGCATTCCCAACAGAAACTGTTTACGGCCTTGGTGCAAACGCCCTTGATCCGATAGCTGTTGCTAAAATTTTTGCCGTAAAAGAGCGCCCCTCTTTTGACCCCCTTATTGTTCACATTGCAGATATTGCAGACATTAAAAGGCTTACAAAATCAGAAGATCCTAGAGTTTACGCACTAGCCCAAAAATTTTGGCCTGGTCCCCTTACTATTGTTTTGCCTAAAAGTGACATTGTGCCTGATATAGTAACATCCGGCCTTCCTACTGTTGGAATCAGAATGCCCAACAACAACATAGCCCTCGAATTAATTAAGCTTTCGGGATGTCCGATATCGGCTCCAAGTGCAAACAAATTTGGCAGAATAAGTCCAACAAGAGCAGAGCATGTAAAAAAACAGCTCCCTGAGGTTGATTGCGTTCTGGATGGAGGTCCTGCTTCTGTTGGAATAGAATCAACTGTGATAACTCTTGATAGTATGGGATTTATAATATTAAGAGAGGGATTCATCACTGCCTCAGATCTGTTAAAGGTTTTACCCGCTTCGCTCTCTACGGAGGCCGAACATGCCCCTGCCTCTCCCGGACTCCTCAAATCTCACTACAGCCCGTTAAAACCAATCTATATTGAGGGTCGCTCAAACAACCTTCCGGACAT
Organism: Bacteroidales bacterium; assembly: GCA_030695025.1. GTDB lineage: Bacteria > Bacteroidota > Bacteroidia > Bacteroidales > UBA932 > Bact-08. The sequence continues at coordinate 13,279 of JAUYTX010000088.1, read as the reverse complement.
CTCACGGGCAGGATATCTCTCATTTAACGGTCAGTTTCCAAATGGATTTAAAAAGGTAGATTTCCTTTCAAAGAGCTCTGATCTTAAAGATGCTGCAGTTAACCTTTTTGGGGCACTGCACAGAATGGAGGATGACAGCGATATAGATTTCATTGTTTCACAGCCTGTTCCAGAGGAGGGAATCGGGCGAGCCATAATGGACCGTTTAACAAAGGCGGCCTACCAGTATTCCGAAAAACCGGATAAACACAAAAAAATATGAAAAAGTCAGGTTTGAGAAATGGATTAATTGTCAGGATTGGCATTTTAGTTTTTGCAACAATTATCGTTTTATCAGGTTGCGGGACACTACGCACTGCATCAAAATCTCAAAAATCTGAGGCAGTTTTTACTGCTGAAGAGATTTCACTTATCATGTCATCTGATTTAAAATCTCCGATGAGGGTATTCAAGACAAATTCCTACTCTGACTCTCTTCTTTTAAGAACTCAAAGCTCAGATATAACAATTGACACATCTGACAACTATCTCAATACACTCATCAAGAGAATGTATATTACCGTAAATGATACCGCATCACTTGGTGTTGGCATTGCAGCTCCTCAGGTTGGTGTTCTTAAAAGAGTTATCTGGGTGCAGAGGTTTGACAAGCCGGGAGAACCTTTTGAAGTCTATCTTAACCCGAAAATTGTGCAGTACTCACAGCTAAAACAAGAGAGGCGAGAGGGATGTCTCTCTGTTCCTGACCGCAGAGGTGATCCAAAGTCCAGGTCTTATGCTATTCTTCTGGAGTACAACAGAGCCGATATGTCATTTCACAGGGAGATGGTTGAGGGGTTCACTGCTATTATCTTCCAGCACGAAATTGACCACCTTAATGGCGTTCTGTTTACCGATTATCTTAAGAATTAGCCCTCTTTCAGAAAAATATGAATCATCAGGGGTTAAAAAAAGTCAATTAGTATTTGATATTATAGTAAAAGCGTTTACTTTTGTTAAACGATCTGCTTAAATTTTATAATCAATAACCTAATTTTAAGACTATGAAACGAATACTATTAACTTCGATTTTTGTAATTCTGCCATTGTCTCTATTACTCTCTCAAACTTCAGAAAAATCTCCTCTCCTTTTTGAAAGCGGCAAAACCACTGCAAAAATCGGTGGAACAATCAGAGCTGTTGCTTTTCAGGACTTTAACGGTACAATTATGAACTATGAGTTCATAAATTCAACAATGTCTGCTCCTAATAGCTGGGATCTTAAATCGAGAAACAGCATGGATGCCTCTGCCTCAAGATTGAGTGTCAAAATAACACAGAAGACTGAGAACCTTGGAAACATTGATGTTTATCTTGAAACAGATTTCAGGGGTACAAACGAAGCGTTCAGAATCAGACATGCCTATGTCTCTTTCAAAGGGTTCATCTTCGGGCAAACATGGAGCTTTATGACAGATACTCCTGCAAATGCTCCAACAATTGACATCCAAAATGTTAACTCACGTACATTCTTCCGCACGCCTCTGATTGGTTACGTTGGCAATCTTGGCAAGGGATGGACAATGGGTGTTGCTTTGGAATTACCAAAAATTAAGATTACAACCGTTACCGGCATTAAAGCAGTTAACCAAAAGGTTCCCGATCTGCCGGTTTACATTCAATATAAGGGCACAAAAGGGCATATAAAACTAACCGGTGCAGTTAGAAGTCTTCAGTATGGAATGACTGCCAACCAGGATATCCAAACCGAAGCAGGTCTTGGTGTTCAGCTTAGTGGCACTTTCAAACCTGTGAAGGGGCTTACTCTTTATTCACAAGGTATTTATGGTAAAGGTATTGCAAGATACATCAATGACCTTGCTGCTCAGTCAATGGACCTATTACCTGTTGCAGAGGGTGGTCTGCGGACAATGCCAATGTATGGTGTTTCTCTGGGAGCTAAACTTGATTTTTCAAAATCTGTTTATGCTACAAGCACATTCTCTGTTGCCGGTCTTGAGAAGAACGATGGTTTGTATTTAACCCGGGACAATGACTTTTTCAAAGGAAACTACTTCTCTGCTTCTCTCTTCTGGAACACTTACAAAAATCTTACAATGGCATGGGAATATATCCACGGTACACGAATTAATACAAATGATGTTAAAGGCAATGCAAACAGAGCACAGTTTATGGTATTGTACAGCTTTTAAAGAATTTTACAGGATTTTTTCCTGATTTTTATTAACTTGCCGGACAAATAACAGTCCGGCATTTTTAATTTCATAAAATGTCGTTAACTTTTGAAGTCATGAACCTGCTTAAAAAATTTGAAAAAACAGTATTCTCATTCCTGGTTGTTGTCCTTGCCGCATACATTATTGTAGAGATTGTTGAGCTGTTGTATCAGTTTGGAAAAGGGATAATCGGGCCAAGTGTTGATGGTCGCCTATTCATATCAAACGCTCTGCTAAAAGAGGTTCTGCCTGTGTTCTTTAACATACTTATCGCTATTGAGTTGATAGATACCTTTAGCGTTTATGTTCAAAAACATGCAATTAAGGTTCTTAACATCATGCTTATCGGACTTATTGCCATTGGCAGAAAGCTCATAGCTTATGACTTTAATAGCGCTGACGGGCTTTCAAACCTTGGGCTTGCAGCACTTATTTTCTCACTGGCCAGTGGATACTATCTGATTAAAAAGAATGAGTTTGATTAAGTAGATCTTTTAGAAAAAAGGTGTAAACTTTAATACCTCTGTCCAAATCTTCAATATCAATAAATTCATTGTAATTATGAATTGCATTGATTTGTTCATGATCTACCATAAACGGGTTCAGTCCGTAAACGGGTACACCCTCTCTTCTGAAATAGACATTGTCTGCCGAGGCTGGAAAAAGCATCGGAATAACTGCTGCCCCTTTAAATTCATGTTTTAAAGCCTGAGATAGTTTTTCGAAAAAGTACTCCGGAGTGGTTCCTTTTCCGGATCCCTTACCGTAACTAATTATCTCTACACTCATTTCAGGATCATTCACAATCCCGCAAATAAAGTTTATCATGTCATCAGCAGTTACTCCGGGAAGCAATCTGCAGTCAAGATATGCAGCAATTTCAGAAGAGTTTTGATTGATACTGCCACTGTTTGAGGATACTCCCGAAAGCGTTATCTTATTTGTGAAGAAGTCATTCAGTTCCGGATTGTCAAGTGAATATTTCGCTACAAACCTTTTAAAAATCTTTCCATGTGGCTTTTTCATAACTTTGCCTGTAACTCCTCCAACCTCTTTGCCAAGGGCTTGCATCATCAACTCTGTTTCAGGAGTAATTGTAATAGGCATTCTTGTATTTACAAGTCTGTTCAATCCATTGACGAACATCATGGTAATATTGTTTTCTTCGGTAATGGAGGTGTGCCCTGCATTTTCTGCTCTCCACACAAGCTTTAGCCAAAGGTGCTCTTTTTCGGCAATTGATATTCCGAAAATTTTCATCTTTTTTTGAGTTAAACTCAAATCTTCCATGCCGGATCCACCCTCTCCAATCACAACTGCAGGATTAAAAACCTCTTTGAAATTTTTTGCTACAATTGCGGCACCTGTAGAGCCGCTTGTCTCCTCTCCAGACACACATAACAGCGTTACGTTATAAGGCAATTCATTCTCTTTTGCCAAATCCAGTATGCTCTTAATTGCGTAAAACTGTACAACGGCAAGCCCTTTGTTGTCAAGTGCTCCCCTGCCCCACACTCGTCCCTCTGCTATTCTTCCTTCAAACGGTGGGAACCTCCATAGAGTACTGTCACCTGCCGGAACAACATCAATATGGTTCTGGAAAATAATGTTGGGTTTCCCGCTGGAAAGTGGGTAAATTGATGCTGAAAAATTTACTGATCCGGGGTTGTCAGTTATGAAATGAACAATGAGCCCGGCCTCTTCACATTTGCGGGCTAAAAAGTATGCAGCTTCGTTCTCATTTCCTGAAATTGAGGGGATTGATACATATTCACTAAGGAAATGGGCCGCCTCCGGAATTATTGAAGTATCTTTTTGACCGACAGCGGAACCAAGCGCAAAAAGATCTGCCGGGGTATATAAAACCACCAGCAGAACTAATGTTCCTGTTAAAAATCTGCTTAATCCTGTCATTCGAGAAGCTCTTTCAGACTATAAATTTAGCATTTCCCCGGCAATAAAGCAAAAGAGATTACTCTAAGATGCGTTTGATCTATTTGAGAGTTGCGATTCTTTTGTTGTGAAGATAATTTGAGGCGGCCAAAGCAGCTATGGTGCCATCACCAACAGCGGTAGTAACCTGTCTGTAACGTTTTGTAACACTATCTCCACCGGCATAAACACCTGGGAGGTTTGTTGACATATCACTGCCTGTTATAATCTCGCCCCACTGATTCATCTCAACTTTCCCTTTTAAAAATTCGGTATTTGGTACATACCCGATAAATATAAATGTTCCGTCAGTTTTGAAGTTTTCAGTTTCACCTGTTTTAAGATTTTTAATGTCAACGCTTTCGAGTTTCTCCTCGCCATAGAAAGCTGTAACGGTAGATTCCATCTTAAACTGAATCTTCGGGTTGCTTTTAGCCTCCTGAACTGCGTGTTCAAATGCCTGAAAGTTGTCAAACTGATGAACAATGGTAACTTTTGTTGCGTATTTTGTTAGTGAAACAGCCTCTTCGAGAGCCGAATTACCTCCGCCTACAACAACTATCTCTTTACCTGTAAAGAAATCTCCGTCACAAGTTGCGCAATATGATATTCCTCTCCCCTTGAACTTCTCTTCTCCTGGTACCCCGAGTGTCCTTGAGCGGCCGCCTGAGGTTAGGATTATCGAGTCTGATGTGTACTCCTTGCCGTCTGAAAGGGTTACTCTCTTAATATCACCTTCAAGTTCAATTCTGTCAATTTTAATATTGGACTTAATTTCACATCCAAATGATTTTGCCTGTTTTTTCATGATGTTTGCCAGCTGATATCCACTAATGCTCTCAACACCGGGATAGTTGGCAATTTCGTGAGTGAGTACCATCTGCCCTCCTACAACTCCTTCGCTTATAATTAGAGTCTTAAGGCGGGCTCTGGAGAGGTAAATGCCGGCTGTTAGGCCGGCAGGTCCTGCACCAATAACAATTGTGTCGTAATGTATTTTATCCTCCATTACTAAATTATTTTGAAGATTTCCCGAATTCTGCGTCCAGAATTGCGGTTATCTGTTCTCTTGTCTGAATACTTGATGTTGCTTTCACTACTTTTCCGTTTTTGTAGTAAATTGTGAACGGGATACCCATAAATCCTCTCACTTCAGGTAGGTTTCTTATTACGTACGATTCAGGGTTGTCAAATTCTAAGTCATAGAACTTAACATGCTTATACTCCTGTTCAAGTTCCTCTGCGATTTCATATACAGGAATACACATAGGCCCCATCCTGCCGCATATTACCATTACATTTTCGTTTTCGTTAAGTATTTTTGAGTGATCGGTTGCCGATTCGATGTGTTTTAGATTTGTGTATAACATTGCTTTAATTTTGAAAGATTAATAATTTTAAATCATGGTACAAAATTACGCCCTATTTAATTAATTACAAAGCTTTTATAATACCTTTGTATCATATTAAAACATGATTTAAATCATATAAAAAGCTGCTTTGCATCTGAATCAAATAGCTTATCTTTGTATTAACCTGAATATCCTATTTATAATGAAAACAATACTTGAAGACGACAGCCGGTTTATATGTGAAATTAATGCTCCCTGTTTTCAGATGCTCTCTCAGGACGAACTTACTTTAATAAGAAACAGTAAGACTCAGGTGCTTTTCCGAAAAGGAGACAGCATAACCAAACAGGGTGTGTTTGCCTCTTATGTTCTGTTTGTGATAAACGGCCTCTCTAAGCAATATATCGAGGGATACAATAATAAGAGTCACAATCTCAGAATCATTGGCCCGGGAGAATTCATTGGGCTATCCTCTGTATTTTCGGCAAATGTTTTTCAGTATTCGGTTACCTCTCTTACAGACAGCCATTGCTTTCTCATAGAAAAAGAGGCAATCGCTGCTGTGATGCAAACTAATGCCAAATTCACAACCAATATTGTCAAACGCTACTGCCTTCACAACTCAAATCTATACGAGACAATAGGCTCCGTTCTATATAAACAGATGAATGGCAGAATGGCATCTGCACTTCTTTACCTGAACAAACTCAAAAATGATCACTCCGACATTTTCACACTTCTCACCAGAAAAGAGGTCTCAGAATTTGCCGGTGTCTCAACTGAAAACGGGATTAAACTACTTAAAACATTTGAAAAAGATGGTCTTATAAAGCTTTCTGAGAAAGATATACTCCTGTTAAACAAGACAATGCTTGCAGAAATTGCAAAACATGGATAAATTTTTTCTCTGATTGCAACATTTTGGCACACTTTTTCGTCTATTGTGTAAATTTTCTTAAAATATGAGGTTTATACGTTTTTCAATCATTTCACTATTTGCTGTTTTGTCTCTTGGTTCATGCCTTGAGTTTGAAACAGTATTCCCTTACGGTAACACAGTTGCATATGAAAGACCGGTAAGGACATTTGACAATATTGCCGTATCGAGCGGATTTGAATTAATTGTCACTCAAGATAATTCTCAGGAGGTTGTTATTGAGGCGAAGGAGAATCTTCACCAGTATATCGAAGTTGAGGTTATCGGTAGAAGCTTAAAGGTCTATCGCGCTAGAGGTGTGCTTTTCGGAAGAGGAGCAAATGTAAAGGTTTATGTGTCGAGTGACTATCTTGAAAATATCTCGTCCAGCGGTGGTGGTTCTGTGGTTTTTGATAATCTTTGGGTTGGAAACGCACTGGATGTTCATGTAAGCGGAGGTGGAAATCTTTATGGTGATGTTGATTTGATTTCGCTTTATGTCTCTCTTTCAGGCGGTTCTAAAGCTGATCTTGCAGGATATGCCGATAATCTGAGAATCAACTCTTCGGGTGGAAGCAAATTATGGTTTAACTATCTGGAGTCATTAAGCTGCGATATTAGTATCTCCGGGGGCGGTTACGCAGAGGTGTTTGCAAAGCAGTCTCTTCACGTTAGCGGTTCAGGTGGAAGCAGAGTCTTTTTCAAAGGGAATCCATTCATAACCAGCAATCTTTCAGGTGGCTCGATTGTAAGTAAAACACGTTAATCTGAAACTCTCAAGAATTAATCAAGAATTAATAATAAAACAAAAACAAATCCGGCAGAGTTCTCTCTGTCGGATTTTTTATTTACCTTTAAGTCAGATATTAAGATTACAAAATCATGAAAAAGGCAGTTGTGTTCGGAGCTACCGGACTTGTAGGAAAAGAGGTGGTAAAACAGCTTTTAACAAATGATATTTTTACCTCTGTTACGTCAGTAGTAAGAAGAGATCCGGGAATCTCTGACCCGAAACTCAAAATTCTGACTCTGCCGGACTTTGGCTCTATTGATTTTTTTGCAGAAAATCTTGTAGCAGATGTCTATTTTATCTGCATTGGAACTACCATCAAAAAGGCAGGAACAAAAGAGAGCTTTTTCCATACAGATCATGATATTCCGCTAAAAATTGCACATCTTGCCGAAAGACTTAATATACCGGTTGTTTCTGTCATCTCGTCAATTGGTGCAAAAAGCACATCATCAAACTTCTACCTCAGCACCAAAGGCAAAATGGAGCAATCTGTAAAAGAGGCTTACAGTGGAAATTTGCAGATTGCAAGGCCATCACTTCTATTGGGTAAAAGAGAGGAGTTTCGTTTTGGTGAGAGGGCCGGCACACTCATCTTCTATGCTGTAAGCTGGCTAATGGTAGGTCCATTAAGAAAATACAGAGGGGTAAAGGCAAGCGTTGTTGCCGCCGGAATGATTTCAAATGCCATCAACATACTTCATGATTGAGATGAAAAACGGAAAAACAAAAGCTCTCTTTTATATAATTACAGCAATTTCCCTCCTGCTGGTCATTGCATTTTTTGTAAAGTTATCCCGGAATGAAAAAATTCCGGTTGCAGAAGAGAGCTCAATAAGTGAATACTCCAATCAGTTTTCCGGTAAACCGGCAATAATTGAGGGAGAAATATTTAACAGGGAGGTTTACCCTCAGACAAAATCACTGAAGCTGACAATACCGGCATTTGAGGTTGGAAACATGGAGTACATCACTGAAATTGACAGCAACAACAGATTCAGATTCGTCATTTATCCTATGGCAGACAGAGAGATAAACATTTATCCCATTTCAGATATCTTTCTAGCCGGTGAGGGTGACTCAATCTTCATCAGGGCAGATTTCCGTCAAATTCAGAATCCTGTTTATTCAGGGAATAAAGCAGATCTTAATAATCTTATTACAAAGTTCAGGCGTTATTATCAGGGAAGATATGTACATGGGGGTAAAATGGGAAAGGCATTGATCGAAGAGGCTGATATTCAGAAAAGTGGTTTCATATCGCTTTTGAACAATTTTAGAAAAGATGAGAGAGCCCCATCTGATTTTGTAATGTGGGCTGAGCAGACAATTGAGGCAGACTATCTATTATTTTTGATTCAATCAACAATCCTGTCTGAAGAAACTGACGGAATTGTAATGGACAGGGTTAAAGGGTATAATCAGTTAACCGAATCTGCTGATAAAATTTTCAATAACCGTTTCATTCTTAAGTCATATTTCGATTTAACTACTGAATTGGTTGTTTACAAAAAATTTCACTATTCGAAAATAACCGGCAAGAAATCTGATGCAGACAGTATGTTCCTTTTGATACCTGACGATTACAGAAATAGGTATCTCTCAGAATTTATCCTGGCTGCTATTGCAAACGGTCTACTTTCAACAAATCGTACCGATTTTGTAAAAAAGAACGAGGCATGGCTTGATAGTTATCTAAGTGACCCCTTCCTCAGAAAAATTACCGGTATGAGCTACAACAGGGTTAAAAACTTCAATTCAAACCCCAAACCTTTGTCAGATGAAATGCTTGGAAAAACCACCGATATAAAGAACATCAGTAGCGCAGATGCTCATAAAAACAGTGTCGGTCTAAAGGTGATAAACAAAATCATAGATGCAAATCCCGGCAAGGTAATCTATATTGATTTCTGGGCTTTATGGTGCTATCCCTGTATATCTAATCTGAATACTTCTCTTAAACTGATAAATGAGCTAACCGGCAAAGATGTTCTGTTTGTAAACATCTGTATCATGACTAGCAGGGATTTGTGGGAAGAAAGTTATAAAAGTGAACACGATCAGATAATAAGCCTCCACATGAACACCCAGGAAGCTAACGCTGTTATGAGACAGTTTCGTTTTAGCGGAGTCCCTTATGGGATACTAATCAACAAAGAGGGTTATGTGGTTGATTTTGGCAACCATGTCAGGGCTGAAAGTGACTATTTAAAGGCAGATATTTTAAAACTACTGGAAAACTAAATTCTCACTTAATTATACTTTGAGGTGTGGCTCAATTATTGTATTTTTGCAGATTGACACATTTAAGAGATAAATAATAAGTAATACAACCTTTAAACATTATGATCACTCATTTTCTTATGGCTTATGGGCAGAACGCTGCCGAGGCTATTGCTCAGATTCCTCCGGTAAAGGAGACACTGTCGTTTTCCCTTATAGAGATGGCCTTCAAAGGGGGATGGATTATGATTCCATTGCTTTTGCTCTCTATACTAACACTTTACATTTTTGGCGAAAGATGGTGGGCAATCAAAAATGCCTCTAAGACAGACGAAAATTTCATGAGAAATATTCATGACTACATTCACGAAGGCAAAATAAAAGCGGCTATCAGTCTATGCCAGTCACAGGAAACTCCAATCGCCCGCCTTATTGAAAAGGGCGTTGAGCGCATAGGTCGTCCGTTAAACGATATTCAGACTGCCGTTGAGAATATGGGCAATGTTGAGGTTTCTCGTCTGGAAAAGGGTCTTCCAATGTTGGCAACAATTGCCGGTGGAGCTCCTATGTTGGGTTTTCTGGGTACAGTTATCGGTATGATTCAAGCTTTTTACAATATGTCACAGGCAGGAAGTAACGTAGATATTACGCTTCTTTCAGGCGGTATCTATACTGCTATGGTTACAACAGTTGCGGGTCTGACAGTTGGTATCCTGGCCTATTTTGGCTACAATTACCTGACTGCCAGAATAGACGACATCGTTTACAAGATGGAGAGTAATACCATCGAATTCATGGATCTGCTTCACGAACCTGCGAGCAAATAAAAGATATAAATTATGGCAATAAAGCGTCGTGCAAAGGTTAACCCATCGTTTAGTATGTCATCTATGACAGACATAGTATTCCTTTTGCTAGTCTTCTTCCTGGTGACATCTACATTGGTTAACCCTAATGCCCTGAAATTACTCTTACCAAAGAGCACAAACCAGGTTTCTGCAAAAACAATGGTTAGTATTTCAATTAAACACTACTTGCAAACTAACACCTTCTCATATCACATTAACGGCAAAAACACACCTGTCCCTTTTGGAGATATTGAAAGGCTTATTCAAAGCGAACTTCAGGAAGAGGATGAGCCAACCTTGTCTCTTCATGTTGATAAAACCGTACCGATGGAGCAGGTTGTGAATATAATGAACATCGCAAAACGAAATCAGTACAGAATAATTCTTGCTACTGCACCCGAATAGAACAACTTATTAATAATGCCAAAACTACCTTTTAAACCCACAAAAGCAGAGAAACGCGCCAAATTCATTGGCGTTTATATGGCTTCAGGATTTCACATCCTGCTTGTCTCGCTCTTCTTTACAACAGGCTTTAAGGTAATTTACCCCCCTCCTGCAGAGTTAGGTATCGAGGTTGACTTTGAGCTTGAACCCCCGAAGCCGATTCAGGTAATGTCAGGTCACGAACCAAGAGTTGAAAACCCAACTCCTAAAGAGGATATAAGACTTGTCCAAAGGTCGCAATCTCCAATAACCGGTACAGGAGCCAACAAAGGTGCAGAGGCTACTGCCGGTGAAAAAGGGGATTTAGAGCAGTATGAACCACCCAGGCCTGTGATTGACAGACGGGCTCTTTTTCCATCTGCATCAAATGCAGATTCCACTGCTCCTCAGGTTGCCCGTGAGGCAGGCAGAGATCTTACTGCGGGACATGCCGATGGAAATACCCGCGTAGGGTCTGTTGATGGTGTACCTCAGGCAAGATTAGCCGGCAGAAGCGTAATGGGTTCACTCCCTGAGCCGGAATATGCAGTCAATAAATCGGGAACTGTAGTTGTAAAAATTTCAGTCGATCAGTATGGAACCGTTATAAGTGCAACGCCCGGGACTACAGGCACAACGGTTCAGGACAGAACTCTTTGGGAGGCAGCCAGAAAAGCAGCTTTAAAGGCAAAATTCAATCTAAGTGCAAATGCCCCTGCTGTTCAGGAGGGAACAATCACATATATATTTAAACTGAAATAGCAACTTCTTGAATAAGAAGCTACTCGTATCTTAGCGCCTCAATAGGGTCAAGCTTTGATGCTCTTACTGCAGGAATGTATCCGGAGGCAATACTTACAATAAGACAAACCATCACGCCGGAAAACATCCAGAACCATGGAATAATAAACGGGCTCTTCATTAGCATAGCTGTAAGGTTACCAATTAAAACTCCCAGCAGAATTCCAAATGCCCCTCCAAGCTGGCCAATAACTATTGACTCAAAAAGAAACTGCTGTTTTATGGTTGCTGAATTGGCACCCAGAGCCTTTCTTGTACCAATTTCCCGTGTCCTCTCCTTTACAGATACCAGCATAATGTTCATAAGGCCTACAGCAGCGCCGAGTAATGTAATCGCACCTATCAGAAAAGCCGCTATGGTAACATAATTCATTATATTCATTATGTCTTCCATCATAGCATCAGATTTTGTAACTCTAAAGTCTGACTGATCAATTGGGCTTAATCTCCTTATAGATCTAAAAAGTTGTTCGGCCGACTCCATCGCCTTAGTCTGATCAATTCCAAGTTCCGGAATGATACCTATTACGAAAAACGAATTATCAGAAAGGAAAATTGATCTGGCATTTGATACAGGTATCCAAACCTGATTATCAACTCCTCCACCAAAAGTTTGACCCTGCTTCTCCAAAACCCCTAGAACTTCGTATCTTACTGCTCCTACAGAGATTACCTTTCCTATTGGATCATCAGAACCTTTAAACAGAGAGCTTGCTACTCCTGAGCCAATTACTGCAGAAAAAGAGGCCGATTCAAGATCCCTTGAATTGAAATTTCTTCCCTTAGCCATTTTGGCCCCCATATATCCCGCATTTTTATCATCTGTAGCTACTACCCTGATGATAGGATTGGTTTTTGCTGAACCGTATTTTATAGTAGCATTATTTATTGCTGTTGCAGAGATGGTTACAATTGAAGGCACATCGTAATTATCGGCAAAATCCTTAGCCTGGCTATAACGGATATTTCGGCGGTTTAATGTACGGGCCTTACGGTTTGTTGTTTGAGTGTCGGTAAAGTTTGAACGGATAGCAAATGAATTTGCCCCCATTTTACCGAAATTTTCGTTTAGAAGAGCCTTAATTGAATCTGTTGCAGTAAGAATACCTACCAAAGAGGTTATTCCTATTGCAATTATCATAATTGTAAGAGATGACCTTAGTTTACTGCTCTTAATGGATTTTATTGATACATTAAAATTTTCCTTTAATAAAGGATTGTATCCTGCAAATTTCGAAATTATTCTTACCAGGCGTGACATTTGATACAAATTACATCTAATGAGTCTGTAAAAGTAGGAAAATATATGTTATTAACATAACTTTGCACCCGAATTAAATATAAATGAGAACAAATCAATCAACAAGTCGTGCCGGAGCAGGAGCTGCCGGAAGAACGAAAACCAGCGATCGTAAACCATCGGACCGCACACGCAGAGATGCGAAACCGTCTGATCGTGATCGCAAACCCTATGACCGCACACGCAGAGATGCGAAGCCGTATGACAGGGAGCGCAAACCGTTTGATGGAGAGCGCAAACCGTATGACAGGGAGCGCAAACCGTTTGATGGAGAGCGCAAACCGTATGACAGGGAGCGCAAACCGTTTGATGGAGAGCGCAAACCGTATGACAGGGAACGCAAACCGTTTGATGGAGAGCGTAAACCGTACAACAGGGATCGCAAACCATTTGATGGAGAGCGTAAACCGTACGACAGAGAACGCAAACCATTTGATGGAGAACGTAAACCGTACAACAGGGATCGCAAACCATT
>JAUYTX010000077.1 GCA_030695025.1 Bacteroidales bacterium | reverse complement strand
ACCGCAGCTTTTCGCAGCTTACCACGTCCTTCTTCGCCCATAGAAGCCTAGGCATCCTCCGTTCGCCCTTAAGTAACTTCTTATTACTGAAATTGTAGTCCCTTAAATCTAAAATTTAACAGACCCAATCTATTTTTTTTTGCTCGAGATAAATCTTATTTTATTAAAATTTTTCTCTCATTCTTTACCTCTTTATCTCTCTCAAAACGTCAAAGAACTAACCGTTTTTTCTCAAACGGGCTGCAAAGGTAGCCACTTTTTTCAAAACTCCAAATTTTTTCAGAGTTATTCAGGCCTAAATTGTAAACTATAGCTGGAATAATACAATTTTACTATCTTAGCCACCCTGATGATGATTATCGTACATTAAGAAATACAATCAATATTTTATAATGCAATTAATATTTAGAAACACATTAATATAAAAGTATGAAAAGATTAATTATTGCGACATTGCTGACTACCATGGTAACAAACAGCGGAGATGCCTGCACTAATCTCCTGATAACAAGGGGGGCTTCGGTTGACGGATCAACCATGGTCAGTTATTCAGCGGACTCACACACGCGTTACGGAACACTTGTTCACTACCCTGCTGCCACCTACCCAAAAGGATCGATGGTAAAAATATATGAATGGGGCAAGGACAGGTACCTTGGTGAGATTCCTCAGGTTGAGAAAACATATTCTGTTATAGGTAACATGAATGAATATCAGTTAGTTATTGGAGAATCAACATGGGGAGGAGTAGAGAGTCAGTTTGACCCTGAAGGCATCCTTGACTATGGATCACTAATGTATCTTGCACTTCAAAGAGCAAAAACTGCACGCGAGGCAATTGAGGTAATTACCTCTTTAGCGAATCAATATGGGTATGTTTCAACCGGAGAATCAATATCGATAGCTGACAAGAATGAAGTCTGGTTTTTAGAGATAATTGGTAAAGCTCCAAAAAAGGTAAATGGAGTTAATGTAAACAAAGGAGCCGTTTGGGTAGCAATTAAGCTTCCTGAGGGGGCAATATCAGCCCATGCAAATCAGGCAAGAATTACTCAGTTTCCACTCAATGATCCGGAAAACTGCCTTTACGCTCATGACGTAATTAAACACGCCAGAGAACAGGGATTATACAAAGGAAATGATAAAGATTTCAGCTTCGCAGACACCTATGGCCCTGCAGACGGTTCGACAATCAGGGGATGCGATGCAAGGGTATGGAGTTTTTTTAATAGATATGCCGAGGGAGATATGAGCATATATCTTCCATATGCATTGGGAGATCCCTCAAAAAAGAGGATGCCTCTTTATGTAAAGGCAAAGCAGAAGATATCTGTAAAGGATGTAGCAGATATGATGAGAGACCATTATGAAGGAACCCCTATGGATATGCTAAATGATATAGGAGCAGGAGGAAATGCGCTTCCGTACCGCTGGAGACCTATGAGCTTCGAGATTGACGGGGTAACAGGCTTTAACGAGAGAGCAATAGCTACACAGCAGACCGGATTCTGGTTTGTTGGACAAAGCCGATCTCATGTTCCGGATGAAATTGGAGGTATATTCTGGTTTGGGGTAGATGATGCAGCAACATCGCCACTTACACCAATATACACTTCATCAAAATCAATCTCAACACATTACGCACTTGGTAATGGATCAATGATTGAATACTCTGCATCCTCTATGTTCTGGCTGACCAACAGAATTGCGCAGTTTGCCTATTTAAGGTACAATCACATTGGGAAAGAGGTTAGAGAGGTCATTGACTTGCATGAGAAGGCAAAAATTGCAGAGGTTAATGCAATTGACCGAACAGCCGCAATTCTGTTAAATGAAAGTCCCGGTTTTGTTTCAGAGTTTCTTACAAACTATTCAGTAAGCACTGCAAATTCTCTTTTTGCTAAGTGGAAAAAGCTTGACGAATACCTGCTGGTCAAATATATTGATGGAAATACAAAAAAACAAAATACTGACGGCTCTTTCGTAACCAACGGACACTCCCCGGTTATTCCCCCTCCTCCACATTTCCCGGGATATACCGATATATGGAAAAAAGCTGTTAAGAGTAATGCTGGAGACAGGCTTTCATTATAAGGGTTTTAATTATTAATGACCTGTTTGAAGAATTAGTCAAATTTTAAATAGCTGTTTTAAAATAAGATAAAATAGAGGTGATAAATTGTCACCTCTTTTTTTATAAAATAATAGTAAAACATTTTACTATTTTAGAGATTAAAACTATATTTGTCTTAAACTTACTCTTGATAAACTATGAACAAACCTGTTACGAAGTCAAATTATTTGACTCAATTAAAAAATGAAGACTGGATTGCTACATTTATGGGGGCAATACTGGTACTTCTGGTAATTTTTATCCCATCACTGGGAAAGGTAAAATATCAATTTCCTGAAGGATATCCTCTTTGGTTTGCCAAAGTCCCTTTTGAATTCACAAAATTTATTGTTGTTTTCGGACTTAGTGCGATAGGGCTTAAGATTTTAGGAGTTAAAATGAAATGGTTTCCTGTTTCATTTATTGTAATTTACGGGCTTTCATTTCTGGCTCAGTACATTAGTACAATAGGATTTGTAAAGAGTACCGGATTCGAAGCAGTATTTTTTTCAGTGGCAATCGGTCTTATCATCAGGAATTTTTTCGGTTTGCCAAAATGGCTTGAACCTGCCGTAAGAAGCGAATTCTTTATCAAGGCTGGTCTTGTTATACTCGGCACATCAATTCTCTTCGGCGAGATAATGAAAGCCGGTTCATACGGAATGATTCAGGCAGTGATAGTGGTATTGGCGGTTTGGTATTTCTCTTTCTGGCTTTCCAAAAAGATGGGAGTTGACAAAGAGATGGGGGTTCTTCTATCAAGTGCAGTATCAATTTGCGGTGTTTCAGCTGCAATTGCCACCTCTGGAGCCATTAAAGGTGACAGCAAAAAATTGTCTTTTGTAGTATCTCTGGTGCTGGTTGTTGCTGTACCAATGATGTACATTATGCCGTATCTTGCTAACTTGATGGGACTGTCTCAAGAGGTTGCAGGCGCCTGGCTTGGAGGTACAATAGACACAACCGGAGCAGTTGTTGCTGCTGGTAAATTTCTGGGAGATGTTGCTGAATCACAAAGTGTAATTATTAAATCGTCTCAGAATGTACTTCTGGGAGTTGCTGCATTTGCAATATCGATTTATTGGTCATTTAAAGGGACAAACAGAGACATTAAACCAACCCCATCAATTTTGTGGGAGAGATTCCCGAAATTTGTTCTTGGGTTTATTCTTGCTTCTATGGTTTTCAGCTTTTTAATGGAACCTGCAACGGTAAAATCACTAAGCGGGGCTTCAAAAGCAATGAGAGAGACGCTTTTCTCGGTTGCATTTATTGCAATAGGACTTGAAACAGACTTCCGAAAAGTGTTTGGAAAAGAGAATAGCAAGTATACCTGGACATTTCTTATTGCCCAGCTTTTCAATGTCATCTTTACATTGATTATTGCATTCCTACTCTTTGGAAAATACGAGTTTTCATTCGGATTCTAAAAGAGTTCGAGTGCTGCGTTCATTTTAGAGCGAATTTCAAAATTAGACAGATTGCCTATACTTCCTTTGTGAGTATGGGCAATCTCTTTTTCAGCCCTGAACTTACCGCTGTTAACCTCTAATCCAACCTCTTTATAGGCATCCCTGAAGGGAGTCCCTGCCAGAACCCGTCTGTTAACCTCCTCAACGGTAAAAAGATATTCGTATCTTGAATCTTCAAGAATTGTACTGTTTACTCTGATATGGCCAAGCATAAAAATTGTCATCTCCAATACCTCATGAAGAGAGTCAAGTGCAGGAAAAAGCGTCTCTTTAAGTAGCTGAAAATCTCTGTGATATCCGTGAGGCAAATTGGTTGTCATGAGTGTAATCTCATTTGGAATAGAGGCAATTCTGTTACACCTGCCTCTTACTATTTCCCAAACGTCAGGGTTCTTCTTGTGAGGCATAATGCTTGATCCGGTTGTGAGTTGGTCAGGAAAAGAGATAAAGGCATAATTTCCACACATGTACATAATACAGTCTGCAGCGAATTTATTAAGACTCCCGGCAATTGATGCCATAGCATTTGCTGTTGCCTTTTCACTTTTACCTCTGCCAAGCTGGGCCGCAATTGAGTTATAACTCATGGTGCCGAACTCCATAAGAGAAGTTGTCATCTCTCTGTCAAGAGGAAAGGAGCTTCCGTAACCGGCTGCCGAACCCAGAGGATTTTGATCTGCCACCTTATATGCCGCTGCAAGCTGATATACATCATCAACTAAAGTTTCGGCATATGCCCCAAACCATAACCCAAATGATGATGGCATGGCTATTTGTCCATGAGTGTAGCCCGGCATCAGAATATCTTTATGTTCCTCACTTAAAGACTGAAGAGTATTAAAGAGCGTTACCACTTTATCTCTTAAAGTCTCAATTTCCCATTTTAGGTATAGTTTAACATCAGTGAGAACCTGGTCATTTCTTGAGCGACCACTATGTATTTTTTTGCCGATATCTCCAACTCTCCTTGTGAGAATCAGTTCAACCTGAGAGTGAATATCCTCTACATCATTCTCAAGCATAAAATTACCACTCTCCACCTCCCGGAGAATTTCTTTAAGCTCTTTTTCAAGAATTTGAAACTCATCTGCCGATAAAAGTGAAATGCTCTCAAGCATTTTAATGTGAGCCACTGAGCCTTGAATATCGAACTTTGCAAGACGCAAATCGTACTCTCTGTCCTTGCCTACGGTGAATTTTTCAACCAGTTGATCGGCCGAAGCACCCTTGCTCCATAATGTACTCATTGTTTTAATTTTAGGTGTTTGATAAAATTAATGTACCCATTAATCCCCTCTTTAAGCTCTTCTATGCATATATATTCGTCAGCCCTATGAGATCTGGAAGAATCACCGGGACCCATCTTTATTGCAGGTAAACTATGCCTCATCCAGTCGGAGGTTGTAGGAGATGTATAACAATCGACTCCCAATTCCTGTGCACATTTTAATAATGGGTGTCCTTCCGGGGTTGAAGATGATCTGTTAGAGAGATTCCGTGGAGTTAGTTTGCTTTTTACTAATTTTTTCAGCTCCTGAACAATCTCATTGTTATCGTAAACATCAGTAGGTCGTATGTCTATAACAAATTTGCATATCTCGGGTATTACATTGTGCTGATGCCCTGCAGAGATCTGTGTTACAGTCATTTTTACCTCTCCCATTAGTTTGGAAATTTTCGAAAATTTGTGATTTTTAATTTTCACAATATCCTCAAGAGCAATATAGATTGAGTTGATTCCCTCCTCTCTGGCGGCATGTCCGCTTACTCCCTCCGCAGTACCATCAATTACAAGCAAACCTCTCTCCGCCGATGCGCATTTCATATTGGTTGGCTCCCCTACAATTATAGAGTCGGCCTTATTAATGCTTTTCAGAGCAAGTGTAACACCTGAAGGACCTGAGTTCTCCTCCTCTGCAGATAGCAGTAAAGTAAGGTTAAAAGGGAGCTCCCCGGGGTTGTCTTTAAAGAATAATAATGCAGCTGTCATGGAGACTACAGAAGCCCCTGCATCGTTGCTGCCCAGACCATATATACGGCCATCCCTTACTTGTGGATCAAATGGATCGAGAGTATAGCCTGACGACGGCAATACAGTGTCGATGTGAGTGTTAAGCATCAGAACAGGTGTAGAATCCGAAAAGGGATAAACGCCTGTAATAAGGTTATTCTTCACCCTCTCTACTGCCAGCCCTTTGTCTGTAAGATAATTATATATAAAATCAGCCCGATTGCCCTCTCCTCCTGAATATGAGGGAATGGCAATAATTTTTTTTAAGAGATCTACAGCTTCGTTTATATAATCTTGCATGAGTTTATTACTTTAAAACAGTCCCTTTATCGTTATTGAGATTGGAGGCATGTTTAATATAAACTTCCGATACCCCTTTGTCAATAGCATACCAAGCATTGTCCATTTTAGGGATCATACCATCCTTAATAAACCCGGCCTCCTTCATAGACTCATAATTTTTTCTAGTGATAAGAGGTATAACAGAGTTTTCATTATCCGGGTCAGATAATACACCTTGTTTTTCGAAACAGTAAATAAGCTTTGTATAGTAATCTTTTGAAAGAGCAATTGCGAGAGAGGAGGCCATTGTATCTGCATTTGTGTTTAAAATTGAGCCATTTCTGTCATGAGTAATTGCACAAAATACAGGAGTGATTCCCCTTCCAAGTAAACTCATAAGAAAGCCTCCGTTAATTTGAGCCGGATCTACATCTCCCACATAACCAAAATCAATTGGAACTGGCGACCTTTTAACTGCCGGAACTGAATCTCCGTCAGCGCCTGAAAGGCCTATTGAATTACAACCTAACTTTTGCAGTTTGGCAATAATGCTTTTATTTATCCATCCCGCATAGACCATTGAAACAAGTTTTAGCGTCTCCAGATCTGTAATTCTACGCCCCTGATGCATCACCGTTTTTATGCCAAGCTTGGTTGCCATCTCGCTAGCCATGACTCCTCCTCCATGAATCAGAATTTTCGGACCATCAATTTTAATAAAATTCATCAGGAAAGAATCAAGTTCTTCCGGGCGGTCAATTATATTTCCCCCGATTTTAATAACTGTTAAGCTTTTCATAATCTGTAATTTGAAATTTAACCGGAAATTGTTCTTAACATCTCTCTAATCACAACCTGAGCCGATACCACTCTATTGGCTGCCTCTGGAACTACTATAGAGTTTGGCCCCTCTATTACATCATCGCTCACTATCATGTTTCTCCTCACTGGCAAACAGTGCATAAACTTTGCATTGTTAGTGAGTCGCATCTTATCAGTATCGACCATCCAACTCCTGTCGTTACTTATAATCTTACCATAAGTAGCATCGTTAAATGTTGACCAGTTTTTGGCATATATAAAATCTGCTCCTTCGTATGCACTCCTGTTGTCGTATTCAATTTTAGCATTCCCGGTAAAATCTTTGGATAATTCATATCCCTCAGGATGGGTAATAACAAATTCATAATCTGTCTGATTCATCCACTCTGCAAAAGAGTTCGCAACTGCCTGGGGTAATGCTTTCGGATGGGGAGCCCATGTTAGTACAACCTTTGGCTTTTTAACTGTCTTAAACTCCTCAATGGTTATAAGGTCGGCAAAGCTCTGAAGCGGGTGTCTTGTTGCCCCTTCCATGCTGAAAACCGGCTTTCCCGAATAGTTAATAAATTGATTTAATATAGTTTCGTTGTAATCTTCCTGTTTGTTTACAAGATTTGCAAAAGCACGCACTCCGATAATATCGCAATATGTACCCATCACAGGTATCGCCTCGAGTATGTGTTCCGGTTTATCCCCATCCATAATCACACCTCTCTCTGTCTCCAGTTTCCACGCTCCCTGATTAATATCAAGAACAATAACATTCATGCCGAGGTTCATTGCGGCCTTCTGTGTACTTAGACGAGTTCTCAGACTTGAGTTAAAGAAGATCATCAGCAAAGTCTTGTTCTTACCCAGTGGAGTATCTCCAAACGGATCCTCCTTTACCTCTCTTGCCATTGAAAGTGCCCAATCAATTGACTTTATATCATGTACGCTGGTAAATTGTTTCATTTCAAATCCTTTTTTATTGTTTCTATGCACCTTACAAAACTTTCCAAAAAAACATCACACTCGTTGTTAGTAATGTTTAACGGTGGAAGCAATCTGATTATATTGCTTTTTGCTCCTCCGGTAAAGATCTTCTCCTTAAAAAGAAGATCATCTCTGACCGGGATAAACTTGTCTGTCATATCTATACCAATAATAAGCCCTCTCCCCCTTATATCGGAAATAACCTCATCACCATATTTCGATTTTATTGAACAGAGCCTCTCCATAATGTATGCGCCAACTTTTTGAGCATTAGCAACAAGGCCCTCTTCTTCAATTATCCTGAGAACTGCAATCGCAGCTGCACATGCCAAATGGTTGCCTCCGAATGTTGTACCAAGCATTCCCTGTACAGGTTTGAACATTGGGGAGATTAGTGTCCCTCCTATTGGGAAGCCGTTGCCCATTCCTTTGGCTGTTGTAATAATATCAGGCTCGACCCCTGAATGTTGGTGTGCAAAAAACTTGCCTGTTCTGCCATAGCCACTCTGAACCTCGTCCAGTATGAGAACAACCCCTAATTGTGAAGTAAGTTCTTTTAGCTCCTTTAAGAAATTGAAATCCGGTTCATATATTCCTGCTACGCCTTGTATTCCTTCAATAATTACCGCGGCAAAATCACCTGTATGCAAATAGCTCCTTACCTCTGCAATATCATTCATAGGTGCAAATACAACCTGATGAAATGAGTTGAAAGGGCTTACAATCTTTGGAATATCCGTAACTGCCACAGCTCCCGAGCTTCTTCCGTGAAATGCACCCTTGAAGGCCAGGACCTTTGATTTACCTGTATGAAAAGAGGCGAGTTTAAGAGCATTTTCGTTGGCCTCTGCACCTGAGTTTGACAAAAACAGAGAGTAATTTTCATACCCGCTGACCCTTCCCAGTCTCTCTGCCAAATCTGTCTGGAGAGAATTAAGAACCGAGTTCGAGTAAAATGATATCTTATCAAGCTGATCCTTAACCATTTTATTGTAAAGAGGATGAGCATGGCCAACCGAAATAACAGCGTGGCCACCATACATATCAAGGTACTTAGTACCATCTTTGTCCCAGACAGCAGTTCCCTCTGCTTTAACCGGCTCAATTGGCCAGAGTTTGTATACGTCAAATGCTTTCATTCAATCAATATTTTGGTCTAAAAGGCAGATCCCTTAAGTTTTAGTCCGGTGCTACTATCAAGGCCGAACATTATGTTCATGTTTTGCACTGCCTGTCCTGATGCCCCCTTAAGAAGGTTGTCTATGACCGATGTAATATGCCAGTATCCGTTATGCTGCTCAATATGCAGTAGTGCTTTATTTGTGTTGACAACCTCTTTAAGTGAGATTGGTTCGTTTGATATATTCACGAAAGGTGACTCTTTGTAGAACTCGACAAACAAAGCGGTAATCTTTTCTGTGGTTAATGTGCTGCTTGATTTTATGTATAGACTCGCAAAAATTCCTCTGGTAAAATCACCTCTTATTGGAACAAAATTGATCTGGGGCACATTGGCAGAAAGAGATTTCAATACTTTTTTTATCTCTCCAAGATGTTGGTGAGTAAATGGTTTGTAAACAGAAATATTGGAATCTCTATAGCTAAAATGGGTAGTATCTGACGGGCTTTTTCCTGCTCCGGTAGATCCTGTTATTGCATGAATGTGTATCTCGTCATTCAACTCCCCGGCAGATGCCAGGGGGATTAGGGCAAGCAGTATGGAGGTTGCAAAACATCCCGGGTTTGCAATATACTTGGCATCTTTGATCGTACTCTCCGAGAGCTCGCACAAACCGTAGATAAACTCTTCATCTTTGTATTTTGAATCAAGGCGAAAGTCGTTGCCAAGATCAATTATCTTACATCTTTCCGGTAACCCGATTTCATCAAGATATCTCTTTGAAAGGCCATGTCCAAGAGTCAGAAAAAGAACATCAATCTCTTTACTTCCGCTCAAACCTTTCAGGTCAGACACAAACCTCAATGTGGTGTCGCCAATAAGGTCACGATGTACAGATGATACAGGCTCTCCTGCCAAACTGCTGCTTAGTACTGCTGATATCTCTACATCTGGGTGATTGATAAGTATTCTTATCAGTTCACCGGCGGTATAACCGGTTCCACCTGCTATTGCAACATTAATCATCTTTATGAACTGAATAATAAATTTTAAGAGGATTGGCCAGGACCTTGGTAAACCCTATCACATCCTGTCCGGTAAAAGACTTATTAGCCTCTCCGTAGTCTCCGAATTTGCTGCTCATCAAATCATACTTTGTCTGGCACCCAAGTACGGCAAAATGGTAAGGTCTTAGTTCAACCTCCACCTCTCCGGTAACATATTTCTGAGTATCCTCAAGGAAAGTTTCGATGTTTCTCATCAATGGCTCAAGATACTGAGCTTCGTGCATTAACTGGCCATACCAGCCTGCAAGTTGCTCTTTCCAGTATAATTGGCCTTTCGTAAGAATATGTTTTTCAAGCAGATGATGACCTTTAATCAGAATTAGAGCTGCCGGAGCCTCAAAACCAACCCTTCCCTTTATTCCAATAATTGTATCTCCAACGTGAATATCTCTTCCTACGCCATACTCTCCTCCGATAGAATTAATTTTATTGATAATCTCTACCGGTGAACCCTTCTCTCCATTCAATGAAACCGGCTCACCTTTTTCAAATCCAATCTTAATTCTAAGAGGTTTATCTGTCTTAATTTGTGAGGGGTAGGCATCTTCCGGCAAAACACCAGAAGCAGTCAAAGTTTCAACACCGCCAACACTCGTCCCCCAAAGCCCCTGATTAATAGAGTATTTGGCCTTCTCCCATGAGAAGCTGAATCCCCTCTCCTGCAGATAGTCAATCTCCTGTTTTCTCGAAAGCTGAAGTTCGCGAATAGGTGCCAAAACCTTTACTTCAGGAGCCATTACTTCAAAAACAAGGTCAAACCTTACCTGATCATTACCGGCTCCGGTACTACCGTGTGCAACATAAGCTGCTCCAAGCTTTTGGACATGTTCCAGAACGGCCATTGCCTGAAATACCCTTTCTGAGCTAACAGATAATGGATATGTTGAGTTTTTCAGAATGTTTCCAAACAGTAGGTATTTTATCCCTTTTGTGTAGTATTCATCAATTGCATTTATATTCACATGTGATGCTGCACCCAGTTCAAGAGCACGTTCTTCGATTTTTTGCGCCTCTTCATCTGAGAATCCGCCAGTGTTAACCATTATTGTGTGAACCTCCAGGCCCTTTTCCAATTTAAGCCACGGAACACAAAAAGATGTATCCAATCCGCCGCTGAACGCCAAAACCACTTTGTTATTCATCATGTTACTTTTTTGTAATTATTGAATTAAATTTTACCAATGGATTAATTATAAGAGATTTACCTACAGAAACCAACGCGGGCGTAATCCTTGACTTACTCTTTTTGGCCGGATCATAAAGAAGACCGGTACAAAGACACATCTTATATTCGTTACTTTTAAGAACTTCAACATTTTTGCACCCCTCACAACCCTTCCAGAATTCCGGATCATCTGTGAGTTCAGAAAATGTTACAGGCTTAAATCCCAGCTGCGTATTAAGTTTCATCACCGCAAGACCTGTGGTAATTGAAAATATTTTTGCGTCGGGAAACAGCTTTCTTGAAAGGTTGAATATTTTTGATTTTACCTTTTTGGCATAGCCTAAATGTCTGTATTTATGCGCTATAATCAATCCTGAATTAGCCACAAACTTACTGTGGCTCCAGGTCTCAATGTAGGCAAAGCCTACCAACTCCTCTCCGTCAAGAGCAATAACAGCCTTGCCGGAACTTATCTTCTCCGCTATGTATTCCGGAGACCTTTTGGCAATTCCGGTTCCACGCTCAAGCGCAGATATATACATCAGTTCACAGATTGAATCTGCATATTTAATATGGCTTTTATCAGCCACATAAATGTTTACATTCATGGTTGAATAAAACAGTATAATAAATTTCTAACTTGTAAATTTTGCAGGAGACTTTACCTGCGTAGATTGCGGTTTTTACTGTTTACCGCAATTTAAATAGCTGCCCTTCCTAGGCACATCGTCGGACGTGTCTATGGAAAAATGTTGAATTAATATGGTGGCTGCTATTCTTCATAATCGCGGCAAAGGTAAAAGAATTATTTATAAAAACATTATCTTTGAAAGATAAACTTTGAAAAATTATGGAACACACAAACAGCAAGCCAAAAGGTCTGCCGGAAAATGCTTACCGTGAATTAAAAGAGGGCGAAGAGTACAAGCCGATAATGTCGCCCACTAAATCATACCCGGAGGTAACACCCTGGTCGGTGTTTATGGGTATAGTTATGACGGTAATCTTTTCAGCTGCGGCCGCCTATCTGGGGCTTAAAGTCGGGCAGGTTTTTGAAGCAGCAATACCTATTGCAATTATAGCCGTTGGTCTGTCGGGTGCGTTAAAGAGAAAAAACGCTCTTGGAGAGAATGTGATCATTCAGTCAATAGGAGCAAGTTCCGGAGCTATCGTTGCAGGCGCAATTTTTACTCTGCCAGCACTTTATATTTTACAGGCAAAATATCCTGAACTCACCGTTGATTTCGCTAAGGTATTCATGAGCTCTCTTCTTGGAGGAGTTCTTGGTATCCTGTTTCTCATTCCATTTAGAAAATACTTCGTTTCAGACATGCACGGTAAATACCCTTTTCCCGAAGCCACTGCTACCACTCAGGTGCTGGTTAGCGGAGAGAGCGGAGGAAGCGGAGCCAAAGTACTGCTTGTAAGCGGATTAATAGGCGGCATATACGATTTTATCGTTTCAACATTCGGATACTGGTCAGAGGTATTTACCTCGAGGGTATTACCCTACGGAGAGATTATTGCCGACAAAGCCAAAGTTGTATTTAAGCTCAACGTAGGAGCTGCCGTTCTGGGCCTTGGCTACATTATAGGATTGAAATATTCTTTTATCATAAGCTGCGGATCTATGCTGGTCTGGTTCGTGATTGTTCCCCTTATGAATGTGCTTTTTGGCGGGGAGGTCATTGACCTTATGGGGACAGGAATAGCAACGACTATTTCGGAGATGTCTCCTGAGCAAATTTTCCGTGAATATGGCAGACATATTGGTATCGGTGGTATTGCTACAGCCGGAGTCATTGGCATAATTCGTTCTGCAGGAATTATAAAATCGGCATTCGGGCTTGCTGCAAAAGAGCTTAAAGGAGGGACAGATAGTTCAGTAAGCACTGTCAGAACACAAAAAGATCTCCCTATGAAGATTGTTGCTATAGGAATAATTGTAACACTTATAATAACCTTCTTATTCTTCTACTTTGGAGTAGTAGACAACCTTCTTCACGCTGTAATTGCAATTCTGGTAGTAGGAATTATAGCTTTTCTGTTTACAACGGTGGCAGCAAATGCAATTGCAATTGCGGGAACCAATCCGGTTAGCGGAATGACTCTTATGACTCTTATCCTGGCATCAGTTGTTATGGTGGCTGCCGGTCTTAAAGGAACAGCGGGTATGACCGCAGCGCTTATAATCGGAGGTGTTGTATGTACGGCACTTGCTGTTGCAGGGGCATTCATAACTGACCTGAAGGTTGGATACTGGCTGGGATCTACCCCTATAAAACAACAATCATGGAAATTCCTAGGAACATTGGTTGCTGCTGCAACCGTAGGTGGCGTGATGATTATTCTAAACAAAACATACGGCTTTGTCGGAGAGAACGCCCTTGTTGCTCCACAGGCCAACGCAATGGCTGCCGTTATTGAACCATTGATGTCGGGAGGAGGGGCTCCTTGGTTACTATATGGTATTGGAGCGATTATCTCAATCGCACTGGCATTTTTTGGAGTACCTGCCCTTGCCTTCTCTCTGGGAATGTTTATACCACTGGAACTTAACCTTCCACTGGTTGTAGGTGGTGCAATTGCATGGTATGTATCTACCAGAAGCAAAGAGGAGAAGCTAAATACTGCAAGAAAAGAGAGAGGAACACTTATCGCTTCAGGATTTATTGCAGGGGGCGCCCTTATGGGAGTTGTGAGTGCACTAATCCGCTTTGCCGGGTTTAACCTCTCGGTTAAAGAGTGGATGGAGTCAGCTCCAGCTGAATATCTTGCTCTGCTGATGTATGTTATTATTATTGTATACATTGCCTGGGACAGTCTCAGAGCCAAAGAGGAGAACTAAGATATTATTAAACAATGATTATGTTATGATGGAAGGAAATTTTCTTTTAGCTTTCTCACTTACTCTGTTTGCCGGTCTTTCAACAGCAATCGGAAGTGCGGTTGTTCTTTTTTCTAAGAAATTTTCACCAAGGTTTTTGGCGGCTTCCCTTGGTTTTTCGGCCGGGGTAATGATCTATATATCACTTGTCGAGTTGTACGGAGAGGCCCGGGAATCACTCTCTTTGCTATACGGTAATTCCAAAGGAGACCTGTACACACTTCTTGCTTTTTTTGGAGGTATTGCAGTAATCGCAATAATTGACAATCTGGTACCATCGGGAGAGAACCCCCACGAAATTGGGGAGCTATCAATTAATGACAATAATATCAAACAAGAGAAAAAAGAGGTAAATAAAGAGGGTTTGATGAGGCTTGGAATGATGTCCGCTTTTGCAATAGCCATACACAACTTTCCCGAAGGTATAGCAACCTTTGTGACAGCCATGAACGACCCCAATTTAGGTGTTAGTATTGCGGTTGCTGTTGCAATTCACAATATTCCAGAGGGGATAGCTGTTGCCATTCCCATTTATTACGCAACACGAAGCAAAGGAAGAGCGTTTTTCTACTCCCTTCTGTCTGGACTGGCAGAACCGGTTGGAGCAATCGTGGGATATTTCCTGCTCTCATTCCTATTCAACGACTCATTTGTGGGTGTAATTTTGGCGGGTGTTGCAGGTATCATGGTATACATTTCACTTGATGAACTACTGCCTACGGCCGAGAAATATGGAGAGCACCACCCTGCAATTCTGGGGGTTATTGCGGGTATGGCAGTAATGGGGATTAGTCTTTTACTAATTTAAGAGAGAAAATTTAACAAATTTAAATTTAAACAGAGATGAAAGAGAAGATTCTGGAGAGGTTTTTAAGATATATTGCAATAGATACTGCATCTGACCCTGAGTCAAATACTCAGCCAAGTACAAATAAGCAACTTGACCTGTCTCGACTGCTGGTCAAAGAATTACAGGACATTGGGGTAACAGATGTTGTCCTGGATGAATATGGTTATGTAATGGCAACCATTCCATCAAACCTTCCGGCCGGTAGTAAAGTACCCATTATTGGATTCATTGCACATGTCGATAGCGCGCCGGATGCACCCGGAAAGGTTACCAATCCTCAAATTGTTGAAAATTATGATGGTAAAGACATTGTAATTAACAAAGAAAAGGGAATGGTAATGAAGATTGAGGAGTTCCCGGAACTTCCCGAGTACAAAGGGCAAACACTAATAACAACAGATGGAACAACCCTTTTAGGTGCAGACGATAAAGCAGGAATTGCAGAAATCATGACTGCAGCAGACTACATCATGAGTAACCCAGCACTCCTTCATGGTGAAATCAAGATTGGTTTTACACCAGACGAGGAGATAGGGCGCGGGGTTGACAAATTTGATGTAAAGAGATTTGGTGCACAATATGCCTATACTCTTGACGGTGGTCAGATCGGCGAACTTGAATACGAAAACTTTAATGCTGCTTCAGCCAAAATTTATGTCCAGGGCAGAAATATTCACCCGGGATACGCGAAGGACAAAATGGTTAACGCCATTATACTTGCAACAGAGTTCAACTCACTTCTGCCTGTTGAGCAAAGGCCGGAATTTACCCGTGATTACGAAGGGTTCTTCCATATAATAAGATTTGACGGAACTGTCGAAGAGGCAACAATCCAATATATAATCCGTGATCATGACTTTGAAAAATTTGATCAGAAAAAGTCTTTAATAGAGGAGAGCATCACCTATATGAATAAAAAATATGGAGATGGACGCTTCCGCCTGGAGCTCAAAGACCAGTATTTCAATATGCGTAAACAGGTTGAGCCCCACTACCATATTGTAGAAAAAGCAGTTAAGGCAATGGAGATGGCAGGAATTACAGCCCTCATAAAACCTATAAGGGGAGGAACAGACGGCGCACGACTCTCTTTCATGGGTCTTCCCTGCCCCAACATCTTTGCCGGAGGCCACAATTTCCACGGAAGATACGAATACATACCTCTTGAAAGCATGGTCAAAGCATCCGAGGTAATTATAAACATAGTTAAGCTTTACTCTCAGGAGAAATAAATTTCTCAAATATGTACAATTTTGACACAATAATTGACAGGAGAGGGACCTCCTGCTTTAAATACGACGCAAGAAAGGAGGTTTTCGGAAGGGAAGACATTCTTCCAATGTGGGTTGCAGATATGGATTTTCAGTCTCCTCCATGTGTAAGAGAGGCCGCCATGAAACTCTCTCAGCATGGCGTATTCGGGTATACTTTTCGATCAGCTGAGTCTGTTGACCTCTTTATTGATTGGGTAGACAAGAGATACAACTGGAAAATAACCCGAGAGCAGATAACCTCATCCCCCGGAATAGTAGCGGCTCTACCAATAGCGATTCGAGCACTCACAGCACCGTCAGATAAAATTCTAATTCAGACACCTGTTTACCCTCCATTTCATACAATCGTAAAAGAGAATGGGCGAACTTTGGTTTGTAGTAATCTTATTCAGGACGAGGGAGGATGGAGTGTTAACTGGGAAGATTTCGAAGAGAAGCTTAAGCAGGGGGTTAAAATGTTTATACTATGCAACTCTCATAATCCCATTGGAAAGGTTTGGAAAAAAGAGGAGCTTTTAAAGATGGGTGATCTTTGCTGTAAATACAACACTATTATTTTTTCAGACGAAATCCACTCCGACCTTGCCCTTTTTGACAATCGGCACACTATAATGGCATCGGTTTCAGAAGAGATAGCACAGAACACCATAACAGCGATGGCTCCTAGCAAAACCTTCAACATTGCCGGAATGCTAAACTCTCTGATTATTGCCGAATCTGGAGATCTATTTCAAAAATTCCACAAAGAGCTTTCCTCTCTACATCTTGATCTGGGCAATATCTTCGCTCACATCACAATGGAGGCAGCCTACAGAGATGGAGGCCCATGGCTAGAAGAGCTTAAAAGGTACCTTGAGAAAAATGTTGAGTTTGCCATGGATTTTGTAGAACGGGAAATACCCGGCCTCACATTCATAAAACCCGAAGGCTCTTTTCTGCTCTGGCTCAACTTCAGCCAAACCGGTATGTCTCACAAAGAGATTAAAGAGCTTCTGGTAAACAAGGCCAAAGTAGGGTTAAATGACGGACTAACCTTTGGAGAACAAGGCGAATTCCATTTTCGGATGAACATTGGAACACCCCTCTCAGTTGTAAAAGAGGGACTCCAAAGAATTTCCAATGCGCTTTAGATCTCTTTTCAGTAGCACATCCATAGTGACAGATTGAAGAAGCCTACTTCCGTTTGGTGAAAATTCTTCTTAGAAAACTCTCTCTTGTTTGAGATCCCTCTCTTCTTGCAGGAGTGGCCTCAGGTTTGTTGGCCTTTCTAGCCTTTTGTCTTGAAATTCTGTGTGATTCCATTGACCTTTCATGGATTTCACGGTGATTTTCAACTGTTTGACGATGATTTTCAACAGCCTTGTTGTGGGCCTCCATTGCATGATTATGCGCCTGATTATGAATCTGGCTGTGCGACTCCATAGCTTGTTTATGTGCCTGTTCATGGGCTGTCGTCTCCTGAGCAATCAGGGTTGACGGAACAAATAATGCAGATGAAGCGACAATGATGAAAGAGTGTAGTAAGGTTTTCATAACATGATAATTTACTTATTGTTAAAGCCGCAATAATTATACCAAATTAGCCAACATCTACACGAGTGTTGGCTAATTTTCATTCGTTTGCAATAAAACAAATCACGGATCACGATCACAAGTTGGGGGATTTTTAAGTCTTTGCCTTAATGTCTATATATCAATGATTTGCAAACTTAATAATTCAAAAAACGGTAACCGTTCATTGAGCCCCGCCTTGGTATTACAAAAAAAAGGATCTTCAAAATTGAG
>JAUYTX010000074.1 GCA_030695025.1 Bacteroidales bacterium | reverse complement strand
GCTCTGACCACACCTGTTCTTTACCTGATTTTGGTTCTTAGGTTTGTGGGTAAGGATAAGTATCTTAAGCTGAAGTATCAAATTGCTTTGTGGACAGTTCCATTTATCACCTTTATTCTAACTCTCACCAATGAATATCACGGACTTATCTGGACAGGCTATGCTCCAATATCTCCGTCAACAAACCTTACTCAATACTATCATGGGATTGCATTCTGGATAGGGAATGTTATGTACAACTACATTTTGATGATTATAACATCGGCATATCTGCTAATTTTTATTTTCGAAAGGATGTCAACATTCCGGTCGCAAGGTTTGTACCTGTTGATTGCATCTTTGTGCCCTTGGATAGCCAGCGTCTTTTACATAACAGCAAGAAATCCTGTGCCCGGACTTGATCTTGTTCCTCAGAGTATGATTTTCAGTGGTATTCTTTTCACGATTGCGATTTTTAAAAACCGTTTTCTTGACCTCATCCCGGTTGCCAGAGAGACTCTTTTTGAAACATTGGGTGAAGGTATAATAGTGCTTGATACCAATAACAGAGTTCAGGATATAAACGATACCGCCCGTGGCTTTCTTGGTGTTGATTCAAAAAACATTATTGGATCTAACATTGATTGTGATTGTGTAAAGGTTAAAAGCATTGTTTCTGCTATATTAAGCGACCATTCAGAGTCTCGCCTTGATGTGCCGGGAAGGCTGGGGGTAAACTCATACCTTATTTTAAAGAAAAAATTAAAGGATTATCCGGGAAGCAAGCTTGTCATTATCAGGGATATTACTAGTGAAATTTTAAAAGAGAAGCAGATAAAACTAAGTAATGAAAATTATCAGCAGCTTTACAATATGTTCAGAATGATGTCCGATAATATGCAGGATATGTTATGGGCAAAAGATTTGGAAAAGAGATACATATTCGTCAATAATTCAATTTGCAGTAATTTTCTCTTTGCGTCAGACATCTCCGAGCCTATTGGTAAGCCTGATAAGTATTTCTTTGACAGGGAATTTGCTGCCAATCCGGGGAATAAGCAATGGAATACATTTGGAACAACTTGCAACGATTCCGATCAGGTTATTATTGATACCGGTGAGCCTGCCAGATTTGAAGAGGAGGGCTATTTAAGAGGCAGGTATTTTGTCATGGATGTGAACAAAGCTCCAATTTTTGATTCGTCGGGCAAGATGATCGGTATTGTTGGAAGCGCAAGAGAGATTACTCAGGATAAGTTAAATAAAGAGGAGCTTGTTATTGCCAAGAAAAAAGCTGAGGAGAGTGATACTTTGAAATCTTCTTTTCTTACCAATCTCAGTCACGAAATAAGAACACCAATGAACTCGATAACAGGCTTTCTTGAGCTGCTTCAGTCCAAAGATATCAATATCGATGAGCAGCAAATCTATATTGAACAACTCAAAAAAAGCAGCGGAAGAATCCTTTCTACCCTAAACGATATTATTGAAGTTTCGAAAATTGAGGCCGGACAGATACAACTTGAAGAGGATAATGTTAATCTTAATGAAATTTTGGACTATTTTATTAGTAAATATATATCCGAAGCCACCGAGCGAGGTCTGGACTTTTTAACCGAAAAGGGACTTGACAATAATCAGGCATTTGTTGTCACAGACAGAACCAAACTGATATCTATTCTTAATAATCTTGTAAAAAACGCAATCAAATATACTTACAGCGGGTATGTAAAGATTGGTTATAAGCATAATGAGGAGGTGATTGATTTTTATGTAGAGGATACAGGGATAGGAATTCCAAAAGAGCGTCAGGAGATTATTTTCTATAGATTCGTTCAGGCAGAACAAAGTTTAACCAGGCCTTACGAGGGCTCGGGAATTGGGTTGTCGATTGTAAAGGCATATACCGAACTTATGGGCAATGGTATTAATTTGATCTCAGAACCTGGTAAAGGGAGTAAATTCTACTTTTCTCTTAATTACAAACCGGTTGTTTTTCCTAATTAAATTATGCATTTTGAGGTCTGTTATAATGATTACACAATTCAAGTGTAATTATTGTCGTTTGCAACATTCATTAATACAATGATTTAGATAGTTGGGTTTTATCTTAAGCTATATTTACAATTCATAACATATTTATTCATATATTGGGGCCAAAATGAATTAAAGGATGAACAATTTTTCTATAGGTAATTTGAACCTTTCGGTACCAATTGTACAAGGCGGAATGGGTGTTGGAATTTCATTGTCGGGACTTGCAGCAGCAGTAGCCAATGAAGGAGGAGTAGGAGTTATATCGTGTGCAGGAATAGGTCTGCTGTACAAAGAGAAGTCTAAAGACTATTTTGAAGCCTCAATTTTTGGATTAAAAGAGGAGATACGCAAAGCTAAGGAGAAGGCAAAGGGAGTTATTGGTGTGAACATTATGGTAGCGCTTACAGATTTCTCCGATATGGTTAAAACAGCAATTGCTGCAAAAGCGGATATTATTTTTGCAGGAGCAGGTCTTCCGATGGACCTTCCCTCATTTCTGAAAAAAGACAGTACAACAAAACTTGTTCCTATTGTTTCGTCGGTAAGAGCAGCAATGATTATTTGCGAAAAGTGGATTAAGAATTATAATTATGTTCCTGATGCAATTGTGCTTGAAGGGCCAAAAGCAGGAGGACATCTTGGTTTTAAATCTGAGCAGATAACAGACGAGCATTTTTCACTTGAAGAGATTCTTCCTGATTTGGTCTCACATATAAGGACATTGGAAGAGACGCATAACCGTAAAATTCCAATAATAGCAGGAGGAGGTATTTACGATGGAAAAGAGATGAAGAAAATTCTGGATATGGGTGCCTCTGCGGTTCAAATTGGAACTTTATTTGTTACAACAGAGGAGTGTGATGCATCACTTGAGTTTAAAAACAGCTATATAAAAGCTCAGGAAAAAGACATTGAAATTATAAGAAGTCCAGTTGGGCTACCCGGAAGAGCCATAGGCTCCCGTTTTCTTGACAGGGTAAAAAATGGTCTGGAAAAGCCTGCAAAGTGTAATTTTCACTGTATAAAAACATGTGACTATACCAAGAGTCCTTATTGCATAATTATTGCTTTATATAACGCTTTTCGCGGTAATTTTAACAGAGGGTATGCTTTTTGCGGTAGTAATGCATATAAGGCTGAAAAAATTATGACCGTAAAGGAGACTATCAAACTTTTGATGGATGACATGAAAAAATAAGCAGTTAACTGAAGTCAAAATTATATATCTATCATAAATTCAGCTCTATAAATAATTTTAATCTCCTCAGAGAAAAATAAATTGTAATAATAAGTAATTATTACATATCTTTGAGCCACATTTTTTTAATACAACATGAATAAAGGAACAGTAAAATTCTTCGATGAGACCAAAGGTTTTGGTTTTATTAAAGACGAAAATTCAGGAACGGACTACTTTGTACACGTAACCGGTCTTAAGTCGAAAATCAAAGACAATGATCAAGTAACATTTGATCTGGAACAAGGAAAAAGAGGTTTAAACGCAGTAAATGTAAAATTAGCGTAGCAATTTATCACTGAAAAGTAATATTATATAACTCTTTTCAAACCCAAAATTATTAAAAAGCCCCGGCAAACCGGGGCTTTTTATTTTATCTGATGGTTGATGCAGTGCTTATCAATTATAAAGAGGGAGAGTGAAAATGAAATCGCTTCCTTTGCCCTTCTCACTATCTACCCATATCTTTCCTCCGTTAGCCTGAGTAAACTCTTTGCAAATTACCAACCCCAATCCTGAGCCTTGTTCACTTTCGGTGCCTGAGGTTGAATGGTGAGAGCCGATTGTCCACAAAGATTCGATTATTTCAGGATCAATTCCGACACCTTTGTCTGAAATTTTGATTTGACAAAAATTGTTGTTTAAAAATGATGTGTTTATCTCTATTGTGCTGTCTCTGTATGAAAACTTTATTGCGTTGGATACCAGATTTCGGATTATTGTTTTTACCATATTCTTGTCACAAAACAACTCTGATTCATTTGTGTCAGAAAAGCGAATTGTAATATTCTTCTTCTCTGCCTGCAATAAAAGAGAATCGGATACCTCGTTCCATAACTCACTAAGATTGGTCCTTGCAGGTGTAAATACTATTTTCCCCAGTTGTGATCGTGACCACAAAAGCAGATCCTCAAGGAGCTTATATGTTGTGTGGCCTGATGAGTTCATCATCTCGACAATCTCTTCAACCTCTGCCGGCTCCATTGTTCTGAGATTTGTCTTTAAATACTCTGTAAAACCTATGATTGTTGTAAAAGGATTCTTAAGGTCGTGGGCAATAATCGAGAAAAACTTGTCCTTGGTAGCGTTGGCTTCGTTAAGCTCTTTAACTGTACTGTTTAACTTAATCAATGTCTCTTCAAGAATTCGCTTCTCTTTTATCAGTTGTCTTTGCAGATTGCCAATCTCCCTGTTAAGATTGTGCATCATTAAATTCTGTTGCATTAACTGTTCAGAATCGACACCTCCAATAATGAGTATAGAGTCATCTTTTCTGTAAACGTTTGCCATTATAGAGGAGTTAACAGAGGAGTAATCGCCGAATGTGATGTACCCTTTAAAAACATTGCAATATGGGCAATCGTTTTTGGATAGTGTCTCAAAAGTGGGATTAAGTAAGCTGCTTGCAGGATTTAAATCTCTGAAGAGTACCTTGATGGCATTGTTGGCAAATATGAGTTCCCCATCTTTTTTGAAGAGAGCAATACAAAGTGTATTACTCTCAAGAATGCTTGATTCTAACTCATTTTTCCAGCTTTCGAGGTCAAATTTATTGAGGCTGTTTATTGTAAACATATAATATTCCCGGGAAATAGAAGTGTAACGTAGTATATGCCTGTTTATGCGGCATTTGTACTTTTTAAAAACTCTTCAAGAGCGTAGAGGTCCTGCATATACATTATGTTTGGATACTTTGTAGTCATCTCCTTGTTTTTATCTTTAAGTCCCTGTCCTCCCGTAATAATAATGAGATTTGGATACTTGTCTCTGATGGTTTCAATCAACTTCTCTAGAGAGTTTAAGTGATAATTTATGCTTACAGAGACAGCGAGAATATTGGGTTTGACAGTGTCAATAAAGTTTACAAGATCATCCAATGGGTTATTGGCGCCAAGATAATGCACATTAAATCCCGACATCTCGAAAATGTCAGAGACCATTTTGAGCCCAATCTGGTGAACTTCATTTTCAACAGATGCCGCAACAACTGTTTTGTTAGTTTTAATTTGGGAAATGATTCTGGAATACTGTTCATTAAGAACAGATTCCACTATTGCGCTTGCAAGATGTTCCGATGCTACGCTTATCTGCCCGCTCTCCCATAAATCTCCAACCTTGTAAAGAGAATGACGTATCACCTTTTCGTAGATATCTTGTATTGAACAGCCGCTATCTGACAACTCCGCGATAATGGCCGACCCGCTATTTCTGTCGCCTGCAAGAATGGCTGACAGGAAGGTTTTTTGATAAACTGAATAATCCATAGTCTTTATATCCCTAGTTATAAAGTTAAGAATTATTATTTGGTTATTGTTAATTTAAATGCACTTCTGCATTACATAGTCATCCATGAAGAAGCCGTTTCCGATAGAAATCTTCTTGAAAATTCCGGATAAACGGCTCCACCTATTCCGGGGTGAAACGGCGCCAGTAAAGATGACTGGATCTGGAACAAATTTATAATTATTTTTTTGATTTTTTTCTCAATGTGTCACCTTCCAATTCAATTCTTGTG
>JAUYTX010000057.1 GCA_030695025.1 Bacteroidales bacterium | reverse complement strand
CAAATCCATAAGTAGTATTTGATTTGCCAATCATATATGAAAAACGGGGGTCATTTGCCTCTGTCTGGGTAAATGGTTTTACAACTCCATCCAAGCCCATATAGGCTACCGGCCAAATTCCTGAGAAATACTCTTTTTGGTCGTAAACACTCCTGTTAATTCTATTGCCATTTTTATCAACAAGATATGCCCACTCATTACCATTATAGTAGGTCAGATTTTGGGAGCGGTTAAAAATTGAACCTTCAATCCGAAGCGAAAGTGTCATTCTTATTTCGGGAATGTGTGTTGTCGCTGTCAGATTTGCTGTAAGGCCATCTCCCCAATTACCGTTATATGTCTGAGTCCGTCCGGATGCTCCTAAATAAAATGCTGCAAATTCATAAGATCTGCCTGCGTTTGAAGGAAGTGTTGAATGAGGTCTGTTAACATATGATGCATTTAACTTCTCAGATACCAGTCTTGAATGTGAATATCTGGCATCAAAGCGGAACGAGGTTCTGATTGATTCAACTCTTCCAAAATCAAGAGTCAATTCAACGCCCTGCCTTGTACTTGGATCGTCATTTGACTGCATCAAATTACTTACAAATGTTGTATCGTTCACAGAAGTAGGGATTAGCTTTTCTCCCAGAGATGGATTGTCTTTATCCTTCACGTAAATATTTCCGGTAACCCGATCAATTCTGAATTCAGGATTGTTTGGAACTGCAAAATTTTCGTCACTCTTCTTGTATGCGTAAGGAACGTAGTAATCTTCTGTCATATACGGAGAGAGGGAGCGGTTGTTGTAATATACTAGCGTTAGACCAATTCCGGCAATATTTGCATCAAGTCCAAATTCCATATTTCTGCTTCTTGACCATTTAAGTTGCGGGTTGAAAAAATCTCTGAATACATTAGTGTTAGCAACGTAAAAATAGTTGTTTTGAGTTCCGTAGTTCTTGGAATAGACCATTATATCCTTGTATTTGTCCATAGGAAACAGTATGCTAAATGAAGGTAGCTTCTCCATTACTCCCCAGCCCCCTCTTAAGCTTAATCCTCTGATCAATCCTTTGTTTCCCTTTTGTTCAATCAGGGTGTATCTTCCGTTAAATCGAGGAGAAGCTGATATTGCATTATCATAAGCCATCCCCTTTATTATATTGCTTTCAACCCTTAACCCTCCAACTAATGATAAAGTGGTTGTGCCGATAGGGATTGTAACATTATCTTCAAGATAAGCATGTAGGTTGTGCAAGAACGGTATATCTGTATATGGCCTTGGTCTAACACCATCGTGATAGATCCCATCTTTAAAATCTGTTCCTTTACCTATATTCCCATTAGTTGACCATCCTATACCTGCTTTAATTTTATTAAGAACCTGACCGTATCTTTTGTTAAGATTTGCCTTTAAGCTAGCTGTTGAGTTAATGCTTTTGCTGTCAGTCATTCTCAAGTTATAGAACTGTGCAGGAAGATAATTGGTTTCAAAGTAGCCGCTCTCCATTGTGTTCACCGCAGGCCTGATTGTTGCGTAAGAGTAATATTTATTATCTTCTTCGTAGTCATCCTTATAACTTCCGGTTAGGTTAAATTCAAGATTGGTAATGTAATCGCTGTTAATTAACCAATTTACCGTAGTTCCAAACCTAAGGGCATTATCGGATGTTCTTTTATAGGTGTCTTTGTAACTATCAGGGTCTTGTCTTGAGTCCTGACGACCTAAAGAACCTCCAACGTTAACATTAAACTGTACAGGCTGGCCCTCTCTGTTAAATGTGTTTGAGTAGTTTATTCCATAACCGTTTCTGAAATATGTGGTATATGGAGATACCGGGTTTGAAAAAGCATGGGCATATTCGGCATTTACATTTAGAATCCCTCTATCTTTCTTCAGGTCGATACCTTTGCTAAGCGAAACCTGCTTGGTAGTAGGATTCATTGATACCGAAGCATTTAATGGTGATCGCCCTTTTTTTGTTTTAATTAAAACAATACCTGATGTCATATCACCGTATTCAACAGAAGGAACACCGGTAATAACTTCAATTGACTCAAAGTTTGAAACAGCTAGGTTTCGGGTATCAACTCCCTGAGTTTGTGGAACTGACAAGAGGGTGCTGTTAGATGAAAGTCTTACTCCGTCAACCTCTACAGCAGTACCAAAACTGCCGTTTCCATCTCCTCCCCTGATGTTGAAAATACTCTCTTTCATCAGGTCTGGTTTAATAGTTCTCCCTCCCGGAAGTAGGCTCATAATGTCGGTAGGATTCACAACCTGAAGGTGGTCAATTGCCTGCCTGTCCATTCTTGTTGAGGTGTTGATTGCGCTTTTAACCTCCGTTGCGGTTACGGTAACAGACTGAAGCTTCAGGTTCTCCTCTTTGAGTTTAAGTGTTAGATTCTCAATATCTCTTTCGACAGTGATTGTCATCTCCAGAGATTGATAACCTAAACAAGTGACTTGAAGTTTAGTAATTCCTGCCTGAACTCTGTTAATTGTGAACGCACCCTTGGCGTCGGTTGTCCCCCAGAGATTAAGATCAGGAAGTGAGATTAAAGCCATCTCGATAGGAACGTTCGTCTCATTTTCGAGGACGAAACCTTTTACCGAGTATAGCCTTCTTGCTGACTGGGCAGGCAAGATTGTTGCAAACCCAATACAGATAAGAAAAAATACCAATAGTTTCCTTTTCATAGTTTAGATAATTAAGTTTATAAAGTAGCGTTTAGTTTCTTTGAAGCTGGTTGGAAATCAATTGTTTCTTTACATTGTCATTATAAATTGGTTTTAATAGATGTAATCAGTAATAATTACACTTGGCAAATATACAGCAATTGGGTTATTCTGATACATCGTTAGTCGCATTTATTACTTCACTTAAATAGTGTTTATCATTGTGAATATTTAATTCTTCTATGCTTCATTTGCGCCGCCTGTTGATTTAACACTGTTAATGATTGCGTTAGCATTTTGCAGTTGAAGTTCAAGGTGGTCTCTGCCAATGGTGCCCTTTTTCATCTCTGCAAGTCCAAAAGTGATAGCATCCTTGGCGTACATATCTGTTACATCAATTACTGCAGAGGAGTCTTTGCCGAAAGCCCTTATATCAAATGCATAATAGATTGGCTCAACAAAAGAGTTCTGAAAGGCAGCGTATATGTCGCTATCTTTTTCTGCTACATTGTATATGTATGGTGAGCGGAGGTAGATTTTTCTGCCGTTTTCTGTACTGTTCTCGGTTGTCTCCTCTTTAGTCTGTTCCTGTGAGTGAAGTTTTAAGGGAGTAAGAGTTAAGATTGCAATTATACTAAATGTTAAAATGGGGGTTAAGCTGAAAATGGGACAGTTTTTCATTATTGGGTTTAATTAAAGTAGTTGTTATATATAAAAATATCATAGCAATTGATTATTATCAATTTACGCGTATGTGCATCCGCTGCACCTATTTTATATTATAAAGATTTTTCCGCAAAAATCTTAGATAACCCAATCCCAATAAGGTTTTGCAAGGTAACAAATATTTTGTAAAAATGTAAAAAAAGAGATTTTTTCATCAATTTTTTAATCTGAAAACATATGTTATATTTATTAATTGCAATATATTCAGGCCAATGAAAACACTTATGGTAATCATCATTATTATCTCATACCAACAACTACATAATAAAAAATGGGTTTCGAATCTCGAAACCCATTTTTAAGTTTTTGTGTAAATATTAGTAAATCAATATTATATAAATCTCATGATTCAATATTTGCACAAGTGATATTTGCAAAATACTCACAGCTTATCACTTGCAAGGTGACTTAAAGCTTGTCCAGTCCAAACTTTTCAATGAGAGCTTCCGGCCTTGGATAGCGACCTCTGAAATTCCTGTACAATATGGCAGCATCTTCAAGATTACCCTTGGACAAAATATTTGCCCTGAAAGATTCAGCAACCTCTTTATTGAAGATGCCCTTTTCTTTGAAAAGAGAAAATGCATCTGCTTCAAGTACTTCTGCCCATTTGTAGCTGTAGTATCCGGCTGAATATCCGCCTGAAAAGATATGGCCGAAAGATGTTGACATGCAAACTGAGTCAATAAAAGGGAGTACTCTCGCCTTTTCTGTAGCAGCTTTTTCAAACTTCATTACATCTGAAGTTGAGCTTGTTTCACTTAGGTTGTGCCATGCCATGTCATTCATTGCAAATGTTAATTGCCTCACATTTGAGTAGCCTCCAAGATAGTTTCTTGCGTCAATTATCTTTTTAATAAACTCATGAGGAATCTCTTCTCCTGTCTCATAATGTTTTGCAAATGACTTCAAAAACTCACTCTCGGTAGCCCAGTTTTCCATGATTTGAGATGGCAGTTCAACAAAATCTCTTACAACATTAGTCCCTGTCAGTGACGGATAATTACCCTCAGCCAACATTCCATGAAGAGCGTGGCCGAATTCATGGAGCAAAGTGGTAAATTCATAAAATGTCAGTAGAGAGGGGGCGTTTTCGGTGGGTTTGGTGAAGTTGCAAACTAGAGAAACGAAAGGTCTGTGCTCAACTCCGTTGTAAAAGAACTGGTCTCTGAATGTAGTCATCCAGGCGCCACCCCTCTTGCTTTCACGTGGGAAATAATCAACATACAGTAACGAGATAAATTTACCGGAAGCGTCTTTCACTTCAAATACCTTCACATCGTTGTGGTATACAGGAATAGTGTTGTTTTGGGTGAAGGTGAGTCCAAAGAGGGAGTCTGCCAGTGAAAAAATAGCCTTTTCTACACTCTCGAGGCGGAAATATGGCTTTAACATCTGATCATTAATGGCATACTTCTCATTTTTATACTGTTCAGACCAGTAACCAAAATCCCATGGCATTAATTCTCCCGTAAACCCTTTAGATTTAGCGTACTTTGTAATTTGGGCAACCTCTTTTTTCGCAGGATCAATAGTTTTGGAGAGTAGCTCTTCAATAAATGTGTTTACTTTATCGGGTGTACCTGCCATATTATTCTCAAGTACATATTGTGCGTGTGTGGTAAATCCTAGCAGGCGGGCACGATTCATTCTCAGTTCAACTATCTTTTGGATTATCTCCCTGTTATCAAACTCATCATTAAAGGATTTTGAGTTATTAGCTCGCCACATCTTCTCACGAAGCTCCCTGTTGGTGCTGTACTGCATAAAAGGGCCGTAGCTTGGCCCATGAAGAGTGAATACCCACCCATTCAACTCTCTTTGCTTTGCCTCTTCGGCAGCTCCGTCAATGACAAATTGAGGAAGCCCTTCAAGAAGAGAACTATCCTCTAAATTCATAATGAATTTATTTGTTGCCGCCAGAACATTCTGCCCAAACATGAGTGTAAGTTTGGAAAGTTCGGTGCTTATTTCTCGGTACTTATCTCTTGCCTCACCCTTTAGTTCTGCTCCGTTTCTTGCAAAACCTTTGTATGTCTCCTCTGTAAGTCGAATCTGTTCTTTTGAAAGGTTGGCGGAGTTTCTCTTTTCGTAGACGGCCTTTACCTTTTCAAAGAGCTTTTCGTTTAACATTATGTCATTTGAGTATTCGGTAATCAAAGGAGAGACCTCAAGTGCAATATCCTGCATCACAGAGTCTGTATTCGCTTCGTTAAGGTTGAAGAAAATTGAACTTACCGCAGAGAGTTCCATGCCGGCGAACTCCAGGGCCTCTATGGTGTTTTCAAAGGTTGGATCCTGAGCGGAGGCTGTAATTGATTCAATTTTGCTTTTTGCAAGCTCTATCGCTTTTTGGAAAGCATCTTTGTAATGTTCGTTTTTAAATTTATCAAAAGCCGGAGCTCCATAAAGGTTTTCCGATTTAAGCAGTAGTGGATTATTATCTTTCATTTTATTGGTGCAGGATATTGTTGTTAATGTTATAATAACGGCAACAACCATATATGATTTTAAGTTCATAGTCGCGCAAATTAATTTATTTTTCAATAAGCTGTAATTATAAAAACGCATCGGAAATTAAGGGATAACCGGTAAAATCCAATGCGTTTTAAAATCACATATTGCTTATAATCAGTTTGTCTGAATTACAAGGTATTTTGTTTGTTCCCAGAATGATGCAGGTTTAGAAATTTCAAGAACCAGCATTCCGTTGGTATCCTCTTCGAGAGTGAATGTTCCTGCAGGGTGAACCGAAAGTACTTTTGCTCTCTTCACATTAAGGTTAATAGCCTTTAAATTGCGGATGTCAATTTTTACAAAAGCTGACTGTTCTGCCTCATAAGAGATCTTTGCAGAGCGGAAAAGTCCACCTTTAGAAAGAACCTTGGAGTTTATCAGTTCACTCTTGGGAGCTGCAATGTAAAAAGCTGTATTCAACAGCTGGTCCTGAGTCGCAATAGTCTCCCTGTTTGCCTCTTTCTCTTCAGAAAGAGATGTTACATCACTCTTAAGAGTGGCTACAGCTTTGTCAAGTGTTGCAATCTGTTGTGTTTTGATTCTCAATTGACTGTCCTTCTCTTCAAGCTGTTTTTGAAGGTCGACAATAAGCACAGACTTCTCTTCCAGTTCCATAGTGAGTGCGTCAATACGCTTTTTAAACTGAGAAGACTGATAGCGGTTGTCATTTTTCAATTTCTCAAGCTGTTGCTTGTACCCGGCAATTGCCTCACCTATTGCTGCAACATCGGATTTCATCTGCTCTCTTTTGTTTGCATTAAGTTCTGTTCCTGACTGAGATTGCAGCACAAGAATGTTCTCTGCCTCACGAATTGT
The DNA here is from genome assembly GCA_030695025.1 of Bacteroidales bacterium. Lineage (GTDB taxonomy): Bacteria > Bacteroidota > Bacteroidia > Bacteroidales > UBA932 > Bact-08. The sequence continues at coordinate 7,992 of JAUYTX010000057.1, read as the reverse complement.
CCTGAGACCGTTTTCTACCTCATTTAGGGTAGCAAACACCTCCTCAAGCTCTGCACTTTGAGCAGCAGAACTTACCGAAAGTGAATCTAATTTTGACTGAAGATCTTTGTATTTTTTAGAACGTTCAACACAAGATGTAAGTGAAAACAGTATAAATACAAAGGTCAGAATGGTTGTTATTTTTTTCATATCAATGAAAATTAATGTGTTATGTTCGTTTTTTAAAGTAATAATTTACCTCAAATGTATGCATAATTTTAAATCAATTGTAGATAATGTAATATAATAAAAAAATTTCTGATTTGAGGCTATTAATTTCTGTTTCTAAATTTGTTTTATCTCTTTTGAAACACTTATGTGCAATATCTTACATTACTTTACGATGTATAATCAAATTAATTAGTTATGGAAAAGTCACTTAACAAAGTAGAGCTGAAGGGAAACGTAGGATTTGACCCAAGAATCAGCAATGTGGATGAGGGGGGAGTTGTAATGAGACTATCACTTGCAACCAATGAGAGTTACAAAAACAAAAAGGGAGAACTTGTAGAGGATACCGTGTGGCATAACATTGTTGCATGGGCCGGCAAAAGCATGCCAGATTTCGAAAAAATCAAAAAGGGTACATTCCTTTCTGTAACAGGGAGGATTAAACCTGTACAGTATCAGACCAAGGCAGGAGTAGATAAACAAACTTATGAGATTGTTGCTTACAGCATAAAACTACCGCTGGATGAAGGTGAATAGAAAATATTAGCTAATTTTGGCCTGAATAAACAAGAGGGGTGTTATCCCCTCTTTTACAGGCAAAATTATGGAGAGAGAGTTTTTTCTATACAACACACTATCAAGAAGACGAGAGAAGTTTGAACCACTGACACCCGGCATGGCCGGAATATATGTATGTGGCCCTACTGTTTATGGAGATGCCCACTTAGGTCACGCCAGGCCCGGAATCACCTATGATGTTCTTGTCAGATTACTCAGGCATCTTGGGTACAAAGTAAGGTATGTCAGAAACATAACCGATGTAGGACATCTTGAGAACGATTCAGACGAGGGTGAGGATAAAATTGAAAAAAAGGCACGTCTTGAGCAGCTTGAGCCAATGGAGATTGTGCAACACTACACAATAAGGTACCATGAGGCAATGAAGCTCTTAAATACATTGCCCCCAAGTATCGAACCAAGAGCATCGGGTCACATTCCCGAACAAATTTCTCTTGTGAGTAAAATACTTGAGGGGGGATATGCATACATAAGTAACGGCTCAGTGTATTTTGATGTAGAGAGATATAACCAAAAATATCCTTATGGAATTTTATCCGGCAGAACCCTGGAAAATGTTATAAGTAATTCAAGAGAGCTGGATGGTGCAGACGATAAAAAATCGCCGTTCGATTTTGCCCTATGGAAAAAGGCAACGCCTGAACATATAATGAAATGGGACTCTCCCTGGAGTAACGGCTTCCCCGGCTGGCACCTTGAGTGCTCGGCAATGAGCGCCAAATATCTTGGAGAACGTTTTGATATACACGGAGGAGGAATGGATCTGTTGTTCCCTCATCATGAGTGTGAACTTGCTCAAAATACAGCTGCACGCGGAGAGGGTGGTGTGAGATACTGGATGCACAATAATATGATAACGATTAATGGCCAAAAGATGGGTAAATCGTTAGGTAATTTCATAACTCTCGAGGAGCTCTTTACCGGCAGCCACGAAATTCTTGAAAGGGCATACAGTCCTATGGCCATAAGATTTTTCATTCTTCAGGCACACTACAGAAGCACATTAGACTTTAGTAATGAGGCACTGACTGCTGCAGAAAAGGGTTATAAAAAGATGGTGCAGGCAGCCAAAGATGTCGCATCACTAAACGCTACAGACCAAGAGCTCTCAACCGAGATTGAAGCTGTGAGAAATGGAATTTATGATGCTTTATGCGATGACCTCAACACTTCAGTCGCACTTGCTCATCTTTTCGAAGCGGTAAGAGTGGTGAATCTTGCAAAGGACGGGCAATTTAAACTCAGCGTAAAGGATAAGGAGGTGCTCCAATTTCTCTTTAAAGAGATTATGGAAGGTGTATTGGGGCTAGTCGATGAACAATCAGGCTCCGGGAACAGTCAGGTTATCAACGAGGTTGTTGAGATGATACTTGAAATGAGGAGAGAGGCAAAAGCTGAAAAGAATTTTGCCAAAAGCGATGCAATAAGGGACAGACTCACAGGGGTTGGAATCACAATAAAAGACACAAAAGAGGGTACTGACTGGAGTCTTTAGGCAGATTTAAAAAACTTTAAATATCTGGTTTATGAAAAGAAGAGATTTTTTCAAAATCGTCTCGCTTGGAGGCGTTAGCTTTGCATTAAATCCTGTTATCAAGGCCTCAGAACTTACCCCTCTGTTCAACCTTCAGGAGGGTCCTGAAACAAATATTGCAGATGCAGTTAAAATACCAAGGACAAAAAATTCAATGCCGGGCTTATATCCTGGAAAGGTTGTAAAGGTAACTGATCCTGGGTCAGTTATTGACGGAAAACCACAAGAGGATGTAGCATACCATATGCTTAAAACGGCAATGCTCTCTCTGACCGGTGAAAAGAGTCTGAAAAAAGCATGGAGAAAGTTTGTTTCGCCAAAAGACATTATCGGATTAAAGGTAAATCCTGTTGCCGGCAAACTTCTAACAACTTCACATGCAGTTACCAAATCTGTAATAAGGCAACTTGAAGAGTCGGGAATTCCCCGTAAAAATATTGTCATCTGGGACAGACGTGAAATGCAGCTTCACGAGACCGGTTATACCTCTGAAAATTATCCGGGTATAAAAATTACGGGAACTGAGTGCATGGATGAAAAAGGTGGTTTTTACAACAATGAGGGTAAGCTTTATAGCGAAGAGAGAATTGATAAAAATCAATATTTCTATGCTGACCTTGAGGGAACCCACGATGACTACACAATACCTTATATGGTAAACGGTGGAAAGTATTCATATTTCACAAAAATTTGTACCGAACAGGTAACCAAAATAATCAACATTCCAATTTTAAAAAATGCCGGACCAACTACAACTCTGGCATTAAAAAACCTTGCATACGGAACCATCACCAATACATCCAGACTTCATAAGATATGGCACGAGACCTGTGCCTTTGTTTGTGCTTTTCCGCCTGTACGGGATAAGGTTGTGCTCAATATAGCTGATGGTCTTATAGGATGTTTCGATGGCGGGCCTTCTGCCAAGCCTCAGTTTATATGTAATTACAATATGTTGATTGTTGGTACCGACCCAGTGGCTGTTGACAGAACAGGGCACGATGTAATTATAGCCAAACGAATTGAAAAAGGTATCCAGACAGAGGATAAGAAAAGTGCTTCAAGGTTTATCGATTTGGCCCAGGATCTCAAACTTGGAATAGGAGACAGAGATAAAATTGAACTAATAGAAATTAACAGCTGAGCCAAAAATTAACAGCTGATTTAAATTTATTACAATTATGAAGCTATTCAGCAGATCAATTCTGAAGGTACTTTTGCCAATCATTGCATTTTCACTATCTGCAGCAATTTTACAGGCACAAGTGTCAGATGACCAGATAACAGTAAAGAGAGAGCGACATTACAAAGGAGAGGCACTTTATGGTTTTATGAATGGCGGAAGTGAGCTTTACCTTGAATACGGATTTAAGCATCTTCGTGCCCTTGATGTAATTTACAAAGGTGAGGAGTACACGATTGAGATTTATAAGATGGAATCTCCAGAAGATGCGTTTGGGATATATTCGATTCATACTTATGGGATTCTATTTGCAGATACTGTTTTTACTTATGATTGCCACACAACTATGCAGCTCCAGACAATTTCAGGAGACACCTATTATACTGTTGTATTTGAAAAGCCATCAAAAGAGATAAATTACGATGCCGTTAATTTGGTTAAACACTACATGATAGAGGCTGACACTTCTGCAATATTTACCATTCCGGAGCAATTAAGTGAAATTGTTATACAGAAATCAGGAAAGTTAAAATTCATGAGAGGGCCACTCGCTGTATTGGCTGCTGTACCCGAGCTTACAGATTATTTTAAAAATCTAACAAATTATAAGATATGGTCTCTTAAAGATGAAAAATCCCATATCTCAATAGCATTTTTTTACTCAAAAAACGAAGAGTCTATTACTCGTTTAAAGAGCCTATTACAGCCATCAGGCTTGATTTTGCAGGGAAATGATTGGCTTTTGTTTGAATTTTAATAAATATTTTTATTAAATTCGCAAACCTACCAATTGTAACAATTTGTGAGAATACCTGTTCTTATAGTATCATCAGTTTCTGTTTCTATCTATCTTTTGACGATGATGGGGGTGGGAAGATACTCATGTAACTGCGATCACGCCTCACAAATAGCCGTTTTTGGAATTCACACACAGTGCTCTTGCACGGTTCAGCCGCACCAAGAGCATCATGATCACAAATGTATTTGCGGTGCACATTTGGAAGCCAAGGAGTCTAAAAGAGATGACTGCTGTGCAGTTTCCTATTATTTTCTCGATTCAGATCAGAATATACTCCACACAAACTTTGATTTTATACAGTCAGACTATCAGGTACTACAGCCGATAAGTACGATATGTCTGGGAGTCTCAATGATTCAGCGGCCAAGAATCAAAAATTATCAGGCACTGTTCCGATCGGCGTCGGTGCCCATATTCGAGAAAAATCGCCAATTGATTTTATGATCAGTTGAGGGAGAGTAGTGTCTTCCAAAGGCTGTTGAGTGTTTTCGTGACTCTATCTGTTGCGAAGATGTATCTTATATATACATATCATAAAATATTGCGATGAAAGTTTTATCATTTTTCCTTATAACCTTCATGACATTTTTAACAGGTGAGCTTAATGCAAAACCTGCTGAAAGAGGCGTGGCAATTGTAGTGGACCCTGTGACTTGGGACAATTGCAAAAATTCCATTGAAAATTACATGCAGTCTGTTAAGGCAGACGGCTTGAACCCTGTTTTATTGATTGATAAATGGGGCATTCCAGACTCGATAAGAATAAACCTGTACAAATTATATAAAGAGAAAAATATTGAAGGAGCAGTTTTAATTGGTGATATCCCGGTCCCTATGATCAGGAACGCACAGCACCTTACAACTGCTTTTAAGATGGATCAGCGCAGAGCCTGGGAACGTTCATCTGTTCCCTCTGACAGATTCTACGATGATTTTGACCTCAAATTTGAATACATCAAAAGAGATTCTACATATACAAATTACTTTTATTATAACCTGACTGCAGATAGCCCTCATAGAATTGAGTGTGAGATTTACAGTGCCAGAATAAAACCTCCAAAAGTCCCGGGGAAAGATAAATATACCCTGATAAGCGAATTTTTGAATAAGGCGGCAAAAGAGAAGCAGGATAAAAGAGAGATTAAATCGCTCACATATTTTGCGGGGCATGGTTATAATTCAAACTGTATGGTATCCAGAGCTGATGAAAGGCTTTCACTCACCGAACAGTTCAAAATCTTCAAAGATGGTAAGGGAACTCTTACATTTATTGACTTTACCTTTGATGACTTTGTTAAACACAGGCTAATGTCTGAGCTTTCGCGAGAAGAGCTCGATCTTGCAATTTTACACCATCACGGCTCTGAAGACGAACAAATTCTAAATGGATCGTCACTAACTAATATGCCAAACCGGTGGATTGATATGACAATGAAGTTTTTCCGAAGCAAAATAAGAGGAGCTGACGATACTACGGCTTCAAAACAATATTACATTGATAACTACAATGTTCCGGAATCATGGGTTCAGAATGCCTTTAATCCTGAATTTATGACTAAAGACAGTATTGATGATGCCTCACTGAATATATCAATTCCCGATTTATACGGATACAAACCCGGAGCAAGGGTAATCATTTTTGATGCTTGCTTTAACGGATCGTTCCACCTTGATGATTACATAAGTGGTCACTACATCTTTGGAGAAGGTAAAACAATGGTTGTAAAGGCAAATTCAGTTAATACACTTCAGGATACATGGACAAACCAACTAGTTGGTGTTCTTGATTTTGGAGTAAGTGTAGGTAACTGGTCCAAAGGTCAAATGACTCTTGAATCTCATCTTATAGGAGACCCAACCTACAGATACACCTCTTCACGAAAAGAGACATCTGACATTAACGAAATGATTGTAACCGGGAAGTACAATGAAAAGTACTGGAGAAAAAACATAAACAGCACAATCCCCGAATTAAAAGCTTTGTCAATGAAGATGCTTTACGGAATGGGTAAAATATCGTCTGACGAATTGTTAAAGATTCAGATAACCGATGCAAGCCCTGTTGTTAGAATGCAGGCCTTTTACCTTGTAAATAAGAGGTTTAATGCAAATGTGGTCAAATCAATAAAAGCTGGTCTTTATGATAATTATGAATTAATCAGGAGAATGAGCGCAAAGGAGGCGTCAACAAATCTCTCTCCCGAATTGTTAGATGATATATTTAAGATAAGATTTGCACCAGGCACCTCAAAAAGGGTAGAGTTTCAGCTGAAATCAGGATGTGAGTCATTCGGGAAAGAGGAGGCACTGGCAGCATTTTCAAAACATGTTGATTCTGGAAAGGATCAGTGGTATATAAACAGAGGTCAGGAGAGAAGAATGCTTGAATATATCCTGGGCAGAACCGAGAAGGAGATGGCAGAGCTGCTTAATCCAGCAATTGCCGCAAGAAACAAGAGATTTACAATAACTGCTCTTAGGAATCTAAATAACGTTGCATACCTTGATACCCTGTTCAAATTCCTCAGAGAGTCAGACGATAATGAGCTCAGGGTAACACTTGCCGAAGCATTTGCTTGGTACACAAACTCATCCAGGAAGTACGAAATTGTAAAAGCCCTTAACGAACAACTTAAAATTGAAAAGGATTTAAATGTAAAAAATGAAATAATAAGAACTATAAACAGATTACAAGACTAACCCAACTAACTTTAATAAACTATGAAGAGAGACAAAATCCAGATTTCGGGCGGAGGTGCAAAGGCACTGTTTCTGTCTGCGATAGCGTTGTTTCTTGCTGTGGGGTTGAGTGCAGATCTCTCTGCACAGACCTCTTCTCAAGGCAATTATGCTACGCTAAAAGGTGTTGTTCTTGAATTCGGAACAGCAAATGTTCCGGTCGAGTTTGCAACAATACAAATTCTTCCTCAGGGTTCCATTTCCAGTACCAATACCAGAGGTGAATTTACATTTGAGAGATTATCTCCGGGAAGAATTGAACTAAAGATTCACTTCCTGGGAATGGAATCAATTGACACAACTCTTAACCTGATTGCGGGCAGGGTAACAGAGCTCAGACTAAGAATGCGCTATAGCTCATTCCGTCTTAATGAAGTAACCGTGGTTGCTACCGAGAGCAAAGCAGGGCAGGCAACTGCTTCCAACATCTCAAGGCAGGCAATGGACCACCTTCAAACAAGTTCACTTTCGGACATACTTCAGCTTTTGCCGGGTGGAGTGACAATGAATCCAAATCTTTCAACTGCAAAGACATTTACAATCAGGAGTCTTGGAGGTTCAGCTACCAATATGAACAGTATGGGTACTGCAATTTATGTTGACGGAGCCCCTATATCAAATAATGCGAACCTGCAAACCCTTTCTCCTGCAATCACCGGTTCAGCCGGAGCAGTTGGAGGCGGCTCTTCTCCTGCATCCGGAATTGATATCCGCTCGATCTCTACAGACAATATTGAATCTGTTGAGGTTATCAGGGGTATTCCTTCTGTAGAGTATGGAGACCTTACTTCGGGTGCCGTTATCGTCAGATCTAAGGCCGGTCGAGAACCTCTGATGGTAAGATTTAAAACAGACCCTTTCATAAATCAGGCCTCAGTTAGCAGAGGGATGAGCCTTGGAGCAAAGAGAGGATATCTGAATATAAGCGGAGACTATGCATAGAGTACT